>CAYLNP010000206.1:0-4797 GCA_964384925.1 uncultured Woeseiaceae bacterium
AGGTTCAGCTGATCGGTGAAGTCATAGCCGACCTGGGCAAACACCGAGTCGGTCTTTGATGCGTTGCGCGCTGGATTCAGCGCAGCTGCGCTGACCGGCCCACCTTGTCCATCCGGTAGCGGTGCGGTACCGAACAGCGTACCCCTGATGAAGGCGCCGACCGAGTCGTAGGTCTGTTCGAGGCGCGCCACGCCGACCATGTAGGTGAAAGCCGAGTCCAGCGGAGACGCCAGGCGAAGCTCATAACTGTCCTGTTCCTGCTCGATCCTGACGAAGGCCCAGTAGCGGTCCTCGGGGGCACGCTCGAAGTCAGCGAGCCTGCGAAGCTTGTAATCCTGCGTGCTGGCGATCGCGGTCAGCGTATGGCCGGAGGCAAATGCGTACTCGGCAGATCCCGAGAGCAGCTTAGTATCCAGCTCCAGACGCGAGTCGTTGAAGGGCACACCCGGATTTATGTTGGCCGGGAGATCGACATTGATGCCAACGTCGCCGGACGGGGCCCTGAGCGGCCCGCACTGGGCGCGACGTGCCTGTTCAAGTGTGAACCCGGCGGGCAGACCCGCCAGCGGACGCGGTTGAAAACCCGGGAACGGTCCGCAGTTGTGCTCGGTGAAACGCCCGATCAGCGGCGTGGCCTCCGGGCCGTCCTTGTCACTTCGATCGCTGTAGCGCACGCGCATGGAGAAGTTGTCGGTGGGTGTGAAGCTCAGGGTGCCGGAATAGTAGAGTCCCTCGCTCTCACCCAGACGCCCGCCGAGGCTGTTCTTGTAGAAGCCGTCAAAGGTATTAGCCTGCACCACCAGGCGCCCGGCCAGTACATCTTGCACGATCGGCCCTTCCACCGACAGCGAACCACGGTAGTCACCATACGTCGCAGCCGTGCCGCTGACCCGGGCCTTGAACTCGTTATCCGGGGTCGTTGTGATCATGCTGATCGCACCGCCGAAGGTGGCACGGCCGAAAAGGGCGGACTGGGGACCCTTCACAACCTCCACGCGCTCGAGGTCCTCGACGCCGTAGGTCGTCGGCGACCCCACGAGCGGCACACCATCGAGAAACACGGTGACCAGATCCCGGCGGTTGTCACCCACCGCGCTGACCTGGTTCATGCCGCGAATCGAGAAGCTCGAGGAACCGCGATACGTGCCGGTATTGAGGTTCACGCCGGGCGTAAACTTCGTCAGATCGGCCATGTTCTGAATGCCGCGAATCTCAACCTGATCGCCGCTGAAGGCCTGGATGCTCAGCGGCGCATCCTGAACCGTCTCCTCGCGCTTGCGTGCTGTGACGACAATCTCGTCGAGTGCTCGCGCGCCGGCACGCTCCTGTGCCTGGGCAAGCCCATGGCCTGCAACACCTGTGGCGCAGATCAAGCTGATCAGGCGCATGCTGCTGGATTTTGATGGTGACATCGTTCGATCCCCTGTCATTTGTGAGTACGTAGTGACCAGCCTGAAGCCGGTAATCCCCTATCGTCTTATTGCACGGCTACAACACTTGCTCCAATGAGTTCGGCGCGCTGAATCATGCGCAATCCGCATGATCCACCGGAAACGTGGTGCATTCGCAACGCTGACTGGCGGACCCGTTCCGGCCGCAGCCTGAGTGACTGCCATGAAGCTTTGACTTGAACACAGGCTGGCCCTATCGTCATGGACATGACGTGATCATGGAAACATTGATGCCCACGAGCATTTCTACCGCCCTGCCTGCCGGCGATGAGACCCACCTGTCGCCGCATACACCACTGCTCGGTTCGCCGGCGTGGTGGACGTTCTACATCGTATTTCCGCTGATGATGGCGCTGCCACTGGGCTGGTACGGGGCGGGCCTGGCCAGTGAACTGCCGTTTGCCGCGTCCATGATTCTGTGGACTTCCATCTGCCTGGTGAGCTGGTGGCTGTCGGATCTCCTGGCACGCCTGTTGGCAAAATGGTTTCGCGCATGGTCGCCGGCGCCATGGAGCATGCTGATCGGTGGCTACATGCTGAATCTGCTGGCCTCCAGCACGTACAACCCCTGGGTGGTCGAGTTTCTGCTGCGGGCTGGCCTTGCTACGTCGACGCCCATGCTCGAGAGCTACTTCGAGATGGAACGTTCGCTGCTCGATCCCACCTACCTCTGGCTGCTGACCCTGGCGGGACTGCCGGGGCTGCTGTGCTGGCTGGCGGGTAACTTCGCCCTTGAGGCCGTTTGTGGCGTGCCACGCTTCCGTTCGACCGCTCGTCGTCAGACCCGCCGGCCAATCGCCTTCGGGATACATCCGGCCACCATCACTGACCCGGCCAAACCGGCGCCCGAGCCGCCGCGCTTTCTGCAGCGCCTGCAGCAACTTGAGCAGGTCGGCATCGACGAGCTCGTTGCCGTCGAGGCCGCGGACCATTACATCCAGGTGCACACCACGCGCGGCAAGGAACTGGTGCATTACCGCTTCGGCGATGCGCTCGCCGAGCTCGAGCCGTTTGCCGGCCTGCAGATTCACCGCTCCGCGTGGGTCAGTGATCACGGTGTCAGCAGACTCGCGGTGTCCGGCAACACCATGAGCGCAGTACTTATCACTGGCGATCGCCTGGCCGTCAGCCAGCCCAATCGCCGCATTGCCAAGGCCCGCTTCGCCCCGCGTAAACGCTGACAAGCGCGCATCGACGTTGTCCTCGATCGCTGCGAGTTGCCTTTCGCGCGGCACGTGATTTTCGAAGCCGCCG
The DNA here is from genome assembly GCA_964384925.1 of uncultured Woeseiaceae bacterium. Taxonomy (GTDB): domain Bacteria; phylum Pseudomonadota; class Gammaproteobacteria; order Steroidobacterales; family PWYM01; genus PWYM01. Next base: position 2,706 of record CAYLNP010000206.1, read on the forward strand.
GTCACGCGGGCTCTCGCTCCCGCATGTAGCGAATCATGCTGGGCTCACTGGGTCGAACTTCTGAAGGCGGCACGAGGAATTCCGGCAAGCGCTCGCGCACGACGGCGAGGATGCGCGGCGGCAGCTCGGCGGTCGTCTCAGCCGTCGCGGTCATGGCGCTGTAGAGACAGTGACCGGGGTGATCACCCATGAGCATCCAGGGCTGCCAGGGTCTCACGTGCACCCAGTGTCCCGAGTAATCGACACTTTCCCGGCGCGGATCGGCAAGCTCGCTCCAGCGCGCATGATAGCTGATCATGTCCGAGACCTGGATCTCGGGACCGCTACTTTCGCGCTTCCAGATCTCCGGGTCCAGTGGATTCCGTGCCCAGAAGTGCGAACGCTGCTCGAGCATCACCCGATCACCCGCGCGCTGCCAGGGCAATACGAAGGGCACCTCGGCCGGCGCGGCCGCTTCACCGCCGACACGATCGTAGAAACGCTCTTCCTTCACCATCGGGAGGATCCAGCGATTGACCGCCGGGTTGGCGATGGGGAACGGCTCGACAACTTCGTCGATGTAGGGATTGTGCCAACGCTCAAGCACCTCGCCCGTCTTGAGGTCGGTAAAGAATCCGCACTCTTTCTGCAGTAGCTGATAGCCACCCTGCTCGGGCGCGGCGACCAGTCGCTGGGAACTCATGCCGAAGACACCCACAAGCTCGCGCACGGATTCCCCCGGCACCACACCCATCAGCACGCCGGTGTACCAGCCGTGCTTGTAGCCATCCGGCGCCAGCGTGGCCGTGAGCTTGGCCAGTGCGGTGACGTTGCCGGCTGCCGTCGTGAGATCAAGCGCGCCGGCAGCCGTGGCTGTTCGTGCCATCGCCGCCGACGCCACCAGCGGAGCTTCGAGCAAAGCGGCCAGGCCAAAGCCCTGCAGAACGGTGCGTCGCTTCATGTTCGGATCACTCCCACTTGGTCCACTTGGCAAGAAAGTCAGGGTGGTCATCGGCAATGCGCGTGCGCAGCGCAGCCGGCACGGCGTTTCGATCGTGCGTGCGACACTTTGCACCGATCAACCGCATGTTCTGCACGCCGGGTATCGCACTCATGTCCAGCCAGCCGACGAAGCTGTTGAGCGTCGTGTAGCTGAACGTGCAGTCGATCCATTCCGAATCGGGGCGCTGAAGATCGGACGCCGCGGAAATGAAGGTTGCCAGCGAAGTCGAGATGCGTTCAGGCTGGGCTGGCGTATCTTCGGTGCCCGGCCGGCCGGGCACCTTCACATAGAGATCTTCGGTAGTGGCCACGACGCCGCCGACCTGGGCGAGCCGGGTCACCTCGCCACGAAATTCGATGCCGGGAGGCAACTCCATGGCCGGTCGCACCCCGGTGCCGGCAAATCGCAACTGCTGCGGTGAACGATAATGCCGGGGGTGGACCTTCACGCCGGTAAACGGATTGACCAGCGTCTCGAGTACCTCGCCGGTGACCAGGTCACAGAAGTAACCGACCTCCTCCAGCTGCAGGTCCCAGGCGCCGTCATCGCGCGGCGTGATGCGGGTGAAGCTGAGGCCTTCGATCCTGGTGACCTCGCGCGCGACCTGCCCCTCCGGCTTGACCACCAGTACACCGGAATACACCCACATGACGGACGCACCGTCCGGCGAGCCACGCATGCGCATGCTGTCGCGTAAAAGCTGGGCGGGGTCGCGGCCACCTGCTGGCGCGGCAACACCGCCGGACATGTTTGCAACCGCGACCGACGCGCCTACGCCGGGTGCCAGCATCAACAATCCAAGATGCCCGAGCAGCGCGCGTCGGGAGCCATAGACGCCTGTTGTTGCCAGATGTTCCGCTCTCTTCACGGTTGCGCCTCCTGACTTCGGCTGATCAGCTCCACGAGGTCGGCATTGAATTGGGGCGTGGCCTCGACGAACGGTGAATGGCCGACGCCGGCATAGACACGGAGTTCAACATTGGATTTGTGCGCAAGCGCGTCGCTGATCGCCTCGACATTCATACTGAAGTCGTCCTCGCCAATAACCAGCAGCATCGGCAGGGTCAACTCATCGATCAGATCAACATTGTCGAGGTTCTTGCCGACGAA
>CAYLNP010000207.1:0-4747 GCA_964384925.1 uncultured Woeseiaceae bacterium
AAGATCGGCATCATGCCGGGCTTCATCCACCAGCCCGGGCGCGTGGGCATCGTCTCGCGCTCCGGCACGCTCACCTATGAAGCGGTTTACCAGACCACCTCCAACGGTCTGGGCCAGACCACCTGTGTGGGCATCGGTGGCGATCCGGTCCGCGGCATGAACTTCATCGACGTGCTCGCCGAGTTCCAGGCCGATCCCGCCACCGAGGGCGTGATCATGGTCGGGGAGATCGGCGGCTCCGACGAGGAGGCCGCCGCCGAGTTCATCAAGCACGAGATGGACAAGCCGGTGGTGGCCTATATCGCCGGCGTCACCGCACCCGCCGGCAAGCGCATGGGCCATGCCGGGGCGATCATCTCCGGCGGCAAGGGCACGGCAGATGAGAAGTTCGCCGCTCTCGAGGCCGCCGGCGTCACCACGGTGCGCTCGCCCGCCGAGCTGGGCAGCGCGATTGCCAAGCGTCTGGGCGCCTGAAGCTGATCCGGTCAGCGTGATCCCCGGCGGGCATCGGTGCCCGCCGAGCGGCCGGGAGCGGCAACTATGAGCGAGCGTCTGAAGATCGCCCTGGCCCAGCAGAACCTGCATGTCGGTGCCATCGACGCCAACACCGACCAGGCGCTGGCCGCCATCGCCCGCGCCCGCGACGAGCTTCACTGCGACCTGGTGCTGCTGCCCGAACTTGCACTGTGCGGCTACCCGCCGGAGGACCTGCTGTTTCATGCCGGCATGCGCAGGCGCATCAGCGATGCGCTGGAGCGCGTGCGCGAGCATGCGCAGGGCATTGCCGTGCTGGTGGGCTTCCCAGAGTACGACGACACGCGCATCTACAATGCCTGCGCGTTCATTGCCGATGGCAAGATCGTCAGCGTCTATCGCAAGCAGGTGCTGCCGAACTATTCGGTGTTCGACGAAAAGCGCTATTTCGCGGCCGGAGATTCAGCCTGCGTGGTGCAGGTCAAGGGTGTGAACCTGGGCGTGCATGTCTGCGAGGACATCTGGGAGCCGGGTCCCTGTGCGCGCTCGAAGCGCGCCGGTGCCGATGTGCTGATCGCCATCAATGGCTCGCCGTTTCGCATCGGCGCCCAGGCCATCCGCGAGCAGGTCATGCGCACCCGGGTGCAGGAGACCGGCCGGCCGATGGTCTACGTGAACATGGTGGGCGGTCAGGACGAACTGGTGTTCGACGGCGGCAGCAGCGCGGTCAGCAAGGCAGGCGAGGTGGTATATCGTGCCGGCGCCTACGATGCCGGCCTGCACCTCGTCGAGCTGGCACCGGGCAGCGCGGGCTGGGATGTCGCAGCGCCCGGCACGCCGATCGCACCCATGCCCGAACTGGTCCCCAGCGTGTATGGCGCGCTTGTCACCGGCACGCGCGACTATGTGAACAAGCACGGCTTCCCGGGCGTGGTGCTGGGGCTGTCGGGGGGGGTGGATTCAGCGCTCACGCTGGCCGTGGCGGTCGATGCGATCGGTGCCGACAAGGTGCAGGTGGTGATGATGCCCTCGCGCTATACCTCGGCGATGAGCCTGGAGGATGCGGCCGCGCAGGCGCGCATCCTCGGCGTGGCCTATCGTGAACTGTCGATCGAACCGATGTTCCGCACCGTGCTCGAAACCCTGGCACCGGTGTTCGAGGGACTGGCAGAGGATGCCACCGAGGAGAACATGCAGTCGCGCTGTCGCGGCATCCTGCTGATGGCCATTTCCAACAAGACCGGGCGCATGCTGCTGACCACCGGCAACAAGAGCGAGATGGCGGTGGGCTATGCAACGCTCTACGGCGACATGGCGGGTGGCTTTTCGCCGCTGAAGGATTGCAGCAAGACGCTGGTTTACCGGCTGGCGCGCTACCGCAATACGCTGGGCGAGGTGATCCCGCTGCGCGTGATCGAACGCCCGCCATCAGCGGAGCTTCGACCGGATCAGAAGGACACCGATTCATTGCCGCCCTACGATGTGCTCGACCCGATCCTCGAGGCCTTCATCGAGGATGATCTCTCCGTCGACGAGATTGCCGCGCGCGGCTACGACCGCGAGGTCGTGGGCCGGGTGCTGGGCATGGTCCGACGCAACGAATACAAGCGCCGCCAGGCGCCGCCGGGCGTGCGTGTCAGCCGGCGGGCCTTTGGTCGGGACTGGCGCTACCCGATCACCTCGGGCTACTGACACACCTATCGGGCGTGTTCGCTGGCCTGCCGGGCGCGGGATGCCCCAATGGCGGTCTTCACATTCTTCTTTTCCTCGGGCGGCGGAATGACGGCTTTCAGGCCCAGAGAGTCCAGCCACAACTCCCGACACCAGCCCATCGTGTGATAGAGATGTTCGGCCTCTTCATCCTCGACCTCGTCGCATGCGGCCGTCAGCGCCTTTTTCTCGTCACCAGTCAGCGACTCGGCGCACTTTTCCAGGAGCTGCCAGTTGGCATGGTCCTTGGTCTCGGCCAGTACCACGCACTCGCAGGCGACAAGCTCTGCTGCACTCGGGCTGCCGGTTTCTTTCGCGAGCTTCATCGCCTTGACCAGCGATGTGCCCATGTGGCGAACCACTTCTCTGCCCGGGGAGGGCTCCCTGGGATTGATGTGTAAATCCCGACAGAGCGTTTGCAAAATCTGCACGTGCTTGTGCGTCTGCTCGAGGTAATCCTCCCATTCCTTGCGCAGCCCGTTGGACTTCACACACGTCAGTGCCGTCTCGTAAATCTTCACGCCACCCTTCTCATGCTCGAGGGATTGCAGAATCAGTTCCTTGAGTTGCCTTGTCTTCATCACCGCGGGTCTCCACAAAAATCCGAATCGTGCGCAAGTACTGCAAGGTGCATGCCAGCGCCCGGTGGCATGGCTTTTGCAGCGTACGTTGTAGCGGCGATCCTGCCGTGACCCCCGCCATGAATGGAGACCATCATGGAAAACCAACGCAATCGAAATGAGAATCCGCGCAAGGATCAGGATCCCGACGTACGTCGCCGGACCGAGGTGGGCGACAGGAACAAGAACAAGCACGACGACCATGAAAAGAAGCAGCCGGGCACGGGCGACAAGGATCGCATCAAGGAGCCGCGTCGCTAGCTGGCACCACCGCTTCGGGCGGGCGCCGCGCCCGAAGCGCTTCTACTCGTCGTGTGTCGCGGTTGGCAGCGCCCGAACTGGTGAGCCTTGCTTGCACTCTCGCCCCTCGACCAAATAGGCTTCGGGTAGCAGGCACATCCTCTCCATTTGGACCTGGATGCCCCGGGCTGCCAGGTGAGACATTGTGACCGTGTCGAAGATCGGCGAGACGCACGAACCTACGGATGCCTCACTGCCGCGGCAGCAGGCGTTCAGGCCGTTGCTCGAACAGGCCACCGGACAGCCGTTCACCGATGGCAACGCCGTGCGCATCCTGCAGAACGGCAACGAGATCTTTCCCGCCATGCTCGATGCGATCCGTGCAGCGCAGCGGCGCATCGATTTCGCGACTTACGTTTACTGGACAGGCGATGTCGCGGAGGCCTTCGCCGATGCCCTGTCAGCGCGCGCGCGCGCGGGCACCCGGGTCCAGGTCCTGCTGGATGCGTTCGGCGCCAAGCCCATGCGCCGCGAGCTTCTGGAGCAGATGACGCAAGCCGGCGTGGAGGTGCGCTGGTTTCGGCCGCTCGCCAAGTTCCGGCCCTGGCGTGTCGACAAGCGTACCCATCGGAAGCTGTTGGTCTGCGATGACACCATCGGCTTCACCGGTGGCGTCGGCATTGCAGAGGAATGGAGCGGGGATGCGCGCAACCCTGACGAGTGGCGCGAGACGCATGTGGCCATTCGCGGGCCGGCCATTTCCGGTCTGCGCGCGGCGTTCATCGACAACTGGAACGAGGCGGGTGACTGGGGCTTCGACGACAGGGTCGCCACGCCGGACCAGCAGATAGGCTCGGTGCCCGTGCAGGTGGTCCGCGCATCGACAACGATCGGATGGACCGACACTGCGAACCTGTTGCGCGGGCTGATCTGTCTGAGCGAGCAGCGACTGCGACTGGTGACCGCGTATTTCAATCCGGACATCACGCTGGTCGAACTGCTGCTGGACGCGAAGGCCCGAGGCGTGGATGTGCGTCTGCTTGTGCCAGGTGCCTATTGCGACAGTCGACTGTCACAACTTGCGGGCTTTCAGCACATGCAGACGCTTCTGGATGCGGGCGTGCGCATGTGGCTGTACCAGCGCACCATGCTGCATGCCAAGCTGATTACTGTAGATGGTGCGCTTGCCATGGTCGGATCAGCCAACCTGAACTTTCGCTCGATGAACAAGGACGAGGAATGCTGCGTCGTCATCGAATCCAACGAAATCGCGCAAAGTCTGGATGAACGCTTCGACGAGGACTGTCAGCACGGCGACGAGCAGGATGCCGAAGAATTCCGCAATCGCGGCGCGGTCGTGCGCATCCAGGAGCGCTTTGCGCGCCTGATCAAGGAGCAGCTGTGACGGCCTAGCTGTCCGAGGGGAAGCTTTCGGCCAGCACCCGACGCGAATCGGCAGCCAGATCGCGCATGCCCAGCCGCTCGTAGGCCTCGATCTGCACTTCCAGCGCCTCGCGCGTCTGCGGGGCGCCTGCATAGGTCTCGATGCAGTAGCGTGCCCGGCTCAGCGCGGCGGCGTATGCGCCACGGCGCAGATAGTAGCGTGCCACTGCGATCTCGTAGGCCGCCAGGCGATTGCGCAGGTAAGCCATTCGGTCGATGGCATCGGGCACGTATTCGCTGTCCGGGAAGCGTTGTACCAG
>CAYLNP010000208.1:0-4747 GCA_964384925.1 uncultured Woeseiaceae bacterium
ACGAAGTGGGTCCACGGCTACCAGCCGCCGCTGCACGACAGCATGGTCGTGGAGCGCGCGGCGGTCTGAGCGACAATCGGGCGCTTGTCACGTCCAAGCCTTCCCAGCGCTGGTAAACTCCCCGCGGAATTCATTCTGCTGCCACAGGTCCCGTGGCAGCCTGCATCGGGGCGCTAGCGCATGAAAATCACCATCTTCGGCACCGGCTATGTCGGCCTTGTCACGGGCGCCTGTCTGGCCGAATCGGGCAATAATGTCCTGTGCGTCGATATCGACGCCGCCAAGATCGAGGGCCTTAAGGCCGGTCGCATTCCCATCTACGAGCCGGGTCTGGAGGCGCTCGTCAAGCGCAACTTCGAGGCCGGCCGTCTGCAGTTCACCACCGATACCGCCAAGGGTGTGGCCCACGGGTTGTTCCAGTTCATCTGTGTGGGCACGCCGCCCGACGAAGACGGCTCGGCCGATATGCGCCATGTGCTGGCTGTCGCCCGCTCGATCGGCGAGCACATGAGTGAGTACCGCATCATCATCGATAAATCCACGGTGCCGGTGGGCACAGCCGATCATGTGAGCGAGGCGATTGCCAACGCGCTGGCTGCGCGCGGCAAGGAGCTTGAGTTCGACGTGGTGTCGAACCCCGAGTTTCTGAAAGAGGGTGCGGCGGTCGAGGATTTCATGAAACCCGATCGCATCATCGTGGGCACGGACAACCCGCGCACGGCCGAGCTGTTGAAGTCGCTGTATGAAGCGTTCAATCGCAATCACGACCGTCTCATCGTCATGGATGTGCGTTCCGCGGAGCTGACCAAGTACGCGGCCAACGCGATGCTGGCCACCAAGATCAGTTTCATGAACGAACTGGCGAACCTGGCGGAGCGCTTCGGTGCGGACATCGAGCATGTGCGCATCGGTATCGGCTCCGACCCGCGGATCGGTTATCACTTCATCTATCCCGGGGCAGGCTACGGAGGGTCCTGCTTTCCCAAGGACGTGAAGGCGCTTGCCCACTCGGCGCGCAAGGTGGGGGTGACCGCCGAGCTGCTGGAGGCCGTGGAGGCGGTGAACGAGCGCCAGAAGCAGGTGCTGTTTACGAAGATCTCCAACTATTTCGACGGACGCCTCGCCGGGCGGACAATCGCGCTGTGGGGGCTTGCGTTCAAGCCCAACACCGATGACATGCGCGAGGCCTCCAGCCGGGTACTGATGGAGGCCCTTTGGAAGGCCGGCGCCACGGTGCGTGCCTATGACCCGGAAGCCCGAGAGGAGACCGCGCGCATCTATGGCGAGCGCAAGGATCTGGTGCTGTGCAAGAGTCCGGAGGCAGCGCTCGAAGGTGCGGATGCGCTGGCCGTCGTGACCGAATGGCGCGAGTTCAGAAGCCCGGACTTCGAACTGATTCGTGCGAAGCTGGCCGAGCCTGTCATTTTTGATGGCCGCAACCTGTACGACCCGGAAATGATGGAGGGGTTGGGTTTTCGCTACTACGGCATCGGACGTGGCCTGTCGGTTGCGAAAGCGAATGGGGCTGCGGAGATGGCGGGGGGGTAAGATCGGAATTGCGCTCAGAATCATGGTGTTGTAGATGAAGATAATGGTCGACGCCGGCGAGGCGAAAGCGAATTTCGACCGCAATGGGAGAACTCGGCAACAACGCCAGATTGACCCGTATCTCCACTGTGGCTGCTGATGTAAGCTATGCGCATTGATTTATGCGCATGGACAGGCTATGAGCAATTCTCAAGTTCGCGAAAGGGCGGCCAAACGGGCGACCAACTTGACGCTGAGTATCGATACGCTCGAGGCCGCCCGTGAGCTGGGAATCAACGTTTCCCAGGTCTGTGATGCCCACCTCCGGGAATTCGTCCGGCGAGAGCAGGCGCGGCGTTGGCGCGAACAGCATGCTGGATATATCGATGCCTACAATCAGACGCTTGAGGCCGAGGGCCTGCCTCTGGAAGGTTGGAAGAGCTTTTGATGGCACGCTTCGAGGTATACCGGAATCCCGGTGTCCATGCGGCGTCGATACCCTATCTGCTGGACGTGCAAGCTGATTTGCTGGATCAACTTGATAGCCGGGTTGTGATTCCGCTGCGCCGTCTCGATCAGTTCGGTACTGTCACATTGCCGCAGACGCTGGCGCCTGTGTTTTCCATCGAAGGTCACGACTGCATACTGGAGACGCCCAAGCTGGCTTCAGTGCCTCGCCGCATACTCGCAAAACCTGTTGCGTCGCTGGCGAATGAGCAATCGTCCGTGACTGCGGCAATGGATTTCCTGTTCCACGGCTTTTGATCTGGTGGGCGCGAACAGCTTGACCACAAGGATGCATACCTAATGCTCTTACCGGTAATTCTCTGCGGTGGCAGCGGCTCGCGCCTCTGGCCGCTGTCGCGCGCCAAGTACCCCAAACAGATCCTTGCACTCGACGGCCGCTCGAGCTTCCTGCAGGCCACCGTCGAGCGTGCCCGCGCGGTCACTGATACGGCGCCCGTGGTGGTCTCCAACGAGGAACATCGTTTTCTGGTCGCCGAGCAGATTCGCGCGCTGGGCGTGACGCCGAAGGTCATTCTGGAGCCTGAAGGCCGCAATACAGCGCCCGCGGTCGCGCTGGCCGCACTGCTGGCGCAGGTGCCGGAAGACACGGTGCTGCTGGTCCTGCCAGCGGATCATTCGATGACCGACACTGCTGCATTCGTCGAGGCCGTCAAGGCCGGTGAGCAGGCCGCGCGCGACGGTGCACTGGTGACCTTCGGCATCGCGCCCGACAGTGCCCACACCGGCTACGGCTACATTCTGGCAAACGGTTCCGAGACCGGCGTGCGGGCTGTCGAGCGTTTCGTCGAGAAACCCGATGCGGCCCGAGCGCAAGAATTTCTGGATGATGGCGGCTACTACTGGAACAGCGGCATGCTGATGTTCCAGGTCTCGGTGCTGCGTGCCGAGCTGGCCCGTCATGCGCCGGATATTCTCGCCGCCTGCGAGCGAGCGGCGGCCGGTGCCGTGGGTGATCTGGACTTTATACGGCCGGATGCCGAGGCCTTTCTGGCCTGCCGTTCTCAGTCGATCGACTACGCCGTCATGGAGCATACCGAGCGCGCGGTGATGGTACCGCTGGCCTCAGGCTGGAGCGACGTAGGCTCCTGGCAGGCGCTGCACGAGCTGCTGGCCAAGGATGCTCGTGGCAATGCGCTGATCGGCGATGCGCTGGTCGAGGACTGTGACGATTGTCTTCTGTACTCCACCGGGCGCCTTGTCAGCGCAGTCGGCCTGAAGGGCCAGGCGGTGATCGAGACCAAGGATGCGGTGATGGTCGTGCCGCTGGCCCGCAGCGAGGATGTGAAGTCGCTCGTGAGCCGGCTTGAGAAAGCCGATCGCGGCGAGCGTGAGCTTCACCGTGAGGTATTTCGCCCCTGGGGGAGCTACGACAGCATCGATGCGGGCGAACGTTTCCAGGTCAAGCGGCTGGTCGTGAAGCCCGGCGCCCAACTGTCCCTGCAGCTGCACAACCATCGAGCCGAGCACTGGATCGTCGTACAGGGGGTGGCGCGGATTACCCGTGGCACGGAACTCTTCGATCTCTATCCCAACCAGTCCACCTATATCCCGCTGGGCGTCAAGCACCGCATCGAGAACCCCGGCAAGGTGCCGCTGCACCTGATCGAGGTCCAGTCGGGCGACTATCTCGGTGAGGATGACATCGTGCGGTTCGAGGATGTGTATGGGCGGGAAGGTACCCAAGGATAGACACAGCCGACCACGAGTTTTGACTTACTCACGCCGATGTGCTGCAATTATCAAAATTGCAGCACATCGGATTCTATCTCATCATGCGTGAACTCAATGTCCGCGAAATGCGCGCCTCCATCGGCCGGTTAGACACACTGGTGGACGCTTCGGGGGAACTGGTCGTGACGCGCAACGGACGGCCGATCGCGCGGATCCTGCCTGTACACCGCAAGCGCGAACGCCCCGATCATGCAGATCTGCGTGCGCGCGCAGCAGCGACTACCTCATCGGCAAAGCTCATTCGCGCTGAACGCGATGAGCGATGACGGTCGCGTTTATCTGGACACCAGCGCACTGGCGAAGTGGTATGTCGCCGAGCCTGATTCGGAGCAGTTCGTCGAATACATCAAGGCCTGTGATGTGGCGTTGGTGAGCAGCCTGACGGCACTTGAGATGCGCTCGCTGCTTGCGCGTCGCCGCCGCATGGGCGACATCGACTCGGCCGTCGAAGCGGTGATCTACGCAGCCTTTGTGGATGACGTCTCGGCGGGCTTCCTGCAGATCTACAGTATCGAGGATGCACGCTACAGTGAGGCGACCACGCTGATCGCGCGTTATCCCGAGCATCCACTGCGCACGCTTGATGCCCTGCATCTGGCTGCTGCCAGGCATCTGGAGGCCGATGCGCTGGCGACAGCCGATACCGTGATGGGCGAGGCCGCAAAGGCCATGGGCCTTGCAGTGGCACAGTTCTACAACCAATAGGCGGCGGAAGTTAATGCTGATGTACTCAGTTCTTCTCGGTTCGACACCATGACCGACCACGACGAAATCCTTGAAGGCAAGCCCGCCTGCTTCAAGGCCTACGACATCCGCGGCCGCGTCCCCGATGAACTGAATCCGAAGCTTGCCGATGCCATCGGCAACGCCTTCGCCGCACTCGAAGACGCCCGACGGGTGGTCGTATGCCGCGACATCCGCCAAAGCAGCAACGAGATTGCCGATGCCGTGTGTGCGGGCC
>CAYLNP010000209.1:0-4695 GCA_964384925.1 uncultured Woeseiaceae bacterium
TGCTCGACCCTGCGCTGCTGCGCCCGGGACGTTTCGATCGACAGGTCGTCGTACCGCTGCCTGACGTGCGCGGTCGCGAGCAGATCGTCAAGGTACACATGCGCAAGGTGCCGCTGTCCGACGACGTGCGTCCGGGCATCATCGCCCGCGGCACGCCCGGCTTCTCCGGTGCCGACCTGGCCAATCTGGTCAACGAGGCGGCGTTGTTCGCTGCACGCACCAACCGTCGCCTGGTAACGATGGAGGACTTCGAGAAGGCCAAGGACAAGATCATGATGGGCGCAGAGCGCCGTTCGATGGTCATGAACGAGGCTGAGAAGAAGCTCACGGCCTATCACGAGGCAGGACATGCCATCGTCGGTCTTTCTGTGCCCGATCACGACCCGGTCTACAAGGTGAGCATCATCCCGCGCGGTCGCGCACTGGGTGTCACCATGTTCCTGCCCGAAGAGGATCGCTACAGCTATTCCAAGCAGCGCCTGCGCTCGCAGATCTGCAGTCTTTTCGGCGGACGGATTGCCGAGGAGCTGATCTTCGGGGCGGAGTACGTGACCACCGGCGCATCGAACGATATCGAGCGCGCCACGGATATCGCACGAAGCATGGTGACCAAGTGGGGCCTGTCGGATCGTCTGGGTCCGCTGACCTACAGCGAGGATGACGGCGAGGTGTTCCTCGGCCGCTCGGTCACGCGCCACAAGCATGTCTCCGATGTCACCGCGCACACCATCGACGAGGAAATCCGCAAGCTGATCGACGAGAGCTACGCGCGTGCCACGCAGATTCTGCAGGACAATATCGACATTCTGCATACCATGGCCGACGCGCTGATGCTCTACGAGACCATCGATGAGCAGCAGATCCGGGACATCATGCAGGGTCGGGAGCCCAGGCCACCGCAGGGATGGGGTGAGTCGGACATCCCGCCGCCGAGTGCGGGCACCGGAGAGCCGGCCAAGGCTCGGGAAACTGGCGCGGATGTACCTCCACCCATTGGTGGGCCCGCGGGCCAGCACTAGCAGGCAAGGTTCACGCATTGCAGGCGAAACGCGAAGGGCCCCTACCGGGGCCTTTCGTCCGTTAAGGGCGAGTAATCATGGCGGAGAAACCGCGCGCGACGGTGGCGGGCGAAGCGCCGGCCCGTATAGCCTGTGGGCCCCATGTGCTGGACCTGTCGGCACCCAGGGTGATGGGTGTGCTCAACGTCACGCCGGATTCCTTCTCCGACGGTGGGCGCTACCTCGACCCGGGGCTGGCAGTCGAGCGGGCAGCTGTGATGGTGGCCCAGGGCGCGGCCGTGATCGACGTGGGCGGAGAGTCCACCCGCCCCGGCGCGCTTGGCGTGACGCTGGCCGAGGAGCGGGCCCGGGTGATGCCGGTCATCCGCCGGCTGGCGCGAGAACTGCCCGTGCCGGTATCGGTGGACACCGTGAAACCCGACCTGATGCTTGAAGCGGCGGACGCCGGCGCGGGCCTGATCAACGACGTCAACGCGCTGCGCCTGCCAGGTGCGCTGGAAGCGGCGGCACGTAGCGGTCTGGCGGTGTGCCTGATGCACATGCGCGGCGAGCCTCGTACCATGCAGCAACGTCCCGAATACGACGATGTTGTAAGGGAAGTCAAAGACTTCCTGGTGGAACGTGTGGCAGCATGTGAGCAAGCGGGGATTCCCCGGAGCTGCATTCTGCTGGACCCGGGGTTCGGATTCGGCAAGACGGACGCGCACAATCTGGCCCTGTTGCGCGCTCTGGCGGAACTCCGCGAGGCCATCGGACTGCCGCTGCTGGTCGGCCTTTCGCGCAAGTCGCTGATCGGGCGCCTGCTCGATCGTCCGATCGGCGATCGGCTGGCTGGCTCCCTTGCGCTGGCGCTCGCAGCGGTTGCCGGTGGGGCGCAGCTGATCAGGGCGCACGATGTCGCCGAAACGGTGGACGTCTTGCGCCTCTGGCACATGTTCACAGGTCCGGACAGGGCACCGGCGATGCAGCAGGAGAGGTGATGAGCAGCAGATATTTCGGCACCGATGGCATCCGCGGACGTGTCGGCGAAGCGCCTATGACCGTGGACTTCGCCCTGCGACTGGCCAGCGCCGCAGCACAGGTGCTGGCTCCGGAGGGCGGGTCGGTGCTGATCGGCAAGGACACACGCGTCTCGGGCTACATGTTCGAATCCGCGCTCGAGGCAGGGTTCGTGGCCTCCGGCGTTGACGTGTTGCTGCTGGGGCCCTTGCCTACGCCCGGCATCGCCTACCTGACCCAGGCGCTGAACGCAGACCTCGGCGTTGTCATCAGTGCCTCGCACAACCCGTATTACGACAACGGCATCAAGTTCTTCAATCGCTACGGACGCAAGCTCTCGGATGAACTCGAGGCGCGCATCGAGGCGCTGCTCGATACCGCGCCCACGACGCGCGATTCGGTGTCCCTGGGCAAGGCCAAGATCGCCGCCACAGCGCGCGCCCAGTATGAGGATTTCTGCAGGGCGAGTTTTCCCGAGGATCTGACACTGGATGGCATGAAGGTGGTCATCGACTGCGCCCATGGCGCGGGCTACAAGGTGGCCCCGCGTGTGCTGGCCGACCTGGGGGCCGACCTGGTGCCGATAGGCTGTTCTCCGAACGGTCGAAACATCAATGCCGACTGTGGCTCGACGCACCCGAATCTGCTGCAGCTCACGGTGCCAGGCGTGCGTGCCGATGTCGGTGTTGCGCTGGATGGCGACGGTGATCGCCTGGTCATGGTCGATCATGAGGGCAACGTTGTCGATGGCGACCAGCTGCTCTACATCCTCGCGATGGATCGACTTGCGGAAGGCTCTCTGCGTGGACCGGTGGTCGGTACCGTGATGAGCAACCTCGGCCTGGAACTGGCCTTGCGGCAGGCGGGTGTGGAGTTTCAGCGCGCCCGCGTCGGTGACCGTCATGTCATGGCGATGCTGGAACAGTGCAACGGCATGCTCGGCGGCGAGACGTCCGGGCACCTTCTGTGCCTGGATCGAGCCACCTCGGGCGATGCTCTGATCAATGCACTGCAGGTGCTTGCAGTGATGCGAAAAACCGGTCGTTCGCTCCAGTCGCTGGCCGCGGGGCTGATGCGGCTGCCTCAGGTGCTGATCAACGTGCGCGTCGCGCACCCCATTTCGGTGGACTCCAACGCCTCATTGCAGGCAGCCGTCGCCGAGGTCGAAGCGGCGCTGGGCGCGCGGGGGCGGGTGGTGCTGCGCGCATCCGGCACCGAGCCGGTGATTCGCGTCATGGTCGAAGGCGAACATGCTGCCGAGGTGCAGGCACTGGCTGAACAGCTCGCGGGAGCGGTGAGCGACGCGGCGGCAGCGACCCCTGAGCGATTGATTTCCTGACAGGTCTGCGTCTATCCTCTCGCCGCATCCGCCGCTGACCACGGTGCGGCTCACGCGGTGCCGCACACTCAACCCTCTAGAATATTCCCGGAAGCCTGCATTGCCATGAGATCGCCGATCATTGCCGGAAACTGGAAAATGCACGGCTCGCGTCATAGCAACCACGAGCTGGTCGGCGCCATCGCCACGGCCGCTGAGGCGGGACTGCCGGGCGAGGTGCTGATCTGCCCGCCGTTCGTATACCTGCCTGAGATCGCGGCGCAGCTGGCCGAATCCGCGGTTGCGGTAGGCGCCCAGAACGTCAGCCACAGGGGCTCGGGCGCCTTCACCGGCGAGGTCTCGGCGGCCATGCTGGCGGATTGCGGCGCAAGCCACGTGCTGGTCGGGCACTCCGAACGCCGGGCCCTGTATGCCGAGGACGATGCCCTGGTGGCAGCGAAGTTCATTGCTGCGCAGGCGGCCGGCCTGGTGCCAGTGCTGTGCCTGGGCGAGTCGCTCGAAGAACGAGATGCGGGCCTTACTGAAGACGTCGTGGCACGCCAGCTGCATGCCGTGGTGGAGGCCTGCGGCGTGGCGGCCCTGTCGCGGGCGGTGCTGGCCTACGAGCCGGTGTGGGCCATCGGCACGGGCCGTACGGCCAGTCCGGAGCAGGCTCAGGCGGTTCACGCATTTCTGCGTGGGAAGATTGCAGTGCTTGATGCTAGAATTGCGGACTCGCTTCGGATCCTTTACGGCGGAAGCGTCAAGGCGGCCAACGCCGGGACCTTGTTCGCACAGCCTGACGTCGATGGCGGTCTGGTCGGCGGTGCCTCGCTGAAGGCCGAAGAATTCCTGGACATATGCCGCGCTGCGGCCTGACGGATTTTTGATGATTCAGACAGTAGTTCTGGTCGCGCACGTGGTGATTGCGGCCCTGATTGTCGGCCTGGTGCTGCTGCAGCGTGGCAAAGGTGCCGAAGCAGGCGCGGCCTTTGGCGCCGGCGCCTCGGGCACGGTGTTCGGCTCGCGTGGCACGGCCAACTTTCTGTCGCGCAGCACCGCGGTGCTGGCGACGATGTTTTTTCTTTCGAGCCTGACGCTGGCGTTTTTCAGCGCGCAACGTTCGGAGGCGCCGAGTCTGATGGAGCAGTCGCTGCCGGGCTCGGGCGCAGCTGATCGCGACGCCGTCATCGCACCGGTGCCCGGAGACCTACCGGAGCTGGAACGCACGCCGTTGCCGGAAGACGACGAAGAGCAGGTACCCACACTGGAGTAAGCAGGCGGGCGGTCTTGCCCGTCAATGTGCGACAGACCACATATGCCGACGTGGTGGAATTGGTAGACACGCTGTCTTGAGGG
>CAYLNP010000210.1:0-4691 GCA_964384925.1 uncultured Woeseiaceae bacterium
GCAGGATGGCGCGCAGCCCGCGGGCGAAGGTCATCTCGACCTTGGTGTTGACCTGGGTCTGGCCGATCCCGTCGATGTAGTACTCGATTGGATCCTCGACGGTCATGATGTTGCGCGAGTGATCGTTGATGCGCTCCAGCGCCGCATACAGCGTCGTGGTCTTGCCCGAGCCGGTGGGCCCGGTCACCAGAATGATGCCGTAAGGCCGATGGATCAGCATGTCGGTGGCGGCCTGGGTCTTCGGATCCATGCCCAGGCGTTCAAGATCGAGCCGCCCGGCCTGCTTGTCGAGCAGGCGCAGCACGACGCGCTCGCCGTGACCGGAGGGCATGGTCGAGACACGCACATCCACGGCGCGTCCGGCAATACGCAGACTGATGCGGCCGTCCTGCGGCAGGCGCTTCTCGGCAATGTCGAGCTTCGACATGACCTTGATGCGTGAGACCACCAGCGGTGCGACTGCGCGGCGCGAGGTCAGCACTTCGCGCAGCACGCCGTCGATACGGAAACGCACGACCAGCCGATTTTCGAAGGGCTCAATGTGGATGTCCGAGGCGTCGTCCTTGATGGCCTGGGTGAGCACGGCATTGATCAGGCGAATGATCGGTGCGTCGTCCTCGCTCTCGAGCAGGTCGGAGGGCTCGGGCAGGGCCTGAGCGACCTCGAAGAGGTCCATGTCTTCTTCCAGGCCATCCACCATCTTCGTGGTGCCTTCGCTGCCGCCTTCGTAGGCCTGCCGGAGCAGCTGGTCGAACTGGTCGGCGTCGACGGGAATCAGATGCAGCGGCAGCCCTGCGAAACGGCGGATTTCCGCGAGCGTAGTGGGCTGGACGCCAGGGCGGTGCACGACATCGACGCGGCCGGCCACCGAGTCGCGCAGCAGCACGCCGTGGCGCTTGGCAAAGGCAAACGACAGGCGCCTGGGGGCGCGCTGGGCAGCGGCGACCGGCGTGTCGTCCGTCAGACTGGGCTCAATCCGCGCGGCCATTGTCCTCGCGCCCGGCATCACTGCGCGCGCCCGCATCCTCGCCGTCGGCAGCCGCGCCGGCGTCGGCGTCCGCGTCCGTATCCGCATGAGGAAGTTCGCGCAGGTCCAGCACGGGCAGCCGGGGGCGCTGCGCATCACGCATCAGCGGTACGCGGCGGCCTTCGTCGCCGAGCTGGATTTCGCGGATGTAGTTGTATTTCTGGTCGGTGGCCATGGTCGCGCTGAGCCCGTCACGCAGGATGCGCGGCCGGATGAACACCATCAGATTGGTCTTGACCTTCTGCGTGCTGCGCGCACGGAACAGGTGGCCAAGTATTGGAATGCTGCCGAGCAGCGGCACGCGCTGCTCGCTCTCGCGCAGCGTGTCGTCGATCAAGCCACCGAGCACCAGGATGTCGCCGTCCTCGACGATCACCGCGGTGCTGATCTCGCGGTTGTTGGTGATCAGGTCGACAGCACCGCCGGTGCCGGCGCTGATGCTGGAGATCTCCTGACGGATTCGCAGGATCACCGAGTCGGCACGATTGATCTGCGGCGTGATCTTCAGCAGCGTGCCGACATCCTCACGCTGGATGGTCTGGAACGGATTGATCGGCTGGGCGCCTCCGCCGGTTCCCGTGGTAGAGAACTGTCCGGTGAGAAACGGCACGCGCTGGCCGACCTTGATCTCGGCCTCCTCGTTGTCGAGCGTGACGATCGAGGGGGTCGAGATGATGTTCGTGTTGGCATCACCCTGCAGAGCACTGAGGATCGCGGCAAAGCTGGTGCCGCTGCGGCTGATGCGCCCCACGCCGATGGTCACGCCCTCCGGGATGGCGTTGAGATTCGGCACATCGCCTGCCAGTGCACCGCCGAGCTGAACGACGCCGGTTCCTGAACCCGGGAAGTTGGTCACCGCCACCGCATTGGAATCTCCCGATCCGTCGATGGCCCAGGTCACGCCCAGCTCCGCGGCCTTGTCGGAGGACACCTCGACGATGATCGCCTCCACCAGCACCTGGGCACGCCGGATGTCGAGCCGATCCACGACACTCATGATCGCGCGCATGTCGCCGGGCGGGGCCGTGACCACCAGCGCGTTGGTCTGCTGATCGGCCCAGATACTCACCTGCTGGGTGGCATCCTCGCGCGGTGTGCCCTCGGCAAACCTCTGCTGTAGTCGCCCGGCGAGATCTTCGGCATCCGAATAGGCGAGGTAGCGAACCTGCGTATCGCCGCCGGCCTCGACCGGCGTGTCGAGGTGCGCGATCAGCGCGCGCATGCGCAGACGACCGGCGGCCGGTCCGCTGAGCAACAGGCTGTTGGTGCGCGTGTCAGCCAGCAGCTGCGGCATGGGCGTGCCGCCGGCCGCCGCCTGGGTGTTCTGCACCAGCGTGCGCAACATGTTCGCCAGATCACCGGCACTGGCATGTTCCAGCGGGATGACTTCGATGTCCTCCTCGGCGGCGCGGTCGATCCGGGCGATGATGCGTTCCATCCGCGCCACGTTGGCGGCGCGATCGGAAATGATCAGGACGTTGGACTGCGGGTGCGCACCGAGATGCCCGTACTGGGGAATCAATGGCCGCAGGATCGCCACGAGCTGGGCCGCACCGACGTTTTCAAGGTGCAGCACCCGAGTGATGAACTCGTCGCCGCGGCCGCGTTCTGCATCCGGGAACTGACGGGCATTCGCGTCGGGCACGATACGCACGATGTCGCCGGTATCGATCGCGACGAAACCATAGACCTGCAGGATCGACAGGAAGGTCTGGTAGAAAGCATCCGGTGTCATCGGCGTGGCCGAGAGCATCGTGACCTTGGCGTTTACACGCGGGTCGAGGATGAAATTTCTGCCCGTGACCTCGCTGACGGCCTCGGCGATCTGACGGATATCGGCCTCGCGATAGTTGGGCTTGATCGATTGTGCGTGGACGACGGGCGCTGCGAACGCGAGCATGATTAAAAGGCACAAGACTCGGGCCACGCCAGCGCCGGTGCGCACCCGCGCTGGCCGGCCAGGCGCCGATGATGCGCGCGACGCGATCGCGGGCATCATCATCATTGCGTGGCTCCTGCCGCATCGGCGAGCTGTGAGGTATCAAGCATCATGGTCTCCGTCGTACCCTCGCGCTCCAGCGTGATGCTGACCGAACTGGCATCGCCGAGTTCGGCAAAGATCTCCAGGCCCCGGCTTGGATCGTTCATCGGCTGTCCGTTGATCTCCACGACCAGATCGCCTGGCTGCAGACCCAGCGCGGTGAACTGCTGGCGGTTGCGGCCGGGATAGATCCGGTATCCACGCATGCTGCCACCTTCCATGTACGGCTGTACGCGCAGGATTTCCGTGATGCGGGCAGCATTGTCGGAAATGACATCGCGAACCGATGAGGTGGCGGGCTGAGGACGCATCACGCCGCTGGGTCGCGGCTGCGTGGATTCGGGCGGGAACTCCTTCGGCAGACGCAGGCTCTCCAGCGAGCCTGCGCGGTTGAGCACCACCTGCTCGGCATGGACCGCATGCAGGCGCGCGCCCCCGGGCACCTGCTGGCCGACCCTGTAGAGCTCATCGCGACCGCGATTGTCGGCGATGATCGCGACGCCGCGTTCCGGATCGTCCTCGGCGATCACCCCGCGCAGCTGAAGGTTGAGGCGCGTTTCTGGCACCTCGACCTGCTGCGGCTGCTCCACGACGGGCGCAGGTTCATCGCTCAGGCGCCCGAACAGCTGGGCTGCGACGATACGCTGCACATCGAATTCACGTGGCTGACTTGTCGCAGGTGCCGAGCTGCCCGGCGAGGGCATGGGCGGAATCGCGGCGGGATCCAGCCCGGGCGTGAGCACCAGCCAGGTCAGGCGCGCGACCTGCCAGGCGATGGCGATCACCAGCGCGATCACGACCCATGGCGGCAGCCGACGGTTGGCCCACGCCAGCGTGGCCTGGGCGTCCACGCTCCCGAGTCTTTCGGTCAGCTGCATCTGGCGTCCGCGCTCCGGTGCGCGCGGCCGAACCTCGGCCGTCGCGACGGGTCATAGAAGCGATGATCATAGCCGCTGGCATGGCCCCTAACAAGCAGCTTGCACAGCAGAAATGTCATCAGTGAGTGTAACTTGCGAGCATTGTCTCAATGGGTGATGAAGAATCTTGCGCGAGGGCGGCGGCTGGTGGCAGGGTATGATGCATGGCCGGGGCCGGAAGTTCCTGCTTGCAAAGCGTCCAGGGCTGCCCCATATATCGATGGACAGTTTATGTTGCCCGCCGGGATGGCGGGCGAGAGGGTATGCAAGGGCATGGCAGGTTCGGATGACGGGCACCAGCACGGAGGCGACGATCGCGGCCTGGCAGTCGAGGAGGCCCGGCCGAAGCTCAAGAAGCCGCCGCTCTACCAGGTGCTGCTGCTCAATGATGATTACACGCCAATGGAGTTTGTCGTGGATGTGCTCCAGCATGTCTTTTCGATGGATCGCCAGAAGGCGACGCGCGTGATGCTCGAAGTCCACACCAAGGGTAAAGGTGTGTGTGGGGTGTTCACCTTCGAGATCGCTGAAACCAAGGTCGCTCAGGTGACCGGCTACGCACGGCAGCACCAACACCCGCTGCTGTGCACGATGGAAGAGGTCTGATGCTCTCAAGCGAGCTTGAATTCTGCCTGAACGAGGCTTTCCAGAACGCCCGCGAGAAGCGCCACGAGTTCATGACCGTGGAGCACCTGCTGCTGGCACT
>CAYLNP010000211.1:0-4677 GCA_964384925.1 uncultured Woeseiaceae bacterium
GACAGCGGACCTGGCCGAGATGGTCGCGCTGGACATCTCGGCGCCGCGGCTGACGGAACTGGCGCGAGGCCTCGCCCGTCTGAGTCTGCGGCCGACCGTCATGCAGGGCGACGCGCGCGACCCCGCAAGCTGGTGGGACGGTCGGGCATTCGATCGCATCCTGCTGGATGCACCGTGCTCGGCGACGGGCGTGATCCGCCGTCATCCTGACATCAAGCTGCTGCGCCAGGCGCGCGATCTGCCAGCGCTCCAAGCGCTGCAGGCGGGCATGCTTGATGCGCTCTGGCCGCTGCTCGCGCCCGCCGGGCGCCTGGTATATGCCACCTGTTCGGTGCTCCGGCAAGAGAATCAGATGCAGATTGCAGCTTTTCTACAACGCAATCCCGACGCCATGCTTGTCCCGGGCAGCGGGTCTATCTGCGCGCCAGGTCGGCAGATTATGACTGGGGAGACGAACATGGACGGGTTCTATTATGCTTGTCTGCAACACTTGCCAAGGACCGCCTGACCCCATGTCCGACCACTCGCCGCCGTCGCCTGCTGCGCATCCGCTTGTCCGGACGTGGCTGTACGCGCTGCTGCTGAGCGTCGCGGCACTGGTGTCATGGACCGAGGCCAGGGCCGTGGAGGGTCGCTTCGAGGTCCGCTCGGCGACGATGGACCTGATCGATGGCGTCTACTATCTCGACGCACGCGTGCAGTATCGTCTCAGCGCCGAGGCCCTTGAGGCCCTCGAGGCAGGCGTCGCGCTGACCATCGAGCTGCAGATGGAGGTCAACCGCCGCCGCCGACTGCTGCCCAACCAGGGCATCGCTACGTTGACCCAGCGATATCAGCTGCAGTACCACGCGCTGTCGAACCGCTATGTGCTGCGCAACCTCAACAGCGGTGAGCAGGAGTCGTTTGCCACGCTGTTCGCAGCGCTCAACCAGCTCGGCCGTGTCATCGACCTGCCGGTGATCGATGCTGCGCTGCTGGAGGCTGACCAGCGCTACGAGTTTCGCCTGCGTGCCGTGCTCGACACCCGGGAGTTTCCGGGCCCGCTGCGGTTGCTGGCGTTCTGGGCCGATGGCTGGCGCATCGAGAGCGAGTGGTTCCGATGGCGTCTGGAAGACTGAAGAGGGGCATCTACGCTGGATTGATGCTGCTTGGCGCGGTGCTGTGGCTCAGCGCCCTGCTGCTCCTGGCGCAGACTGCGCAGAGTTCCGCCCAGTTCGATCGTCTGCAGAACTGGATCCTGCTGGTCAACGCGGCCGGCGTGGTGCTGCTGCTGCTGCTGATCGGCGTGAGTCTGGTGCGCCTGGTGCGCGACTATCGCGGCCACATCGCCGGGGCCCGCCTCAAGGCACGCATGCTGGCGATGTTCGTCATTCTCGCCGTGCTGCCGCTGGTGCTGGTCTACTACTACGCCGTGCAGTTTCTCAATCGCGGCATCGACAGCTGGTTCAACGTCGATGTCGATGTGGGACTGAGCAACGCCATAGAACTCTCGAGGCTGTCCCTGGACCTGCGCACCCGCGACTATCTTGACCGCACCGAGTCGATGGCCGCGGAACTCGCGCCGATGGAGAACCCGGAGCTGGTCTCGCGGCTCTCCGCGATGCGCCGGGACTATGGCGCGGCGGACATCACGGTGTTCGGACAGGCCAGCCGTATCATCGGCACGAGTTCGGCCGAGGCGATGATCGCGGTGCCTTCGCTGCCCTCCGACGAGGTGCTCATGCAGCTTCGGCAGCGACGTCCGTTCGTCAACCTGGAGCCGGGCTCGGACAGTACCTTCCAGGTGCGCGTGGTCGTGCCGGTGCCGGACCTGCGCCCGGGTGCCGAGCCGCGGGTGGTGCAGGCCTTCTATCCGCTGGTGGATCGCCTCGCCGCGCTGGCCGAGAGCGTCGAGCAGTCCTATACCCGATACAACGAACTTGCGTTCCTGCGCACGCCGCTGAAATACACGTTCACGCTGACGCTGACGCTGATCCTGCTGTTGTCACTGCTCGGCGCCGTCTATGGCGCATTCTTCTTCGCGCGCAGGCTGGTGGCACCGATCCAGCAGCTCGTGGCCGGTACCCGCGCGGTGGCGCGCGGTGATTTCGATACCCGGCTGCCGATGCCGGCACGTGATGAAATCGGCTTTCTGGTCAACGCCTTCAACGACATGACGCGCCAGCTCGCGCGCGCGCGTCATGCGGCCCAGTCCAGCGAACAGCGTCTGGAGAGCGAGCGCACCAGTCTTGCGATCATTCTCGCCCGCCTGTCCACGGGCGTGCTGGCGCTGGAGCCCGACCTGACCATCCGTATCGCCAATCAGGCGGCCGGTGCGATTCTGGGCGTGGACGTGGAGCAGCTCTCAGGCCGGCCGCTCGCCGAGGCGGCGCAGGATCAGCCGCTGCTGCAGGAGTTCGCCAATGTCGTGGGCCAGCGGCTGCTGGCCCAGGAGCACGAGTGGCGCGAACAGGTGGTGCTGCGCGGCGAAGCCGGCCGACGGGTGCTGATGTGTGCCTGTACCGGGCTGCCAGGAGAGGCCGGCCGGGATGGTGGTCATGTCGTGGTGTTCGACGACATCACCGCCCTGCTGCAGGCGCAGCGCGATGCCGCCTGGGGCGAGGTCGCCCGCCGGCTGGCCCACGAGATCAAGAACCCGCTGACGCCGATCCAGCTCTCCGCCGAGCGCCTGCGCAGGCGCTACCTCGGGCAAATGAGTGCCGAGGATGGTCAGCTGCTGGACCGTGCAACCCACACCATCGTGCAGCAGGTCGAAGCCATGAAGCAGATGGTCAACGCCTTCAGTGAGTACGCGCGCGCGCCTGACATGAAGTTCGGCACACTGGACTTGAACCAGCTCATCGCCGAGGTGGCCGAGCTCTACCGCGCCCAGGAAGGACGCGTGTCGATCGGCGTGGAACTCGATGCGGCGCTGCCGCGCGTGGAGGTGGACGCCGGACGAATCCGTCAGCTGCTGCACAACCTGATCCGCAATGCGCTCGAGGCGCTGGAGGGCCAGGCCGCCGCTGCGATTACGGTGACCAGCCGCATCGCGCGTCTGCAGGAGCAGGAGATGGTGGCGGTCACCGTCGAGGACAACGGCCCTGGCTTCCAGATCGATGCGGTCGAGGAGATCTTCGAGCCGTATGTGACCAGCAAACCCCGCGGCACCGGTCTGGGACTGGCCATCGTCAAGAAGCTCGTCGAGGAGCACGGCGGCCGCATAGAGGCGCGCAATCGCGAGCAAGGAGGCGCCTGCGTGAGTATACTGCTTCCGATCGATGAGACGGCCAGGGAAGCCATGCTGGCCAATCACGCATGGCGCAAAGAACAACGGCGGGAGCGGGCATGACAGCCTCCAGAATTCTTGTCGTCGATGACGAAGCCGACATCCGCACGCTCATCCAGGAGATCCTCTCCGAGGAAGGCAATGCGGTGACGGTCGCCGCCGATGCCGCCCAGGCCCGTGCCGCCGTCGACGCCGATGGCTTCGACCTCGTGCTGCTGGATATCTGGATGCCGGATACCGACGGCATTACCTTGCTGCGCGAGTGGTCGGAGGCGGATGCGCTGAAATGCCCCGTGGTCATGATGTCGGGTCACGGCACGGTCGATACCGCGGTGGAGGCCACGCGTCTGGGCGCGGTGGATTTCATTGAAAAGCCGCTGTCGCTGACCAAGCTGCTGCGCACCGTGGAGCGTGCGCTCGCAGAGGCGGCGCGGCCTCGTGGCGGCGCCGCGCGCGCCAGCCAGGCCGATCTGCTGGTACCGGTCGGCCGCAGTCGCACGATGCAGACGCTGCGTGACCATGCCCAGCGGCTGGCACCGCACGACGCGTCGGTGATGCTGTTCGGCGAGCCGGGCACCGGCCGCGAGGCGTTCGCCCGCTACATTCATTCGGTGGGTCCGCGCGTGCGCAGTCCCTGGGTCAGCGTCGTGGCCGCATCACTCACCGCCGATACGGCTGCCACGCAGCTCTACGGCACCACCGATTCGCCGGGCCTGCTCGAGCGGGCCCGCGGCGGCGTACTGTTCGTCAACGATGTTGCAAGCCTCGGCGATACCGCGCAAGGGCTGCTGTACTCGGCACTGGAACAGGGTGCCTACACGCCTACCGATGCGAGCGCGCCGCGCGCGCTGGATCTGCGCATTCTGTGCTCCGCGCCCACGGACTTCGAGGCTCGCCACGAGGGCTTTCGCCAGGACCTGTTCTCGCACCTCAGTGTCCTGACGCTGCGTGTGCCACCGCTGCGCGACTATGCCGAGGACGTGCCCGACCTGTTGCGCTACTACGCAGACCGGCTGACCGATGCCGAGCGTCTGCCACTGCGCCGGTTCAGCGTCGCTGCGCAGAACCGGCTGCGCAACTACCCCTGGCCGGGCAACGTGCGGGAGCTCAAGAATCTCGTGCACCGGCTGCTGATCCTCGGCGGCGACGAAGAGATCCTGTTGGCCGAGATCGAGGCCGAGCTGGAGGTCGCGGCGTCGGCAAGCGAGCCGCTGGTGAAGCAGGATCTGCTGGCAATGCCGCTGCGCGAGGCGCGCGAGCAGTTCGAGCGCGCCTATCTGCAGCAGCAGCTCCTGCTGTGCAACGGCAAGGTCGGCCAGCTCGCCAAGCGCGTGGGTATGGAGCGTACGCACCTGTATCGAAAACTGCGTTCGCTGGGCGTGGACTTCCGACAGTCGGCAGACGACTAG
>CAYLNP010000212.1:0-4667 GCA_964384925.1 uncultured Woeseiaceae bacterium
GGCGGTCTGGCTGCGTACAGCGCCGCGCGCTGGCCGGTGGCCGAGGAGCGCTGGGGTCGGCTGCTGACGCTGGACCCGCCGGCACCGCTTGCGCGGCTGCTCGAGGAGCGCCTGACCGAGATCCGCGGCCAGTCCGGACAGACGCCGCGGGCTGATGCCCCCGCACTGCTGCGTCCGCCACCGGCCGCCGGGACCGCGACAGCAGGCGGCGCTGCCGCCGAAGAGGGTTCGGCCGCCGAGCCCGGTCGCCTGCCACTGTCCATCAGCCTTGCCACAGGCCTGGAAGCGTTGATTCGTGAACGCGCGGTGCTGTATGTCATCGTGCGTTCCGCCCAGACGGGCCCACCGATGGCGGTGCGCCGCGTGGCCGCCAACGAACTTCCGGTGAGCCTCGTCATCGACGATGGCGATCTGATGCTGCCCGGACAGCGTCTGGCCGACCTGTCAGGCGCACTGAATATCACGGCACGAATCTCCCAGACCGGCGAGGTCAGCGCGAACAGCGGGGATCTCTATGGCGAGGTCAGCGCTGCCGTTGGCGAAGGTGCCCGTATCGTCATCGACCGTGTCGTACCATGACTGAATCGCCTGCGCCGGTGCGGGTGGGTTGGCGTGAGTGGGTGGCCCTGCCTGAACTGGGCTTAAGCCAGGTCAAGGCCAAGGTGGATACAGGAGCACGAACCTCGGCGCTGCACGCCTTCGAAATCAATTCACGTGAGGTCGGCGGGCGTACCATGCTTGAATTCGGTATCCATCCGCTGCAGGGTAACCGTGAGGTATGTCACTGGTGCACGGCCGAGGCGCTGGAGCAGCGGCTCGTGACGGATTCCGGCGGGCATCGGGAAATGCGCTGGGTGATCGTCACGGCGGTGCGTTGGGGCGATCGGCAATGGCCCATCGAGATGACGCTGACCGCGCGTGACAATATGCGCTTTCGCATGCTGCTC
The DNA here is from genome assembly GCA_964384925.1 of uncultured Woeseiaceae bacterium. Taxonomy (GTDB): domain Bacteria; phylum Pseudomonadota; class Gammaproteobacteria; order Steroidobacterales; family PWYM01; genus PWYM01. The sequence goes on from CAYLNP010000212.1 coordinate 948, forward strand.
GGGCGTACTGCGCTGCAGCGCGCCGGGATGATCGTGGATCCGGCATACTCATACATCGGCGGTCGCCGGAGGCTGCCGGATTGAATTCGCCCGACGCACGATTGTGCAAGGAAACCATGGCGTGAAAATCGCAGTGATGTCACGTAACTCGAAGCTCTACTCGACGCGCAGGCTCGTCGAAGCAGGGCGCGAGCGCGGCCATGAGATGCAGGTGGTCGATCACCTTCGCTGTTATATGAACATCGCGAGTCACCAGCCGGCCGTGCATTACAAGGGCGTGGCGCTGAGTGGATTTGATGCGGTGATTCCACGCATCGGCGCGTCGGCCACGTTCTACGGCACAGCGGTGCTGCGGCAGTTCGAAATGACGGGCGTGTTTCCGCTCAACGAGTCGGTGGCGATCAGTCGCTCGCGTGACAAGTTGCGCTCGCTTCAGCTGTTGTCGCGGCGTGGCATCGGCATGCCCGTGACCGGCTTTGCGCACTCGCCGGACGATACCGACGATCTGCTGGCGCTGGTCGGGGGCGCGCCCGTGGTCATCAAGCTGATCGAGGGCACCCAGGGCGTGGGCGTCGTGCTGGCCGAAACCAAGCAGGCGGCCGAGAGCGTCATCGATGCTTTTCGGGGCCTCAACGCCAACTTCCTCGTCCAGGAGTTCATCACCGAGGCACGCGGCGCCGACATCCGCGCCTTTGTCATCGGCAACAAGGTCGTGGCCGCGATGCGCCGGCAGGGCAAGGAAGGCGAGTTTCGCTCCAACCTGCACCGCGGCGGGACCGCCCAGGTGGTCAAGCTCACGCCCGAGGAGCGCTCCACGGCGATACGCTCGGCGCGCATCATGGGGCTGAACGTGGCCGGCGTAGACATGCTGCGTTCCAATCATGGGCCGGTCGTCATGGAAGTGAATTCCTCGCCCGGGCTCGAGGGCATCGAGGGTGCTACCGGAAAGAACGTGGCAGGCCTGATCATCGGCTTCATCGAGAGCAACGCCCGACCTGGAAAGACGCGAACCCGTGGCGCTGGCTGAGCGCCCACCAACGGTCTCTCTGGGGGGCGTGGATATCGCACCAGGGACGCGCCGCACGGTGGCCCTGGAACTCGGCACCCTCTACAACCACAACCCCATCTCGATGCCGGTGCATATCGTCAACGGCAGCCGACCCGGACCACGGCTGTTCGTGTGTGCCGCGATTCACGGCGACGAACTCAACGGCATCGAAGTGGTCCGCAGGCTGCTGACGCAGCCCGGCCTTCGGCGCATGCGCGGCACGCTCGTGGCGGTGCCGATCGTGAATGTGCTCGGTGTCATGCATCACAGCCGATACCTGCCCGACCGCCGCGATCTGAACCGCTCGTTTCCCGGCTCACAGACCGGTTCGCTGGCCGCGCGCCTGGCGCAGGTGTTCATGAACGAGATCGTCACCGGCTCGACTCACGGCATCGACCTGCACACCGGCGCCTTGCATCGGGCGAACCTGCCGCAGGTGCGCGCAGATCTGGATGATCCGGAAACCCTGCGGCTGGCCCAGGCCTTTGCCGTGCCGGTCGTGCTGCACGCGAGTCTTCGGGATGGCTCGCTGCGCGCCGAGGCGGCGGGACAGGGCGTGCGCATGCTCCTCTACGAGGGGGGCGAGGCGTTGCGCTTCGATGAGCGCTGTATCCGCGCCGGCTTGCGCGGAGTGCTCGGCGTGATGCGCGCGCTGGGGATGCTGCGCGGGCGCGCGCCTGTGCCCGCGCGTGCGGTACTGGAGACGCGCTCGAGCACCTGGGTCCGCGCGCCGACCAGCGGCATCCTGCGCAGCATCCGTGGTCTGGGGGATGCGGTGAGCGACGGCGAGGTGCTGGGCTATGTGGCAGATCCGTTCGGCATGGGCGAGCAGGAGGTGATCGCCGGCGCCCAGGGCGTGATCATCGGTCGATCTAATCTGCCGCTGGCGCACGAGGGTGATGCGCTGTTCCATATCGCCCGTGTGGGGGGCGTGACGGAATCTGTCGACCTCGAGGAACTCGATGCGGAATTTAGCTGGCTGGATGAGCCCTCGCTGGTGTAGCCTGCGAGCGTTGCCTATTGCCGGGTCGCCAGCATCTCGTCAGAGGAAAGGATGATTTCCTCAGAGCTCAGAACAATCTCTTCGTCCGGCCGTATCGGCGCGGGTGTCGTCAGGGTGAGGCTGGGCAGCGCGCGCAGGGTGTCCTCGAGCGGCTCCGGACGGCCGACCAGATAGCCCTGGGAGAAATCCACCCCGAGCGCGGCTACTCGGCGGCGGATAAGGTCGTTCTCGACATATTCAGCGACGGTACGAAGCTGCATCACCTTGGCGACCTGGACGATGGCGGTCACCATCGAAGTGCTCGCGCGGCTCTCGGCGAGTTCGCGGACGAAACCGCCATCGATCTTGACCATGCTCACCGGCAGCGACTGCAGGTAGGCGAATGAACTCAGACCGGTGCCGAAGTCATCGAGTGCAAACTGCCCGCCCAGATGGCGAACCCTTTCGATGAGTTCTCGCGCCAGACTGAGCTTGGCGATCGCCGCACTTTCGGTGACCTCGAAGCACAGGCGCTGCGGCGGCAGTTCGGCATCGGTAATGCGATCGATCAGGAACTCCGAGAAGCCGCGTTCCCCCAATGACTGCCCGGACAGATTGATGAAGACCTGCAGGTCGAGAGCGCCGATCTGGCGCGCGTACGGCTCGATGCGCTGCAAGGTATTGTCCAGCACCCAGCGATCGATGGCGGGCATCAGATCGTAGCGCTGTGCAGCCGACAGAAAGCGATCCGGAGCAAGCGTTTCGCCCTTTTCGTCGCGCATGCGCAGCAGGATCTCGAAACCATGGAGCCGACCCGTCCGCGTGCATTGTATCGGCTGGGCGTAGAGCACAAATTCGTTGTTCGTCAGCGCCTGGTTGAGTTGTCCGAGCATGGTGATCTCGGTATGGCGCCGAATAATGCTCTGATCATCCTCCTGGTAGCATTCGACTCGACCGCGCCCTCGATCCTTGGCCATCCGACAGGCCACCTCGGCAGCCGCGAGAGCCTGCTCTGCAGGCTCACCGGCTACAGGGACCAGTGCCGCGCCGATGCTCAGCGAGACGTGTATCGCCTGGTCGTCGCGCAGGAAGCTCAGCTGTGCGGCCATTCCCAGCAGTCGTTCGGCGATCTCGCGCGCCTGTTCCAGATCGGTGTCCGGCAACAGCATGCCGAACTGATCCCCCGGCAGCCGGCACAACGAGCCGTTCGGCCTGACTGCTTCACGTGCGAGATCCGCGACCCGGACAAGGACCTCGTCACCGGCCTCCAGTCCGAAGCGGTCGTTGACCACGTGCATGCTGTCGACATTGATGAACAGGATGCTGCGGTCAGAGGTATCCGCCTTCGCTGCCCTGGCGACGACTTCGCGAAACGCCCCCAGCGTCAATGCACCGGTGAGCTCGTCGTGCCCGGCGTGCAGCAGCATCGCAGCGCGACGTGTGAGCAGCGAGAGAATCCGCGCCTGATGCTCCTGAAAGTCCGGCGCATCGGGCGCGGCAAAGAGTGCCAGGATCCCCTGCACCGAGTTCACCCGGTCATGGATCGGGCAGGACAGGATCTTGAACGGAAGCTTGGGCTGAGGCCCGCTGCCTTCGCGGGCCTTCGGCAACCGGTTGGCCGTAAAGGGCTTGCCATGCAGCTGCGCCATTGCCAGCAGATTGCGTTGGGTCCGCGCCAGCACATCGTGTC
>CAYLNP010000213.1:0-883 GCA_964384925.1 uncultured Woeseiaceae bacterium
TCCATGAAGGCGTCCCCACCCGGCAATCCAGCCAGCAGGATCGTGATCATCGAAGATGAACCTGCAATCGCTGACACATTGCGGTTCGCTCTTGAACGCGAGGGTTTTACTGTTGCGTGGTTCCAGTTGGCCAGCGAAGGGGAGCGTTCCCTGGCAGCCGGAGCAGATCTGTTAATCCTCGACGTTGGTTTACGCGACGAAAGTGGCTTCGAGTTGCTGCGCAGACTGCGGCAGCGTAGCGAGGTGCCCGTGTTGATGCTCACGGCCCGCGCGGAGGAGGTTGATCGCATTGTGGGACTTGAGCTAGGGGCTGACGACTCCGACGGCGTCGCCATCACTGTCAAGGTTCATCCAAAGCCGGGAGGGTGGCGGCTTGAAGTCCACAATCAGGGTGATCCGATACCGGAGTTTGCGGTGCCCCGCTTGTTCGAGCGTTTCTACTCGCTGCCCAAGCGTCCGGTCGGCGCCAAGGGAAGCGGGCTCGGTTTACCGCTGACGGAATCCATCGCGAAGTTGCATGGCGGCTTGGTCTCGGTCGCCAACCACCCCGAGGGAGGTGTGGTAGCCAGCATGGATCTGCCTGCGGCCCGTCGTTAGTTCGCATCTCCATGCAATCTCCATATAGCCCCCACGGGGTTTCCACATCGGCGTCCTATCGTTCCGGTCAGTGCTTAATTGTTGCTGACGAGGTGCGCCGCGATGAAGAACTCACTGTTGTTTAAGACGCTGTCGATACTGGGGCTCAGCGTGCTTTTGCTAATTCCGCTGTCAATGATCAGGGGCTTGGTGGCTGAGCGCCAGGAGCGGGCCAGGGAGGTTGAACGGCAACTGGCGGACTACGCCGCCTATCCCCAGACCATCACCGGCCCCCTCGTCGTGGTGC
>CAYLNP010000213.1:893-2211 GCA_964384925.1 uncultured Woeseiaceae bacterium
CGGAATGGACGCCCGTCGAACGCCGGGATGGCGAAAGAACGATCGTTGAGTGGACTTCTGCTGTTACCACGTCAACCTTCGTCGTACAGCCCAAGCAGCTTGGTATCACCAGCACAATTGGTACCGAAACCCTCAAGCGCGGCATTTACAGCAGCGAACTCTATAGTGCTGATACGCACATCCAAGGACAGTTCAGTATTCCCGGTCGTGCGGCGATGGAGCAGCCAGCCCCCCCGGGAAAGAGGGTTGAATACAACTGGGCCCGGCCATTTATCGTCCTTAGCGTCACCGATCCAAGGGGAATCCGGAAGCTGGTCGGGACCGTGGATGGCGCTCGACTAAGTTTCCAGCCGGGAACAGGCGTGGGCTGGTTGCACCAGGGCCTCAATGCGGAGCTGGATGCTACCGTACAGGCTGAAAGCCAGGCTGTCTCATTCGACCTGCGGCTCACCCTCATGGGCACAAGTCAGCTGGCGCTTTCTCCAGTCGGCAAAGCCACCAACGTGGTTCTGAGCGGCGCCTGGCCACACCCCAGCTTTGCCGGGCGCTTCGCACCGACGCGCAGGGAAATCACTGACCGTGGATTTGCCGTTGAGTGGCAGACGACCTATTGGGCCACCGGTATCAATGACGAGACCATCGCCCGATGTGTCGTGGCTGGAAGCGAGTGCACCTTGTTTGCGGGTGACCAGCTGGGTCTGCGCCTGGTTGATCCGGTGGATCAGTACCTGCTGACCGAGCGCACGGTGAAGTACGCGGAACTCTTCGTCCTGCTTGTTTTTGCCTCATTCTTCATGATGGAGGTGACCAAGCAGCTGCGCATCCATCCTATGCAGTACGCGCTCGTAGGTCTGTCATCGGCTGTGTTCTTCCTGTTGACCCTGTCCCTGTCCGAACACCTTTCATTCAGCGTGGCCTACTGGATCGCCGCCGGTGCTTCGATCGCTCTGCTTGGTTACTACGTGACACACGTGCTTGGTGGGTGGCGCCGGGGGGTCGCATTTTCGGGCTTGCTATCCGGGCTCTACGGATTGCTGTTCGGCATCCTTCGGTCAGAGGACTCGGCGCTCGTCATGGGTAGTGTCGCCTTGTTTTCACTGCTGGCTGCGGTGATGGTCATCACCCGGAATATCGACTGGTATGCGATACCGACATTCCGACGCCATACCGAAAGCGAGGCATAGCGAAAGAAGGCATTGCCCTGGTGCTCGTCCTTGAACCGTTTCTTATCGGTCATCCCGCGGGCGGCGGCCTCAATCAGCAAGGATCGGCGAAAACCGGCAGAATCCAGTTCGTTAATGCGGGGGTCGGAGGTTCG
>CAYLNP010000213.1:2221-4638 GCA_964384925.1 uncultured Woeseiaceae bacterium
CCGGCACCATCCAATCAAGAAGTTGCGTGGCTCGGGCTTTTCGGCTTGGCTCCCGCACGTGCTGTGTTAAGCGCAACGTCAAGATTTTTCTTATTCACCGCACGGTCTCACGGCGGCGCTAATATATTGATAATGATAAGAATATCTATGCAATTGGATATTCCTTTATTATTCAAATAAGATGCTTCAATGGCCGGGCTTCCTGATTCAATCGCCGCAGTGCTCGCTCGCGGCGTAGCCACGAGCGCTGAAATTCAGCGGGCATCAGGTTCAAGTCAGCCGTCCGTATCACGAGCCCTTGCTGCAATGGGGGATGCCATTGTACGGATCGGACAAAGGCGAGCGGCGCGCTATGGCCTTGCTCTGGAGATCCCCGGCATTGGTTCGACCTGGCCAGTCTTCACGGTCAGCGAAACCGGCGAGCCCGCGTTGCTCGGTCGACTCACCGCGTTGTATCAAGACCAGTACTGGTTCGATGCACGACAGGCAAATCGCTCGGCAGTCACCGATGGCCTGCCGTTTTTTCTCCAGGACCTGAGACCTCAAGGCTTTATCGGACGCACAGTTCCAAAACGCTATCCAGAGCTTGGCCTGCCGGAGCGGATCAACGACTGGAAAGACTCGGACGTGCTGACTTATCTCGTTCGTCGGGGCGACGACGGTATCGGCAACATTCTGGTCGGCGATGAGTCGCTACAGCGATTCCTGAAGCAGGCGCGTACGCCGCCTCATGCGATAGACATCGCAAATCGGCACGTCGGTTACAGGTCGCTTGCCAAAGCTGCGATCGAAGGTGACATTGCCGGATCATCTGCGGGTGGCGAGCATCCCAAGTTCACGTGCCTCCTGGCCAGGGAGGGGATCTCCAGGCACGTACTCGTGAAATTTTCGCCTGCGGGCGCAGATCCGGTTTCGCAGCGCTGGTTCGACCTGCTGGTGAGCGAGCACCTGGCGATTTCTGCGTTGAGAGCTGCTGGCATCACATCGACCAGCACGGACCTGATCCACGGAGATGAACAAGTCTTTCTGGAGGTCGAGAGATTTGACCGAACGGGGGTTACTGGTCGCCGCGGCGTGGTGAGTCTGGCTGCAATCGACGATTACCTCATCGGAAAGCGGGAAAACTGGATTAGCGCGGCAAGATCTCTGCGTTCGCTGCATAGATTTTCGAACGATGACGTCGAACGTATCCGACGGACTGCAGCATTTGGCCGTCTTATCGGTAACACCGATATGCACTTCGGAAACCTCTCCTTCTATCTGACATTTGAGGGGCCGTTCATTCTCGCGCCAATCTACGACATGCTGCCCATGATGTACGCCCCCACTGTCGCAAACGCGATTCCAAATCGGGAACTTGAACTGCCTCTGCCCACTGCAGAATCTCTGGATATCTGGCCCAACATGACGAAGATCGCCAAGCGCTTCTGGGAAAGCGCTGCGGGCCACGAACTGATCTCGCCGGCATTCAGGGCGATCGCGCACCGTAACGCCGAGATTGTCGGGCAGGCTGCGCGACTGTCGTAGTGGTCGTGGCAGCAGGACGCGAAATCCGGCGAAATCCGGTTCGTAATGCTAACGGACGGCCCTGCCCGAACGGCCGCTGTCAGTTCTTGAACCGTGCCGCCAGCCACTCGGCTGCCGACAGGCGCCGGCTGGGCGCCGGGGGTGGTCTTTCCGGTGTGCCCGGCAGGTCCCAGTCAGCCACCGGACTGGCCGCGGGCCAGCCCCGCGCCAGCGGATGGCGGAGATCCCGGGAGAGGCGCAGCGCGTCTTCGCGGCCACTGTAATAGCGGGGCACCCGTCCGGTTTCCTCGAAACCGAGGGCGCGATAGAAGAGCAGCGCCACCGGATTGCGGGCACGGACCTCGAGACACATCGTAAAGGTGCCGGCCGTCACCGCGGATTCGGTGAGCCATTCCATCAGCGCCCGCCCGACTCCGCGTCGTTGCCAGCGATGATCCACCGCCAGCAGGTTCAGGTGGGCGATGTCATCACCGAAGTGCATGATCGCGAAGCCCGCCATGACAGCATGTTCACGGCCGGGCAGGCGGGCGATTAGTGCCAGTGATTCCGGATGGCGCAGGTGGCGTTCGACGCGGGCGGGTGTCCAGGTCCACGGCAGCCCCACTTCAACTAGGCGGCGGGACCACTCGGCAATCAGCTGGGCATCGCCCGCCTGCGCAGGCTGGATCTTGATGGTCTGGGACATGGGGCTTCTATGGCCTCCTTTACCCGGAGACTAGCGCAGTCGGCGGGGCTCCGTCCCGGTCGCTTTTGCAAAAGGCCGGGGGATTGCTCGGGTGGCCATTTCCGGCCGGATCAGTTCACGGCGGTTGACTCTGCGGAGACGCCCCGGGACGCGCAGTAATTGACGCCGCCGCCCGCCGCACTACTGCCGTCCTCGTCAACCCGGA
>CAYLNP010000214.1:0-4631 GCA_964384925.1 uncultured Woeseiaceae bacterium
CCTGCTTGAACCCGTCGAGGTCGAGAAACATCACGGTAAGCGGCTCCTTGCGTCGGCGACACAATGAAAACGCATGCTGGCCCAGCGTTTCGAAGCCGCGACGATTGGACAGCAGTGTGAGCTCATCCATGGTCGCAAGTTGCACCGCTGCCAGCTCCTGCTCTGCCATTTGGGCGAGGTCATGCAGCAGCTTTCGATCATCTTCATCGAAGCTGCGCGGCTCGCGATCGATCAGACACAGGGTTCCGAGGCGACTGCCATTGGCCACCTGCAGCGGGCATCCGGCATAGAAGCGGATGTGCGGCTCGCCCGTGACCAGCGGATTGTCACTGAACCGTGGGTCGGCGAGCGTATCGGGCACCGTGAGGATGCCATCATGCAGAATCGCATGCCCGCAGAACGAGATATTGCGGGGCGTTTCGGTCGCATCGAGACCGACACAGGACTTGAACCATTGACGATCGGAATCGACCAGGCTGACCAGCGCGATGGGTACGCCAAACAGGCGTTTGGCCAGACGCGTCAAGCGATCAAAGCGTTCCTCTGGCGAGGTGTCGAGAACATTCAGCGCACGAAGCGTTGCGATGCGCCTGGACTCGTCCGGCGGCAGATCTGGGGTATTCAAGGTTGGCATCTCCGTTGCGGCTGCGCGGTGGTGCGCGGGCGGCACGATGAACGATGCTCAAGGCTACTGGAGACGTCGTAAGATGGCTGTTAACTGTAGCGCAGTTTGTGGCTGCAAGGCACGCCGCACGCTAGAGCGCCAGGGCGAGGGGCTCAAGCAGTTGATCATTCAGCCAGGCCAGCAGGCGCGCAGCATCCGCACCGTGGATCACACGGTGATCGAAGCCCAGCGTGAGCGGCAGCAGCGACTCTTCCACAAGCTGCCCATCCGAGAGCCTGGGCTGGCGGCGTGCGGCCCCCACACCAAGGATCGCCACTTCCGGCCAGTTGACCATCGGCATCAGTCCGCTGGCCCCCAGCCCACCCAGGTTGGAGATCGTCATGCAACCACCACGCAAAAGCGCCGGATCCAGCCGGCCGGCACGCGCCTGTTCGGCAAGCAACGCCAACTGCATTGCTGTTTCGCGCAGTGACAGCCGATCTGCGTTGCGCAGTACCGGCACCAGGAGGCCTCGCGGCGTATCCACCGCCACGCCCACGTGGACATCGTCGCGCAGGACCAGCGTCTGACCCCGTGCATCGAAGGCTGCATTGAAGCGTGGGAATTCACGCAGGGCCTGGGCGAGCGCGCGTGTCAGCAATGCTGTCAGCGTAAGAGGCAGTTTGGAATCGCGCGCTCGCAGCCGCCGACGCGCGGCTTCAAGCGCGTCGATGGGCACATCGCGACTGACCCAGGCATGAGGCACATCGCGCCAGGCACGCTGCATGTTCACAGCCACCGCCCGCCCAATGCCATCCAGCGGCTGGTGCGTCACCGTGCCATAGCGGGTCAGATCGGGTAACTCACCAGCAACCGGAGCCGCCGTGTGACCGCTGCCGCTGCGCTCACGCACATGACGCTTGATGTCGTCCTTGCTGATGCGCCCGCGGCTGCCGCTGCCCCGCACGTCGGCCAGGTCGACACCCAGTTCGCGGGCGAGTCGGCGGGCGGCGGGACCGGCCGGCGCAAGGGTGCGCTCTTCCGCCGCGCTTGTGGCGTTTGCCGCAGGCGCGGTCGGCGTTGGAGGATCGGCAGGCGCGGCAGTACTGGGGACGATTGCATCAGGCGTCGCGGCGGCGTCGGCAGAAAGTGCAGGCTCGGGAGCGGCTGGCTCGTCGGCGCTACCGCCCGGTGGTGACACCTTACCGGCGTCACCGACACGCGCAAACTCCGTGCCTTCAGTCAGCGTGTCACCCGCTCTTACCAGCCAGGCCTCGATCACGCCATCGGCGGGTGCCGGCACCTCCATGACGACCTTGTCGGTCTCGATCTCGAGCAGCGTGTCTCCCGCGGCGACGCGCTGGCCGGGCTCTACGGTGAACTGTGCCACCACCCCCTCGCTGACACCGTCGCCGAGCGCGGGAATTTTCCAGGTCTGGGTCATCTGTCGTGTCTCCGCTCAGCGAGCCACCGGGTCCGGCTTGTCCGCCACCGACGGCAGGTCCTTCAATGCCTCGGCCAGCGCCTGGGCATCGAGCCTGCCCTGATCGGCCAGCCCCACAAGCGCGGCGCGCGCAATATGCGCGGCATCGATCTCGAAATAATCGCGAAGGGCTTCGCGCGTCTCACTCAGGCCGAAGCCATCGGTGCCAAGCACCGTGTAGCCTGACGGCATCCAGCGCGCGATGCTGTTGGGCAGCGCCTTCATGTAATCACTGACCGCTACGACGGCCCCTTCGCTGCCCTGAAACAATGCTTCGATGCGTGGCACTCGCCGCTGCGCCTGCGGGTCGAGCCTGTGCGCGCGCTCACAGGCTTCGGCATCACGGGCCAGCGCCACGTAACTGGTCACGCTGTAGACACTCACGCTGCATCCGCGCGCCTCGAGCAGCGGCACTGCAGCCAGCGCCTGGACCATGATGCTGCCGCTGGCGAGCAACTGCACCGGCATGCCTTCGCCGCCGGCTGCGCGGAAGCAATAAGCACCGGAGAGGACGTCCTGTGCGCTGACACCTTCCGGCATCGCGGGCATCGGGTAGGTTTCGTTGTAGACGGTCAGGTAGTAGAACACCTGCTCCTGGCGCTGATACATCGCCTCGATACCGTCGCGCACGATCACCGCCAGCTCGAAGGCGAACGCCGGATCGTAGCTGCGCAGATTGGGCACCGTACTGGCCAGTACATGCGAGTGACCATCCTGGTGCTGCAGTCCCTCGCCGTTGAGCGTGGTGCGCCCCGCCGTACCCCCGAGCAGAAATCCCCGGCAGAGCATGTCGGCGGCTGCCCAGATCATGTCACCGACGCGCTGGAAGCCGAAGATCGAGTAGAAGATGTAGAACGGGATTGTCGGCACGCCATGCACGGCATACGCGGTGCCGGCAGCCAGGAACGAGGCGATCGCACCGGTCTCGCATATCCCCTCCTGCAGAATCTGGCCATCGCGGGCCTCGCGGTAGGGCAGCAGCGTATCGGCATCGACCGGGGTATAGCGCTGGCCTTCCGGCGAATAGATGCCGGCGACCTTGAACAGACCGTCCATACCGAACGTGCGCGCCTCATCGGGCACGATCGGCACGATGTAGCGACCCAGGCGCTCATGGCGCAGCAGACGTGCCAGCATGCGCACGACGACTGCGGTCGTGGACGCCTCACGTCCGTCGCTGCCTTTGAGGAACTCCTCGAACTCCTCCAGCGTGGGTGGCTGGAGTGCGGCGCACTCGACACGGCGCGACGGCAGGTATCCACCCAGCGCTTCGCGACGCGCCTGCAGGTAGGCCATCTCGGGGCTGTCCGGGTCAGGGCGGTAGAACGCTGCGCGCCGAATGGCCGCCTCATCCAGCGGGATCCCCAGCTCGCGGGCCACGGCCAGGCGCTCGTCGGCACTGAAGTTCTTTTTCTGGTGGGCCGTGTTGCGCCCTTGCGCCGAGGCGCCCAGACCCTCGCCTTTCACGGTCTTGATCAGGATCACGGTCGGCCTGCCGCTCGCCGCAAGCGCGCGCTGATAAGCCGCGAAGACCTTCTTGGGATCGTGACCGCCGCGGCGGATACGACGGATCTCCTCGTCGGTCAGCGAGTTCATCATCTTCTGCAGTTCGGGGTTGCCCTCCACCCAGTGTTCTCGCTGCACATTGCCAGGCAGCACGGAGTAGTACTGGTAGTCGCCATCGACGGCTTCCTCCATGCGCCGGCGCAGCACCCCCTCGTGATCCTGCGCCAGCAGTGCATCCCACCCGCTGCCCCAGATGACCTTGATGACATTCCAGTCGGCCCCGCGGAAGCTGCGTTCGAGTTCCTGGATGATCTTGCCGTTGCCGCGCACGGGCCCGTCGAGACGCTGCAGATTGCAGTTGACCACCAGCACGAGGTTGTCGAGCTTCTCGCGCGCGGCGATGTTGATGGTGCCCAGCACCTCGGGTTCATCAGCCTCGCCGTCGCCGATGAAACACCACACCCGCCCGCCATTGTCGGGTTTCAGTCCACGATTCTCGAGGTACTTGGCAAACCGCGCCTGGTAGATCGCCGTTGGCGTGGACAGCCCCATCGAGGCGTTGGGCACCTGCCAGAACGCGGGCAGCGCGCGCGGATGCGGATACGAGGACAGGCCACCCCCGACTTTGAGTTCACGGCGAAAGCTCGCCAGGCGCTCGGCGTCGAAGCGGCCCTCGAGGAAAGCGCGCGCATAGACCCCAGGCGCCGCATGCGGCTGCGGCATCACGAGGTCACCACCGTATTCGTCGCTGCGGGCACGGAAGAAATGGTTGAAGCCCACTTCCAGCTGCGTCGCGGCCGACGCGTAGGTCGCGATGTGCCCGCCCACGCCGGCCCCGGCATCCTGGGCCTGCAGCACCATCGCCATGGCATTCCAGCGCAGGCAGTTCTCGATGCGCTTCTCGATATGCAGGTCGCCAGGATAGGGTGGCTGGTCGCTCGCCGGGATGGTGTTGATATAGGGCGTATTCAGCGTGGCTTCGCTGAGCACCACACCGCGTGCGATCGCATGGTCCTGGACCGCCCGCAGGATGGCGCG
>CAYLNP010000215.1:0-4554 GCA_964384925.1 uncultured Woeseiaceae bacterium
GTGTTCTGATTGGAGCGGGTGTACTTCGTGAGGTTGTAGATGTCGACACCGGCTTCGCTCTCGTTGGTCTCGTCGTCATTGACCCGCACGACGATGCGCGATGCATCCACCGAGTCGACCACGCCACCGCGACGCGCAACCACGGTCACGCCCGAATCGATGGCCACGGCACGCTCCATGCCCGTGCCCACCAGCGGCACTTCGGCGCGCAGCGTCGGCACCGCCTGGCGCTGCATGTTCGAGCCCATCAGCGCGCGGTTGGCATCGTCATGCTCGAGGAACGGAATCAATGATGCCGCTACCGAGACGATCTGCTTCGGCGAAATGTCCATGAACTGGATGCGATCCGGTGTGGACAGCGTGAATTCGTTCATGTGACGGCAGGACACGAGGTCATCGGAGAACGCATCCTTCGAATCCAGCGCCGCGTTGGCCTGGGCGATGACGTACTGGCTCTCCTCGATGGCCGACAGGTACTCGATGTCGCGGGTGACCTTGCCATCGACGACCTTGCGATACGGGGTTTCAAGGAACCCGTAGTCGTTGGTGCGTGCATACACCGCCAGCGAATTGATCAGGCCGATATTCGGACCTTCAGGGGTCTCGATCGGGCAGACACGGCCGTAGTGCGTGGGGTGCACGTCGCGCACTTCGAAGCCGGCGCGTTCGCGGGTCAGGCCGCCTGGCCCGAGCGCGGAGACGCGCCGCTTGTGCGTCACCTCGGACAGCGGATTGTTCTGATCCATGAACTGCGAGAGCTGCGAGGAGCCGAAGAACTCCTTGACTGCAGCGGCCACAGGCTTGGCGTTGATCATCTCCTGGGGCATCAGCCCTTCGGATTCGGCCAGCGTCAGGCGCTCCTTGACCGCGCGCTCGACACGCACCAGTCCGATGCGGAAGGCGTTTTCGGCCATCTCGCCGACACTGCGCACGCGACGGTTGCCCAGGTGATCGATGTCATCGACATGCCCGTTGCCGTTGCGGATATCGCACAGCGTGCGGATGACGTCGATGATGTCGGAGCTCTCCGCATAGGTCGCATGCAGCGACTTGGACAACTCCTCGCCACGGCCCTCGAAGAAGCGGCCGTCATAGAGCACGCCCGACCCGTCGACCTGATCGCGACCCACGCGGCGGTTGAACTTCATGCGGCCCACGGCCGAGAGGTCATAGCGCTCGGGGTTGAAGAACAGGTTGAAAAACAGGTTCTCGGCAGCCTCCTTGGTCGGCGGCTCGCCGGGACGCATCATGCGGTAGATCTCCACCAGCGCCTCAAGGCGATTGGTGCTGGAGTCTATCCGCAGGGTGTTGGAGATGTAGGGCCCACGATCCAGGTCATTCACATACAGGGTATGCAGGTCCTTGACGCCGGCCTCGAGCATCGCCTCGACCATCTCCATGGTGAGTTCGTCGTTGGCACGCGCGATGAGCTCGCCGGATTCCTTGTCGGCGACGTCGTGTGCAACGATCTTGCCCACCAGATACTCCGCGGGGACGACCAGGAACTCGGTCTCGGCCTGCTGCAGATCGCGCACATGGCGCGCGGTGATTCGCTTGCCTTCCTCGACGATGACCTTGCGGCCGATCTTGATGTCGAAGCTCGCGGTCTCGCCGCGCAGGCGCTCCGGGAACAGCCGCAGGCGGATTTCCTTCTTGGTCAGCTGGAACTCGTTCTTGTCGAAGAACATGTCCAGCATCTCTTCTTCGTTGTAGCCCAGCGCGCGCAGGATGATGGTCACCGGCAGCTTGCGGCGACGGTCGATACGCGCGAACACGCTGTCCTTCGGATCGAACTCGAAGTCCAGCCAGGAGCCGCGGTAGGGAATCACGCGTGCCGAGAACAGCAGCTTGCCCGAGGAGTGGGTCTTGCCACGGTCGTGATCGAAGAACACGCCAGGCGAGCGATGCAACTGCGAGACGATGACCCGCTCGGTGCCATTGACGACAAAGGTGCCGTTGTCGGTCATCAGCGGCAGCTCGCCGAGATAGACTTCCTGTTCGCGGATGTCCTTCACAGGCTTGTTCGCGCCGGAGGCCTCCTTGTCGAAGATCACCAGGCGGACCTTGACGCGCAGCGGTGCTGCGAAGGTCAGGCCACGCATCTGGCATTCCTTTACGTCAAAGACAGGCTCGCCGAGACGGTAGGTCACGTACTCGAGGCGGGCATTGCCGGAATAACTGGTGATCGGGAATACACTGCGGAATGCCGCGTGCAGACCGATTTCCGAGCGCTGCTCCTCCGGCAGGTGATCCTGCAGGAATCCGCGGTAGGACTCGATCTGTGTGGACAGCAGGTACGGCACATCCAGAATGCTCGGACGCTTGCCGAAATCCTTGCGGATACGCTTCTTCTCGGTGAAGGAATAAGCCATTACGACTACCCTCGGCTCAGGCATTGATGAATGACACGAAGACCCTGCCTGTCACGGTCCTGGTGCAAAAACGGCGCGCGCGCAGGCGGTGCGGTATGGACAGCCGGAAACGCCAAGAGGTCGGCGGGGCAAACCCCGCCGACCCTGGCATCGCGCGACGCCGACCGGGCCTGTACCCGGTCTGCCGGTGCGATCCGCACCGTTACTTCAGCTCCACGCTGGCGCCGGCTTCCTCGAGATCCTTCTTGATCTTCGCGGCCTCGTCCTTCGAGACGCCTTCCTTGACCGTCGAGGGCGCGCCCTCTACCAGGTCCTTGGCTTCCTTCAGGCCCAGCCCCGTGATCGTGCGAACGGTCTTGATGACGCCGACCTTGTTGGCACCGAAGCTGGTCATGATCACGTCGAACTCGGTCTGCTCTTCTGCAGCAGCCTCGCCACCACCTGCGCCACCACCGGCGGCAGCCATGGCCACGGGTGCTGCGGCCGAGACGCCGAACTTCTCTTCCATCGCCGAGATCAGGTCCACGACCTCCATCACGCTCATGTTCGAGATCGTCTCGAGAATGTCTTCCTTGGAAACAGCCATTACAAAATCTCCTGCTTGATTACCCGAGCCTTGCGTTGATTTCCCGGGCGACTGGTTACGAAAAATATGTTGTTCAGGCAGCCTGCTTCGCGTCACGTACCGCAGCGACGGTACGTACCAGCTTGGCGTGAGGTTCGGCCAGCGTGCGCACGAACTTCTGAATCGGTGCCTTCATTACGCCCATCAATATGGAAAGAGCCTGGTCACGCGTCGGCAGCGTCGCAAGGCGATCCAGATCCGAAGCAGGCAGCAGCTGCCCGCCCACGGACACGGACACCGTGACCAGCTTGTCGTTCGCCTTGGCAAACTCCTTCACCACACGGGCCGCAGCACCGGGGTCCTCCTGCGAGAACGCCAGCACCAGTGGCCCCTTGAGGGCACTCTGAACACACTCGAAGTCGGTTCCCTGAACCGCCCTTTTTGCCAGGGTGTTCTTGACCACCCGCAGATACACACCCGAGGCGCGCGCCTTGGCGCGCAGCTCGGTCATCTGCGAGACCGTCATTCCGCGGTACTCGGCGATCACAGCCGAAAAGGCTGAGCTGGCCACCGCGTTCACCTCGGCGACAAGAGCCTTCTTGTCTTCGAGTCTCAGTGCCATGATTTCCTCCTGGCAACATCGGTCAACAGATACCGGGCACTCAATCCCTGCAGTGCCCTTCTTGACGGTGACCGGGCCAGGTTCAAGCAAGGCTCGGATTCACCATCTGCGCGGGCCGGTCTTTCGACCATTAAGACTTGCGTCACCTGCGGTCTTAGATGATGGCCGGTGGCGGCACCCCTTCGGGCGACACCTGCCGGACTCAACATCCCGGGTCTCGTACCGGCGACAAGCCGGCACGATTTTCGCGGCGCAGGCAGTCGCCTGCCTGTGCCGCCACGCCTCAAGTCGTCGACTCGAGGCTGGCCTGATCCACGATGACCCCGGGGCCCATCGTGGAAGAGACCGTCAAACGTTGCATGTAGATGCCTTTTGCCGCTGCTGGCTTGAGCTTTCGCAGGTCCGCCAGCAGCGCGTTGAGGTTGCCCTTGAGCTGCTCGGCGTCGAACTCCACATTCCCGATCGTGCAGTGAATGATGCCCGCCTTGTCCGTGCGATAGCGCACCTGGCCGGCCTTGGCGTTCTTCACGGCAGTCTCGACATCCGGCGTCACGGTGCCAACCTTGGGGTTGGGCATCAGGCCGCGCGGGCCAAGGATCTGACCGAGCTGCCCCACGACGCGCATCGCGTCAGGGGTCGCGATCACGACGTCGAAGTCCAGCTGCCCGGCCTTGACCTGCTCGGCAAGATCTTCGAAGCCGACGATGTCGGCACCCGCGGCACGCGCCTTGTCGGCGTTGGCGCCCTGCGTGAACACAGCCACGCGGACACTCTTGCCTGTACCGTTAGGCAGCACGGTGGAACCACGTACGACCTGATCGGACTTTCTCGGGTCCACACCAAGGTTCACGGCCACATCCACCGACTCACGGAACTTCGCACCGGCGAGCTCCTTGACCAGGGTCAACGCCTCTTCGATCGAATAGGCATGCCCCGGCTTGACCTTCTCGCGGAACAGCTGCTTGCGCCTGGAAAGTTTGCTCATCTCAGACGCC
>CAYLNP010000216.1:0-4544 GCA_964384925.1 uncultured Woeseiaceae bacterium
CAGGCCGATCGCTGGCTGGATGAGATCGACACACCGCCGCTGTTCATCAACGGTGTTGGTGGACTCGGTGCACCGTTCTGGAATCCGCATTGCCCGATTCGCTTTGAGGATCTCAATGATGACCAAAGCAGCCAATCACTGCCTGCTCGCATGGTGGCCGTGATCGAGAGCATCGTGTTCCTGATGGTGGCCAACATCGAGGCAATGGACGCGGCCGCAGGGCCGGCCCGGCGTATCCGCGTCAGCGGCGGACTGGCCAGACTGAACGGCCTTTGCGGCAGGCTTGCCCAACTCAGCGGCCGTCCTGTCGAGCGGGCGGCGGAGATCCAGGCCACCACCGCCGGGCTGGGCTGGCTGCTGACGGGTACCGGCCCCGCGCCGGAGATCTCCCGGCGTTTCGATCCCCTGCCGGCAACGGACCTTCGCCGGCGCTACCGCGCATGGCAGGCTCGCCTGCCGACGGGGTGATGGCCGAAACGCCGCCGGGCACGCAGGACTATCGCCACCCTGCGCTGACGCTGCCCTCAGGCCGCAGCGTCGAGGGCCTTGCGGATACACTCGGCGAGCGCGCTCATACGGAACGGCTTCTGCAGGAAGTGAAATCCCTCATCGAGCACACCATGCGGCGCAAGCACGTCCTGCGGATAGCCGGACATGAACACGCAGGGCAACTCTGGCTTACGCTCCAGCAGTACCTGCCAGAGTTCGCGGCCGCTCATGCCGGGCATGATCACGTCCGAGACCAGCAGATCGATACTGCCTTCGTGCCGATCGAAGAGTGCCAGCGCCTGTACCGGTGAATCGGCCGCAAGGACGGTATAGCCAAGCTCTTCGAGCGTGCGCTGAGTCAGCGTCAACAGCAGTGGCTCATCCTCGACCAGCAGCAGCGTCTCATCGCCGCGCGCCGGCCGCGTCTCCGTCGATGCATCCGACGAAGCGACGACCACCGCCCCTTCACCAAAGGCAGGCAGAAGAATCGAAAAGCACGCGCCAGCACCCTTGGCGCTGGCCACCGCAATGAAGCCGGCGTTCTGCCTGACAATGCCGTAGACGGTGGCAAGTCCAAGCCCGGAACCCTCGCCCGGCCGTTTCGTGGAATAGAACGGCTCGAACACCCGGGTTCGCGTCTCGTCATCCATGCCGGCGCCATCGTCACGTACGTTCAGCTCGACGTAGCACTCGCCCGGCAGCATTCCCTCATGCGTCGCGCACAGCGCCTGGTCCGCCGTGACGATGCGTGTATCGATGCTGACGGTGCCGTGACCGCCGATGGAGTCGCGCGCGTTGATGATCAGGTTGACGAGGATCTGGTCGACCTGCGCGGGGTCGATTTTCACGGCCGGAATGTCCGGGCAGGGCGTCCAGCGAAGCGCCACGCCTTCGCCGATCAATCGCTCCAGCATGCCGACCATCCCCGAAATGGTGGCATTGAGGTCCAGCACCTGCGGGGCGATGGTCTGCTTGCTCGCGAAGCCCAGCAGCTGGCGCGTGATCTCCGCCGAGCGCAGTCCCGCCTCGCGGATACCCTGCAGATTCCGAGCAAGCGGATGAGTGTCTTCGAGTTCCAGCAGCGCCAGATCGACAGAGCCGAGAATCACATTGAGCATGTTGTTGAAGTCGTGCGCCACGCCACCGGCCAGTCGCCCGACGGCTTCCAGCTTCTGCGCCTGGCGCAGCTGGGCTTGGAGTTTCTCGCGCTCGAGCTGCTCGGCGCGCCTGGCCGTGACATCGGTAAAGTAGACGGCCAGCCCATCGGCCGAGGGATAGGCTCGCACCTCGAACCACCGTCCCACCGGCGGGTAGAGTGCCTCGAAAAATGCCGCACGCCCCTCATCCATGGCCCGCCGGTATTCGCGTCCGAAGTCCATCTCCCAGGCGTCCGCGAACCGCTCCCATACCGACCGGCCGAGCAGCTCCTGGCGACTGCACTGCAATAACAGCTCGGCTTGGCGATTCACATAGGATACGCTCCAGTCGCGGTCCAGCATGAAGAACGCGTCGGTCATGGTTTCCAGCGTGTGCGCGAGCCGGTGGGCAAGTACCTGTGCGCGCGCCTCCGAGCGTTCGCGACGAAGCGCAGTGCCAAGAAGCTCGCTGAAAACGCGCAGCGCCCGGCATTGAACCTGAGACCAGGGGCGGGGCTCGTGGATGTTCTCCAGCCCCGCGTACGCGACGAGCTCACCATCTAGCAGGATCGGCAAGGTCAACAGGGCACGGATGCCCTGGCGTTCGCAGATCTGACGCTCCATCGCCGCCTCCGGCGGCAGTGCGGCCACGTCCTCTATGGGTATCAGCTCGCCTCGGCGAAGTGCGTGCAGCCACCAGGCGAAATCGCTGCTGCGCAGCTGCTGGCTGGCGGCGATCTCCGAGGCGACGCCTTCGGCACACCATTCGTGAGTATTCGAGAACAGTGCACCGGCCTCATCGAACCTGAAGACGTGCGCCCGATCAGACCGCGTGAAGCGACCCAAATCGGCCAGGGAAACGTCGATCGCGCTGTCGGCGTCTAAACCTGTTACGAAGCGCGTAGAGAGCTGCGAGACGAAATGCTCGAAGTCGAAGCGTTCGCGCAGGGATCGTTCGGTCTCGCGCTCCAGGCTGATGTCCTGCGCCACGCCGATAGCGCGTCGCGGCGTGCCTGTGTCGTCGTATTCGAGCACGGTCCGCGCGCGCACCCACACGATCTTCCCATTGACGATGATCCGGTGTTCGAGGTCGTAGATCTCGCCGCGACTCAGCGCTTCGACGGCTTGAATGACTGCGCCGCGATCTTCCGGGTGAACGTGCTCGAGTATCAGCGCGCGGGTCAGCGGCGTGTCTGCGGGAATGCCGAACAGCGCGTAGGCCTCCGACGACCACGACACGCTACGGGTGTTCAGGTCCAGGACATAGCTGCACAGTCGGGCTGCGGATTCGACCCCCGCCAGATGCGACTGGGCGCTTCGCAGTTGCGTTTCGAGATCGTTGCTCAATACTGGCCGATACGGGTGCTCAGGCCTCGTCCCGGAAGCGCCGCAACACTACAGCCAGCGCCACGAACACGGCGGCCACCACGATACCGCCCCAGAACCCCGGCGCCATCAGCAGCCCCGGCAGATCAATGTAGCTCAACAGACGTTCGCCAGCCAGATCGCCGGGCGCGCGCACGCTGGCCGAATCGCCGTCGAACTGCACCAGCTGACCGATATCGCGCCGAAACGCCGAGCCGAAGACGCTGATGACCCGCTCGCCGATGAGCCGGTAAATGCGCGATGTGCCCAAGGCAAGGATCTCGAGCTGGCCGACCACCACGACCGGCAATACCGCCCACAGCAGCGGCGCCTTGCGCGCCCACGCACTGGCCAGCAAGAGCCAGCCCAGGAACGGCAGGTACCACAGCATGAGCGCCAGCAGCGAGTAGAGCATCAGCACCCAGATGTTCAGCAGCGGCGCCGCCTGCCAGACGAGCGCCCAGGCATCCCCGTCGACGCCCCGGACCATGATGGTGGCCAGCAGCAACGTGACGAGCTGAGTCACGATGATCAGCGCGATCGTGATCAGCGGTATGACCACCGCGGCCGTGACCAGCTTGGACAGGACCGTCGCCAGATCCGTCACCGGCAGCGATTTCCAGAACAGGATGCTGCGATCCCGCCGCTCCGCGTACAGCGCATCTGCGGCATAGAACACGATCATCACCAGCATGGTGACCAGGAACAGCGGCGTGACGCTTGCCAGCAGCGCCCCCAGCGCGCCCTCACGCTGGGCCGGCGGCATCATCGCCAGTCCCTGCACGATCTGCAGCTGCGCCACATTGCCGCCCAGGCCCCGAAGCAGGCCGGTGAGCATCAGCAGCGTGGTCAGGATGGCGATAACCGCAGGTGCGATCACCACACCCCGATGTTCCCAGAGTTCGCGACGCAACAGCATCAGATGGCCCTTGACCGCGTTCATGAACGCATCCCTCCAACCTTGGCGACGAACAGATCGCTGATGGGTGGTGTGCGAAGCTCACCCAGGGCAGCCAGCCGATCGCGCGGAACGTTCTCGAAGACAAATACGTGACGACCGAAGCTCTGCTCCTCGGACAGCGGCCCCAGGGCGCGTGCAGCCTCGGCGTGCTCCTGTCGAACCACGAGCTGACTGTAGCGTTCTCCCAGCGTATCCATGGATTCGTTGAGCACGTTCCTGCCGCGATCGATGAACACCACATCGGTGAGAATGTGCTCGATCTCCTCCACCTGATGCGTGGTCACGATGATGGTGCGGGTGTCATCGAAGTAGTCGTTCAGCAGCGTGGTATAGAAGGCCTTGCGAAACAGGATATCCAGACCCAGGGTAGGCTCATCGAGCACCAGCAGCTTGGCATCGATGGCCATGATCAGCGCCAGGTGGAGCTGCGTGATCATGCCCTTCGACAATGTCTTGACCCGGGCCCGGCGCGGAATATCGGTGCGCGCAAGAAACTCCTCGGCGCGTTCGCGCCGGAAATGCGGATGCATGGTCTCGACGAACGCCAGCGCCTGGTTCACGCGGATCCAGCGCGGCAGGACGGCGACATCGGC
>CAYLNP010000217.1:0-1230 GCA_964384925.1 uncultured Woeseiaceae bacterium
CGGTTGAACACGCCCTGCAGCACCAGAATGTCCACCCAGCTCTGGTGATTGCAGAGCACCAGGTACCAGTCGTTGCGTTGCAGTGCGTCAACGCCCTGTACATCCCAGACGACGCGCTGGGTCATAGACAGAATCAGCTGATTGCCGCTGATCCAGTTCTGCGCGAGCTGCACGAGGATCCGGTCACAGGTGAGTCTCAACCGGGGCGAGGGCAGCAGCTTCAGCAACGCGAAAAGATAGAGTGGGATCGCCCAGAACAGCAGGTTCAGGCCGATCAATCCCAGGGTGACGCTGCCGCGAAGGATCTGCATATGAGGCGATTGTAGCGCCTTGTGTCGATTTCCACTCAGCGGCTGCGACCAATCCACTCAGAGCCTGGTTCTTCGCGGGCATACGCGCGGGGAGACCGCGTTCCAAACGCAACAGAAGCCCGCTACGATACCGAGCACCGACCTTGTATCACTCGGGAGCCCAAGCGATGAACGACAATACACCCACCGTGACCGGCGGCGGGGACCTGAAGCGGGGCCTCGCGCCGACGCAGCGTCAGGTGCAACTCGATGTGCTGCGCGGATTCGCGTTACTCGGCATCCTGGTGATGAACATCCAGGTCTTCTCGATGCCCATCGCCGCGTACACGAATCCCACCGTGTGGGGCGATCTCACCGGGTTGAACTACGTCGTGTGGTTGTCCGGACACCTGCTAGCCGACCAGAAGATGATGGCGCTGTTTTCGGCGCTGTTCGGCGCGGGCATCGTGCTGTTCGCCGAACGCGCCCAGGCCACCGGTCGAGCGGTCACCGCGCTGCACTACCGGCGCATGTTCTGGCTGCTGATTTTCGGCCTGGCGCATGCCTATCTGCTCTGGTTCGGCGACATCCTCGTGCTGTACGCAATATGCGGGGCCATCGTGTTCCGGGCGCGGCGCTGGTCAGTCGTGACCCTGATGGTGACTGGCCTGCTGCTGTTGTCGGTGTCCTCGCTGGTGTATCTGTTCTTCGGCTGGACGCTGCCGCACTGGCCCGCAGAGCAGGTGGCGGCGATGAGCGACGAATCGTGGCAGCCCACCGCCGAGGTCCTCGCCCGCGAGGTCGACGCGTATCGTGGCGGCTGGCTGGAGCAGATGGGCGTACGCGTACCCGCGGCGATGATGTTCCAGACCTTCGTGCTGCTTTTGTGGGGCTTCTGGCGTGCGGCCGGCATGATGCTGATCGGTATGGCCCTGTACAA
>CAYLNP010000217.1:1330-4495 GCA_964384925.1 uncultured Woeseiaceae bacterium
CTTTTCTATGGCCACGGGTTGGGCTGGTACGGCGAAGTCGAGCGCAGCGGACAGATTCTCGTCGTGTTCGCGATCTGGTTGTTACAGCTGTGGTACTCGCCGCTGTGGCTGAGGCGCTTCCGGCAGGGACCGATGGAGGGGCTGTGGCGCCGGCTGACGTATGGCAAAGCGCACTAGAAGGCTGTCGGCAATGAAGCATGTCGTTCCCGGGCTTGCGCTGATGCTGGCGTGCTTCACGGGTGTGTGTGCGCAGGAGTGGCAGCCGCGTGAGGAGTGGGCGGACGTCTTCGATGCAGCAGGCGTGACGGGGACCATCGTCGTGATGGACGAGCGCTCCGGCAGCTGGCAGGTGCACAATCCCGCCCGCGCCACTGAGCGCTTCATTCCGGCCTCGACCTTCAAGATCCCACATGCGCTTTTTGCGCTGGACGCCGGTGTCGTGACAGACGAGTTCCAGGTGTTCCGGTGGGATGGCACGCAGCACGAGATCGCTTCATGGAACCAGGACCAGGATCTGCGGGCCTCGATGCGAAATTCCGCTGTATGGGTCTACCAGCTCATCGCCGAGCAGATCGGCGAGCCCGCGGAGCGCCGATACCTGGAGCGCATCGGCTACGGCAATGCCGATCCCTCCGGTGCACTCGTCAGCTTCTGGCTGGATGGCAAGCTCGCCATCTCGGCCACGGAGCAGGTGGCATTTCTCCGCCGCCTGTATCGCAACGAGCTGCCGTTTCAGCTCAGCGATCAGCGGCTGGTAAAGGATGTAATCGTTGTCGAGGCAGGTCGTGACTGGATTCTGCGTGCCAAGACCGGTTGGGGTGCGCGCGCGGATCCGCAGGTGGGTTGGTGGGTCGGATGGGTCGAGCGCACCGAAGGGGCAGTGTTCTTCGCACTGAATATCGAGATGCCCAACGCTGCGGCCGACCTGTCGAAGCGCGAGTCTATCGCCCGCGAGATTCTGCGCTCGATCCAGGCGCTGCCGCCGGCGTGAGCGCAGGCAGTCGGTCGGGCAACGAGGTCGTTTTCCGCGAGTTCGCCGCCCGCGATCTCGATTGGCTGGTCGAGCTGCATGACCGCCTGTATCGCGAGGATGAGGGTTTCGACGACACGTTCGGAAGCACGGTGTCGAGCGTGCTCAAGGAGTTTTTGCATCATCACGACCCGTGCCTGGATCGCGGCTGGGTCGCCCTGGGCGGCGAGGCAAGGATCGGGTCGATCTTCTGTGTGAACGGCGGCGACGAGGGCATCGCGAAGCTTCGGCTGTTCCTGCTGATCCGCGAAGCGCGGGGACAGGGGCTCGGGTACACAATGCTCCAGTACGCGCTGGCGTTTGCGCGGTCGGCCGGATATCGCAGGGTTCAGGTGAGCACTTACTCGAGCCACCGCGCCGCGTGCGCACTCTACGCGCGTAGCGGATTCTTGCGCACACGCTCAATTCATGCGCGGGCCTTCGGTCGTGATCTGGTCGAAGAGCGCTGGGAACTGGTGCTCTGACGGCTGGCCTATCGATCAACGCGTTCGATCTGCGTGTGCTTCACCAGGTCCCACACGCCGTTGTTCCTGTAGAGCCGCACTTTTGCCTCCGGATAGTCCGAGACGTCTTGTTTGAGCCGCTGGCCGACCACAAGGCATACAAGGGGTTCGCTACCGGTGGCCTGCATGGCGTGGGGTACGCGGTTGGTGGGAAAGCCGAGAAAATCGCCTGGACCGAGCGTGTGAGTTTCTTCGCCGATGCGTGCGATACCCACGCCTGACAGGATGTATACACATTCTTCTTCGAAATGGTGAAAGTGATATTCCGTCGAAAAGTGCCCAGGCTCGACAGTGATGATGTGTACACCGAGCGCCTGGAGGCCGACCGCATCCCCGAGCGACTTGTTAATTCGAACAGCCTCGTCGTTGAGGAAGTGAACCTTTCTCACTGCAGCGAGTGCGTCGATCGATTTGGCCGAGAGATACATGAGTGCTCCTGCTAGTTCACCAGTACCAAGCGCATTCTCCCGGTTCTCAGTCACTTGAAAGATGCGCGAGCGTGCCCGCATGGCTCTCCCAATTTTTCCCGTCGAACGGTATCACCGTCAACGCTTCGACGGTCGCGTGATCCAGGCAGCGGACATTCACGCTGTATCCATCAGGGTTCGAGCGCGGCAAATAGTACGGACGGCAGCCGCAGCGCGCGCAGAAATAGTGCCTGGCGACGTGTGTATTGAAACTGTAGGTGGTCAGCGCGTCGGCACCCTGCACAAGACGCAGGTTCGGCGCCGGGACGATGAGGTGAAGAAATGCGGTGCGCTCGCACATCGAGCAGTTACATTCGTACGCTTCGAGCTGTGCGGGTGCCTCGACCTCGATGACCACGGCTCCGCAGTGACAACTGTCCCTGTGAATCACCATCTCGACGATGCCGGCGATTCCTGGCATTCGGTCAGCCACATGTTTGTCACGCGCAGGCGGTGGTCGTGGACGTGTCGTGTCTTGCTCAGCGGGACATCGGCGGAGTGCGGCATGGGCGCTCGTATCGTGCTCAGCTCGCATTGACGCATATCAAGTATGTTGATATCAACATCGAGCGCTTATCGCGAGCGCCTGTCGATCTCCAGTGGGGTGAAACGACCAGAGGCATGACCCGAATGCAAATTCGGTGCCTGGACCGCTGAACCACAAGGAGATGGCGATGCCTGACAGTAGCGCTGGCAACATGGAAAACAGCCCCGAAACCGCAACCCTGCGTGGGGTCATCCCGTATATCGGGCTTGGCGGTCGCGCCGGCGAGGCGGCAGAATTCTATGTACGCGCCTTTGGCGCCCGGGAACTGGGGCGCCACGCCGACGAGTCCGCCCCGGATGTGCTGATGCACGTGCAACTGGAGATCAACGGGGGTGCCTTGATGCTGACCGACTTTCACGATGCAAAACTCTCCACGGCACCGCAGCCGCAGGGGTTTCACCTGCAGTTGGTCGTGACCGACGTCGATACATGGTGGACACGCGCCACGCAGGCCGGGTGCGCCGTGGTGATGCCGCTGGAGCGTCAGTTCTGGGGCGATCGCTGGGGTATGCTCATTGATCCGTTCGGCCTGAACTGGGCGGTGAATGAGGCATGACCGACGAGGGAGGCAGCTGAAAGATGAAATACCTGTGCCTGGTGTACAGCGATGAGGCGACG
>CAYLNP010000218.1:0-4464 GCA_964384925.1 uncultured Woeseiaceae bacterium
GCTGATCGACAGCGAGCGCCTGGCCCGCGAGTTCGAAGGCAAGCGCGCGGTGACCTTGCCGTGCCCGGGACGGCGCGAGCACAAGCCCTGGGTGCTCGACAACCTGCCATTGAAGTCTCGCCAGCCACGTGCCTCGCGCCTGGACCGGGATGACGAGTCGGATGCACAGGAGCTTGCCGGCTGATGGCGCAGAACAGCGCAGGTTCGACCATGACAGCGCAGAAGCTCGGACCGTTCTTCCTGTCACCCGGGGTCACGCGCGGCAACGCGCTGGTGTTCTTTTTCGCAGCGCTGCTGAGCATCGGGCTGTTCACTTTTCTCAATACCATACAGCCCTACATCCTCACCGAGCACCTGGGTCTGCCCGATGCCGTGCAGGGACGCGTCAGCGGCAATCTGCTGCTGTGGCAGGAGCTGGTCATCCTGATACTCGTCGGTCCGCTCGGCGCGCTGTCCGATCGCATCGGGCGGCGCGCGGTGTACATGGCCGGCTTCTTCCTGATCGGTCTGGGCTATGGCCTGTATCCGTTTGCCTCGACGGTCAACGAACTGATCGTCTACCGGGTGGTATTCGCGATCGGGGCGGCCGCGGTCACTGCGATGCTCGCGACAGTGCTTGCCGATTACCCGCAGGAGCGCTCGCGCGGCAAATTCGTCGCCGTGGCCTACATGCTCAATGGCGTCGGCGTACTGATCTTTGCGATTCTGCTCGCGCGGCTGCCGGCGTGGTTCGCCGACTTCGCCCCGGATGCGCGTGCGGCAGGCCAGTACTCACTGCTGATCGTGGCGGCGATCGCCATTCTGGCCGGGCTCGCGCTGCGCGGCCTTCGGGGGGGCGTACCGGAGGCTGCCAGAAATACTGACAGCATGGTTTCGTTGCTGATGCAGGGAATGGCTGCAGCCAGGAACGCGCGCATCAGTCTCGCGTATGGCACCGCCTTCGTTTCGCGCGGCGATCTTGCTGTGGTTGGAACATTTCTGCTGCTGTGGGCGGTGCAGACCGGTATCGCACAGGGGGCGAGCACCGGCGAGGCGACGGCACGGGCCGGTATCCTGTTCGCGATCGTGCAGGGCTCGGCGCTGGTGTGGGCACCGATCTTCGGTACGCTGGCCGACAAGCTCGATCGCGTCACGCTCACGGCCGTGGCGATGCTGCTGGCCGGCGTGGGCTACGGGCTCATGGCCACCACGACCGATCCGATCGGCGCGGCAGCGATCCCGCTCGCCATCATGCTGGGCATCGGTCAGATGAGTGCGATCCTGGCCAGCCAGACACTCATCGGTCAGGAGGCGCCTGAGGCCCGCCGTGGCTCCGTTCTCGGCGTGTACAGTTTCTTCGGCGCGCTGGGCATTCTCTTCGTTGCCATCGTCGGCGGCAGACTGTTCGATACCTGGACGCCCGCCGCGCCGTTCATCCTCGTGGCCGTCGGCAACATCCTGCTGGGCCTGTGGGCAGTGGCTGTAAGAATCATGGGGACTACGCCTGCTGCCCAGCCGGCGCAGCAGGAAAGCTGACGAACACGCATGCCCATACTGCTGCTCATCGTCTTCATCGATCTGTTGGGGTTCGGCCTGATCGTGCCCCTGTTGCCCTTCTATGGCGAATTGCTGGGCGCCTCGCCGGCGATGATCACTTCGGTGATCGCCGTGTACTCGCTGACACAACTCATCGCCACTCCGTTCTGGGGGCGGCTCAGCGATGCCTACGGGCGCAGACCGATTCTGATGATCAGCATGCTCGGCGCCGTCGTGGGGTACGTACTGCTGGCCATGGCGCAGAGTCTGTGGATGTTGTTTCTCGCGCGCGCGCTTGGTGGCCTGATGGCTGGCAACATATCGGCCGCGTTCGCCTATGCCACGGACATCAGCAGCGAGAAGGATCGTGCGCGCAGTCTGGGACTGATCGGTGCGGCCTTCGGACTGGGCTTTACCGTGGGGCCGGCACTGGGCGGGTTGCTCGCGGGCAACGACCCGGATTCGGCGCGGGCGCTGCTGCCTGCGATCGTGGCTGCCGTGTTGAGTCTTGTCGCTTTCCTGGGTGCGTGGTGGTTTCTCGACGAGAGCCTGCCCGAGTCCGAACGCAGGCATTTCGTCGGTCGGCGGCTCGATATCGCCGTGCCGTTTCGCGGTCTGCTCACGCGCATCGACCTGGGCAGCCTGGTCGCCGCGGCATTGCTGCTCTCGGCGGCCACGGCAATGATGCAGGCGATTTTTCCGATCTGGGCCAATCACGAGCTGGGCTATGGCCCGCAGACCGTCGGCATGGCCTTCTTTCTGCTCGGCGTGCTGGCAGTCATCTCGCAGGCTGTGCTGATCGGTCCGCTCGCGCGGCGTTTCGGTGCCAGCCGTGTGGCACTGGCTGGCGCGGTCAGCTGCAGCCTGGGACTGGTCGTGCTCGGCATCTCGGCGACGCACGGCGGCGTCGTGCTCGCGCTGTTGCTGGTGGGCGCGGGCTTTGGACTGTTTACACCCAGCGTCACCACGATGGTGTCGCTGAAGGCTGGACCCGGCGAGCGCGGGGCCGTCATGGGTTCCTACCAGGCCGCGGGCAGCGTGGGGCGAATCATCGGGCCCGCGGTCGCGGGCGTGCTGTTCTCGCATGTCGGCAGTCCTGCCCCTTTCGTACTCGGCGCACTTCTCGGACTGCCGGCCCTGTGGTTGATCGTGCAGGGCTCCAGACCGGGCGTGGCAGATCTGGAGCAGGCGGTATGAATGTGCCCGGCAGGTTTAGGGCAGTGATGTATCACGAAGAAAAATGCATGGATTGCAGATCGCAGGGGCCTTTGGGCCCGCAGCGTTTTGGCGGCACAGGCGCAGCGTGATGGCCGGCGGCAACGCCGGCACTCGATTGCGTCAGGTCGGTAACCATTGGAAGTTTATTCGG
Source organism: uncultured Woeseiaceae bacterium (assembly GCA_964384925.1). Taxonomy (GTDB): domain Bacteria; phylum Pseudomonadota; class Gammaproteobacteria; order Steroidobacterales; family PWYM01; genus PWYM01. Next base: position 2,885 of record CAYLNP010000218.1, read on the forward strand.
AACCACCGGGGAGTCATCTGATGAAAACTACGAGCAGGACGAAGGGATACCAGCTTGCGCTGGCAGTATCGGCGGCACTCGGCGCAGGCGCATCGACCTCGGCCTCGGCACAGACCGAGGCGAGAATGATCGAGGAGATCGTCGTCACCGCACGCAAGAGCGAAGAAAGCGTGCAGGAGGTGCCGATTGCGATCTATGCGATTTCCGCGCGCGAAATCCAGCGCGAAGGCATCACCGACATTGCAGACATCGCCCAGCTCATCCCAGGGTTCACCTATGACTTGGGCGCGTTTTCGCAGGACACGCGCCCGGCTGTGCGTGGTATGCAGAACGAACGCGGACGGCCCAGCGTGGCCGTGCTGATCGACTATGTGGACACCTCCAGTGAGAACCTGGCCACCGCGGGGGGCGGCAGCGCGCTGCGCAGTCGGCTGCTCGATGTCGAGCGTATCGAGGTGGTCAAGGGTCCACAAACACTGCTATACGGACGAAATGCGTTCGGCGGTGCCATCAACTACGTCACCCGGCGGCCCACCTTCGAGTGGGAGGGGCGTGCCGGCTTTGAAGCGGGTACTGACGGCCTTCGCACCCTCGATGCAGGGCTATCCGGTCCCATCATCGATGATTTGCTGGCGTTTCGCGCCTCGGTCACCAGGCACGACTTCGATGGTTACTACACCAATCCCAACACCGGCGCGCAACTCGGCACTGAAGAGACGCTCGGTGGATCCCTGGCGCTGCTGCTGACACCCAACGACCGACTGTCGGTCTATGCGCGCTATCAGTACAGCGATGACGTGTTCAGTGAACCTGCAACCCCGCTGGTGTCGCGCAACACCCGGCTGCCGGTGCCCGGCGGTACGTTCGCGGCAGGTCCGCCCGGTTCGCCCCAGCTGCCCTGTCCCGCAGACCTCAGCACCGTGTCGCCACAGGTGTTCGCGTCCTGCACCCGGGGAACCTTCGTGGGCGAACTCAGCGCCACTGAGGCTGACATCGATCTGTCCCCCGATCCGCTGACCGGACAGCCCTTCCCGGGGCTGAAGCAATTTGCCCGCTTCGGTACCTTACAGGCCGACTACGAGATCGCCAACGGCACGCTGACCTATGTGGCCGGCTACATGCGCAACACCAGCTATGACCGGTCCGATCCGGATTACACCAACTCCGTTGTCACCAACCCGTTCGCATTTGCGATCAGCGCGGTCAATGTCCTGAACTACGACTTCAAGCACAACAGCAACGAGCTGCGCCATGTGGGTGAGTCGGGCAGGCTGCGCTGGATCGCCGGTGTGGCCAGCTACAACGAGACCGCGCGACTGGGCAACGCGGCGCAGTTCTGGCTGCGCAATCCGGCTTCGGCATTGGCGGGTCCGCCATTCTTTCTGGCCAATCAGCCGATCAGCAACATCAAGCCGATCAACAACCAGGTCCGTCACACTGAGCACTACTCGGGCTTCCTGTCACTGGGCTATGACCTGACAGAGCAGTGGCGCATCACCGGTGAGGGACGCTGGTCGAGTGACGAGATCACCTACACGGTGCCGACCTGGTCGCGTCAGCAGGTGACCTTGCTGCAGCAG
>CAYLNP010000219.1:0-4463 GCA_964384925.1 uncultured Woeseiaceae bacterium
GCGCTGGTGGATACGGGCTCGAAGATGGACGAGGTCATCTACGAGGAGTTCAAGGGCACCGGCAACATGGAGATCCACCTGGATCGCCGCATCGCTGAAAAGCGCGTCTATCCGGCCATCAACATCAACCGCTCCGGCACGCGTCGCGAGGAACTGCTCACCGACGAAGCCGAACTGCAGAAGATGTGGATCCTGCGCAAGGTGCTGCATCCGATGGACGAGCTGGCCGCCGTGGAATTCCTCATCAACAAGATGCAGGACACCAAGACCAACAGCCAGTTCTTCGAGGCGATGAAGCGATAGGCCTCAACGGGCGGCGCCCCGAAGGGGGTCCGCCCGAGCCTTCAGCTCTCCGGGCGTTCCCTTGCGATGGCGCGGTGGCCGATGTCCGTGCGGTGGAACATGCCTTCCCAGTGAATGCAGCCTGCGGCCTGGTAGGCACGCGCTGCAGCCTCACCGACGCTGTGACCCAGGCCCGTGGCGCACAGCACGCGTCCACCCGCCGTCACCACCCGCGCCTCGTCCAGCCGGGTACCGGCATGGAATACCTTGGTGTCGGCAACGCGCGCCGCTTCGGCAAGGCCGTCGATGTGCTGACCGCTCGCATATCGCTCGGGATATCCCCCGGCAGCGAGCACCACCCCGAGGGCAGCGCGCTGATCCCATGCCACCGTGCAGTCATGCAGCGAGCCTGCGACGGCCGCCCGACACAGCGCGACGAGATCCGATTGCAGTCGCATCATGATCGGCTGCGTTTCAGGATCGCCGAAGCGGCAATTGAACTCGAGCACCCGCGGCGTACCCTGCGCATCTATCATCAGGCCGGCGTAGAGAAATCCCGTGTACTCGATGCCCTCGGCCGCCAGCCCCGCGACGGTGGGCTGCATGACCTCACGCATCACGCGTTCGTGAATGGCCGGCGTGATGACCGGGGCAGGCGAGTAGGCGCCCATGCCGCCGGTATTGGGTCCGAGATCGCCGTTGTCACGTGCCTTGTGGTCCTGTGAACTGGCCAGCGGCAGGATGTGACCGCCGGCGACCATCGCGATGAAGCTGGCTTCCTCGCCCTGCAGGCAGTCCTCGATGACCACACGATGTCCCGCCTCGCCGAAGGCATTGCCGGCGAGCATGTCCTCGACGGCCGCTTCGGCCTGCGCGAGCGTATCGGCGACGATCACCCCCTTGCCTGCGGCCAGCCCGTCGGCCTTGACGACGATCGGTGCGCCGCGCGCGCGCAGATAGCGTCGCGCGGCGTCGATCTCGGTGAAGGTCTCGTAGGCGGCGGTGGGAATCGCGTGGCGGGCGAGAAACGCCTTCGCGAACGCCTTGGAGCCTTCCAGGCGCGCGGCTGACTGGCGCGGACCGAAGCAGGCCAGTCCCGCGGCCTCGAAACGATCGACGACACCGGCCACCAGCGGCTGTTCGGGCCCGACGATGGTCAGCGCGACGCCCTCGCTGCGGGCCAGTGCCACCAGGCCGTCGATGTCGCCGATGGACACCGCCACATTTCGTATACCCGGCTCGAGTGCGGTGCCGGCATTGCCGGGCGCCACCAGTACCTCGGTCACGCCGCGCGACTGAGCCGCCTTCCACGCCAGCGCATGTTCACGCCCGCCCGCGCCGATGATCAGAACCTTCATGCCGCGCCTCGGGGTTGTTAGTGTCGGAAGTGACGCATGCCGGTGAACACCATGCAGATGCCATGCTCATCGGCGGCCGCAGTGACTTCGCGGTCGCGGACCGATCCGCCGGGCTGCGCAATGGCTGTGATGCCCGCCGCCGCGGCCTCGTCGACGGTATCCCGGAACGGAAAAAAGGCATCCGAGGCCATCACCGAGCCGCGCACCTCGAGCTTTTCGTCCGCAGCCTTGATCGCCGCGATCCTGGCGCTGTAGACGCGGCTCATCTGGCCTGCGCCGATGCCGATCGTACGGCCTTCCTGGCAATAGACGACGGCGTTCGACTTGACGAACTTGACCACTTTCCAGGCGAACAGCAGGTCGGTGAGCTCGCGCGGGGTGGGGCTGCGTCGGGTGACGGTCTTGAGGTCGGCGGCATGGACGCGGCCGTGGTCGATATCCTGGACGAGCAGGCCACCGCCAATGCGCCGGTAGTCCAGCGCCGCGACCGGTTCGTCCTGCCACGCGCCGGTATCCAGTACGCGGACGTTGGGCTTGGCGGCCAGCAGTGGCAGCGCCTCGGCATCGATGCCCGGTGCGATGATGACTTCCACGAACTGGCGCTCCAGGATCGCGCCTGCAGTCGCCGCATCGAGCGTTCCGTTGAACGCGATGATGCCGCCGAAGGCGGAGATCGGGTCCGTTGCATACGCGCGCTCGTACGCATCCAGCAGGCTTCCGGCAATGGCTACGCCGCAGGGATTGGCGTGCTTGACGATCACGCAGGCCGGTTCGGCGAACTGCTTGACGCATTCCAGCGCGGCGTCCGCATCGGTGATGTTGTTGTAGGAAAGCGCTTTGCCCTGGATTTGCTCGGCGCTGCCGATCAACCCCCGTCCCGCACCCGGTTCGATGTAAAACGCACCGCGCTGGTGGGGGTTTTCGCCGTAGCGAAGCTCCATGCGCCGGTCGAATTCCAGCATCAGTCGCCCGGGCCAGCGCTCGCCTTCCGCACCCTCGGCGCCGAGGTATCGGGCGATGGCAGCGTCATAGGCCGCCGTATGTGCGAAGGCCTTGGCGGCCAGGCGCTCCCGACGCTGCGGTGAGACGGCACGCTGGGCGCTGATCTCCCTGCGCAGCCAGTCATAGTCGCCCGGATCGACCACGACCGTGACATGCGCGTGATTTTTCGCGGCCGCACGCAGCATGGCCGGGCCGCCTACGTCGATATTCTCGATGGCCTCTTCGCGCGTACAGCCTGGCTGGGAAATCGTCTGCACAAAGGGATAGAGATTCACCACCACGACGTCTATCGGTCCGATGCCGTGCTCGCGCATGACGTCGTCATCGATGCCGCGTCGTCCGAGCAGTCCGCCGTGGATCAGCGGGTGCAGGGTCTTGACCCGCCCGTCCATGATTTCCGGAAAGCCGGTGACACTCGAGACGTCGGTGACGTCGATGCCGGCCTCGCGCAGCAGCGCGGCCGTCCCCCCTGTGGACAACAGCTCCACGCCGGCGCCGGAAAGCGTCTGTGCCAGTTCGACAACGCCCGCCTTGTTGCTGACACTGAGCAAGGCACGCCTGATCTGCAGCATAGTCGAGGTCCTGAAAAGGGAAATACCAGCGGGCAATGCTGCGCATGCGTGCGCCCGCACGCCCTGCCCGACATTCAGTCGAGCAGTTCGTAGGTCTTGAGTTTCTTGCGCAACGTGCCGCGATTGATACCGAGAATCGTCGCAGCCTGCGTCTGATTGCCGTGGGTGAATTCCATGACGGCACGAAACAGCGGTCGTTCGACCTCCTGCATCACCAGCTCATAAAGTGCACCGGGTGCATGGCCGTTGAGATTCGCGAAATACGTGCCGAGGGCCTGCTCGGTAAGGTCGCATAGCGGCTCGTCGTTTGCACGGATGCAGGCCGGCGAGCCAGTGCCATTCGTCTGAGCTTTACTCACTGTGCTGCCAAACCCCATAGACCGCAGTACCTGTGAGACAAGGCGTACACGACGCCACCCCTGGGGAATCGCTGCAAACGACGAGGCGCCGAGAGCAGAAGCAGTCTGTGTCGACTGTTTGATTCTCTGACCGCATTCGATCCGCGACAAAAAATGTCAGTACCGAAACGGGGCAGCGATCATAGCACAGCGACGGCAGGTTTGAATGCTCGGATTGCGTCTTCGATGACGTTGGCGCGTGTGCTTGATGTGAATGCGAAGGAGCAGCCTGCAAGTTTCTGTTTCATGGCCTGGCACTGTCATAACGAGACACCGCGGCCCGCCGCACTCGCGTCGCGCAGTTACCGGGATTGCGCATCGCAGCGCACGTTGTCGCCGTCCAGACGATGACAGACATCGAGGCGATAGCCATAGAGCTCGCCCGGGGGTGCGCGTACCGAGAGTGTCGCTGCGAGTTGCGCCCCGGGCGCAAGTCGTGACTGCGACTGCGCCGCAAGATACTCCGTGGGTTGAAGCATCCGACTGCCCAGGCTCTCGCCCCAGCGATCCAGCAAGGTCAGGCGGATCAGCGGTGGCGGCAGCGCCCGCGCACCCCTGTTGGTCAACGTTGCGCGAATCTGCAACTGGCGGTCAGCCGCCATCAGCGCGTCTTCGTCTGCCCGGAGCTGATAGTCCTGCAGTGGCCAGGCGGGATACAGCGGCCGACCGAGCATTTCATAGAGCCAGATCACGGCCGGTCCGCTTCGCGGATCTATGGCAAGACTCTCCCGAAAGTGGTGCACGCTCTGGGCCAGTACGCCTGCGACCAGAACCACAGCGATCGCGACCGACAGCCCGCGCCTCGAAGTGACCGATTTCTCACCGCGTTCCAGTGAGTCGATCGACGGCGG
>CAYLNP010000220.1:0-4449 GCA_964384925.1 uncultured Woeseiaceae bacterium
GTGCTGGACTGGGATCTGGGTGGCTACGCACTCACCTCGGTGTCGGCATTCAATGAATCCTCGCTCTACAGCGGTGTCGACCAGGACTACTCGGCCATTCGAGGGTCGGGTGGGGCGTTCGAGACGATCAGCTTCGAAAAGGGCACCCGCGACTACAGCCAGGAGCTGCGCATCCTCTCGCCGCGTGACGAACGACTCCGCTGGCTGGGTGGTGTGTACTACTTCAAGGACGAATCGGGGGATCGTTTCTCGGGTGATCTCTCCGGCACCGTCGCCAGCGGCGCACCAGTGTCGCTCACGGCGCAGGACACTGTCGACGAAGTGGAAAACCAGTCGGTGTTCGGCATGGTGGAATTCGATGTCACGGAGCGCTTCACGCTGACTGCCGAAGCGCGCTACGCCCGCGACAAGATCATCTTCGCGGGCCAGTCGAATTTCAACCGCGCGGCACCCACGCCCACTCCGGGCAGTGCCGGCTGCACCAACACGCCGGTGGCGCCCGGCGCGCCGGTGTTCTTCGTCAGTTGCAGCAACCAGCTGGATCTCGAGGAGACGTTCACGAATTTCCTGCCGCGATTCACGGCGACCTACCTGCTCAACGACGACGTCACGCTGTACGGACTCTGGGCGCGCGGCAACAAGCCCGGTGGATTCAACTCCTCGGTGGAGAATGCGCGGCTGACGCCTGATGCCAGACAGCTGCTGCGTGACCAGGGCCTGGGCAGCTTCGATGAGGAAGAGGCAGACACCATCGAAATCGGCCTGAAGTCGACATTCGCGGACGGTCGAGGCCTGTTCAATCTTGCGGCCTATTACATCGACTGGAAAAACCAGCAGTTGACCGAGAACCAGGCAACCGCACAGGAAGGCGGTGGCCAGTTCGTCACGTCGTACACCCGCAACCTCGGCCAGAGCGAGGTCCAGGGCATCGAGGCGGAGCTGCGCTACGTACTCAACGATTACTGGGACGTGCGTGCGACCTATGCGCTCCAGGATACGGAGATCAAGGAGTTCTTCAGTCTCGATCAGGCTGATCTGATCTTCACCGGCTATCCGGGGGGTGGAGCACCGTGTGTGGGGGCATGTCTGGACGCCTACATTGCGGCCGGCGACGTGTCGGGGAATCAGCTGCCACGGGTGCCGCGTCATTCCGCGACCCTGTCTGCGACCTTCCGCACGGCGATGACCCTGCTGCCGACGGCCCCGGAATTCTTCTTCCGCTCCGACTACAGCGTGGAGGGATCACGCTACGTTCAGGTGCACAATCTCGCGGAAACCGGCAGCGCCAACACCTGGAATTTCCGCGTTGGCCTGGATGCGGACAACTGGACGTTGAGCGTATTCGTCAACAACGCGTTCAACGATACGACGGCCGTGGATGTGCTTCGCTTCGTCGATGCCAGTCAGCCCGGCCTGCCGCCGGGTCCGCCGCCGCTGGCCGGGCCGTTCGCAGGATTCAACCCGTTCTTCATCCGCGACTTCGGTGTGACCCTGCCCAACAAGCGTCAGCTGGGCGCTACGCTGGTGTATCGGTTCTGATCGCAAGCGGCATCGCCTGATGCCTGATGAAAGCCAGCCCTATCGGGCTGGCTTTTTTTTGCGCAGACCTCGGTCAGTGCGCCTCGTCCCAGTTGCTGCCGTGGCGTGCGTCCACCCTCAGCGGCACCGACAGCTCGGCAGCGCCTGCCATAAGTTCGTTGATTCTGGCGGCGACATCGTCGGCAACGTCCACTGGGGCTTCCAGCACGAGTTCGTCGTGCACCTGCATGATCAGGCGTGCGCCGGTGGGGCTGTCGCGCAGCCAGTCGTCGACTACGATCATTGCCCGCTTGATGATATCGGCGGCCGTACCCTGCATCGGCGCATTGATAGCCGAGCGCTCTGCATACTGTCGGCGCTGCGCGTCGCGGGCATTGATCTCCGGCAGATACAGCCTGCGACCGAACACGGTCTCCACGAATCCTGCCTCGCGCGCATGGGTGCGGGTGTCATCCATGTAGCGCTTGACGCCCGGATAGCGCTCGAAGTAGGTGTCGACGTAGCGCTGTGCCTCGCCGCGCCCGATGCCCAGCTGACGCGCCAGGCCGAACGCGGACATCCCGTAGATCAGCCCGAAATTGATCGCCTTGGCTGAGCGTCGCTGATCACCCGTGACCTCCTCGAGCGGCACGTCGAACACCTCGGCGGCGGTGGCCTGGTGGATGTCCCGATCCCTGGCAAAGGCTTCCAGCAACGCGTCGTCTGCGGACAGATGGGCCATGATCCGCAGTTCGATCTGTGAGTAGTCGGCAGCGATCAGGCGGCAGCCGTCCGGGGCGATGAACGCCTGACGGATGCGCCGGCCCTCTGCCGTTCGGATCGGAATGTTCTGCAGGTTCGGATCCGATGACGACAGCCGTCCGGTGGCCGCCACGGCCTGGTGATAGGAGGTGTGAATTCTTCCACTGCGCCCGTCGATCATCTCCGGCAGCTTGTCGGTATAGGTGGACTTGAGTTTCGCAAGGCCCCGATAGGCCAGGATCAATCGCGGCAGCTCGAATTCGTCGGCGAGCTCGGCGAGTACGTCTTCCGCGGTGGAGGGCTGACCCTTTGGCGTCTTGCGCCGTACGGGCAGGCCCTGGCGTTCGAAAAGGATTTCCTGCAGCTGCTTCGGACTGCCCAGGTTGAACGGGCCACCGGCGGCTTCGTACGCCTGTTTCTCGACCTCGCCCATGGCCAGCGCCAGTTCATGGCTCTGTGTTTTCAGCAACGCACGATCGACCAGCACGCCGATGTGTTCCATGCGTGTGAGCACGCCGACCAGCGGCTGCTCGATGTTTCTGTACACGTCAGCCAGCCGGCCCTCGGCTTCGAGTTTCGGCCACAGCGCCTGGTGCAGCCGCAAGGTCACGTCCGCGTCTTCAGCGGCATAGGGGGCCGCTTCGGCCAGTGCCACCTGGTCGAAGCTGATCTGCTTTGCGCCCTTGCCGGCGACGCTTTCGTAGCTGATGGTCTGCACGCCAAGATATCGCGCCGCCAGCGAGTCCATGTCGTGGCGCGTGGCCACGCTGTTGAGCACATAGGATTCGAGCATGGTGTCGAAGCGCTGGCCCCGCAGCTCGATGCCGTAGTGCGCCAGCACGTGCGCGTCGTACTTGAGATGGTGGCCGACCTTGGCGGCCTGCGCGTTCTCAAGCCAGGGCTTGAGCCGTGCGATGACGGTGTCGCGGTCGAGTTGGTCGGGTGCGCCCGGATAGCGGTGGGCGACCGGAATGTAGCAGGCCTCGCCGGGCGTCACCGCCAGCGAGATGCCGACCAGCTCCGCACGCATGTAGTTCAGGCTGGTGGTCTCGGTGTCCAGCGCCGTGAGCTCGGCGGCCTCGATGCGTGCCAGCCAGGCCTCCAGCGACTGGATGTCGAGCACGGTGTCATAGCGCTGTTCGCGTGGCGGCGACGCTGACACCGGTGGGTCGGCCGAATCGGGTTGCGGCAGTCTGCGCAGCAGTGAGGTGAGTTCCAGCCGGCCGTAGAGTCTGCGCAGGGCATCGACGTCCGGCTCGCGGGGGCGCAGCTCGTCGAGCGTGACGTCGAGCTCCACATCGGTACGGATGGTGGCAAGCTCGCGCGACAGCGCCAGCTGCTCAAGGTGCTCGCGCAGGCTCTCGCCGACCTTTCCGCCGATCTGCGCTGCATTCGCGACGATGCCATCGACGCTGTCGTACTCGCTCAGCCATTTCGCAGCGGTCTTCGGGCCGACCTTCGGCACCCCGGGAATATTGTCCGAGGTGTCTCCCACCAGCGCCAGCCAGTCGATGATCTGCGACGGACGCACATCGAATTTCGCTATCACACCGGCTTCATCGAGTACCTGTCCGCTCATCGTGTTGACCAGCTGAACGCCGTCAGTGACGAGCTGGGCCATGTCCTTGTCGGCCGTCGAGACCAGCACCGGCATGCCGCGCGCGCAGGCCTGGTGCACCAGCGTGCCGATGACGTCATCGGCCTCGACGCCTTCGACACGCAGCAGCGCGACGCCGCAGGCGCGAACCGCCTCGATCAGCGGCTCGACCTGCGCACGAAGCTCCTCGGGCATCGCCGGCCGATTGGCCTTGTACTGCTTGAACAGTGCATCGCGGAAGGTGGGTCCGCGTGCGTCCATGACCACCGCGACATGCTCGGGATTCTGCTCTTCGAGCAGCTTGTTGAGCATGTTCAGCACACCGAGGATGGCACCGGTGGGTGTTCCGTCGGACGCGCTGAGTGGCGGCAGTGCGTGAAAGGCGCGGTACAGATACGAGGAGCCGTCGACCAGCACCAGAGGGCTGGATGTCGAGTTCAAGGGCGAGGCCCCGGTGTGGCAGAGCGAGCGTCGGCCTCGTCCTCGTCTTCGTCCTTATCGTCGTCCTGCGCGCTGCCCGTCTGGCTGGTGTCCTCGCCGATGACCATCGGCGTGGGTTCCGGCAGGTACAG
>CAYLNP010000221.1:0-4447 GCA_964384925.1 uncultured Woeseiaceae bacterium
GGCACTGCTGGGCGCACCGGCGCGGCTGTTTGATGATCGCGTGCTGGTGGAAGCCCAGGCCCTGGTGGGCGAAGCCCGGGAGACATTTGGCGCCCAGGGCGGTCAGAAGCTTCAGCGGCAGGTGGAGCAGCTGGAGAACATGCTGGCGCTGGCGACGCAGCCGATCGAAGTCGTACTGCGTTCCGATGGATTGACCGAAGTTCGTGTATTCCGCGTCGGCGACATCGGCAGTTTCGAAAGTACGACGTTAGAATTGCGGCCCGGCGATTACACGATCATCGGCAGCCGGGACGGCTATCGCGACGTGCGAACGACGCTGTCGCTGCGTCCGGGGCGCAGCCCCGAGCCCGTCACCATCATCTGCACCGACAGGATCTGATCAGGCTGTTCGGCGGACCCGACCGGCGGCAAGGAATACGCTCGTGGATGCAGGACGCGACTGGATACTGAGTCTCGACGACGGCGGTCATCACCAACGAATGACCGCCGCCGAACTGCCGCTGTCGCTAGGTGGCGGCGGTGACGACGCATTGCGACTTTCCGGCTGGTTGCCGGGCGTCCTGCAGGTCGGCCTGCTGGAGGGCCGGTTCTTCCTGTCGCCCACACGCAAGGGGGTCCTGAGCTGTAACGGTGAACCGTTGCGCGAGACCCGCTGGCTTGCTGATGGTGACATCATCAGCGCGGGCGATCGGCGGCTGACCTGTCGCCTGGAGGGCGACCGTCTGCTGTTGAGCACCTCCGGCCAGGGCAGTGCGGGCGATACCCTGCCGCCGGATCTCGATGCACTCGCGCGCCAGGCCGGTCGGATAGAGCCCGTCGTGGCGAGCGGTTCCCGCGCAGAGACGATCGCGGCCGTGGAGTATCGCGGCCGTCCTCAGGAGGTGCCGCGGCTGCGCAGGCGCCCAAGTATTCTGGCGATCCTGCTTTGGAGCGGGTTGTCGCTGCTGTTACTGCTGGCGTGGTTTGCCTTTACCGCGAAGTCCGTGCGCCTGCTCATCGAACCTGAGCCTCAGCAGGTCGCATTGCCCGGGACCCTGCTCAAGCTGCGCATTGGTGACCGCTGGCTGTTGCGCAGCGGCGAGCACGCGGTGCTTGCGCAGCGCGAGGGGTACCTTCCCCTTGAGGAATTCATCGAGGTGGGCGCCGCGCCGGATCAACAGATGCGCCTGCGCATGGAGCGCATGCCCGGGCGCATCACGATCGCCACCGACCCGCAGGTCGAGGGCCAGGTATTCATCGACGACAACCCGGTCGGCTCACTGCCCTTCGCAGACCAGCCGGTAGCGCATGGCGAGCGCCGGTTTCGCATCGAGGCACCGCGATTCCTGCCGGCGGAGGCGGTATTGGACGTGGAAGGCGCGGATATCGCCCAGACCCTGTCTGTGGTGCTGGTACCGAACTGGGCGCCTGTGACGGTCAGAAGCAGTCCTGCGGGCGCGCGCATCAGCGTCGATGACGAGGCCCTCGGCGAAACGCCGGCGACACTCGAGATCGAGGCGGGGGAACGGCGTATCGAACTCACGCTCCCCGGCTACAGCGCATGGGGCGACACCCTGCGCGTCAATCCCGGCGAGGCGCTCGAGCTCGACGAGGTCGAGCTTCGAGAAGCCGACGGGCGCGTCCAGCTCGTCAGCCGTCCGGTGGGCGCACGTGTGACGGTGAATGGGCAGTATCGCGGACAGGCACCACTGACCATCACGTTGCCGCCTGGACGGGATCACGAGGTCGTCGTGTCGTTGGCTGGGTATGGGAGTCAGCGACGACGGCTGTCCGTTCAGGCCGACAGTGGTCGGCGTGTCGAAGTGGCGCTCGAAGCAGTATTCGGTGAAGTGCGCCTGGACGTGCTGCCGGCCGATGCGCAGGTGCAGGTCGGTGAGCGTTCGCTGGGCACCGATCGCGTGCTGACGCTGCAGGCCGTGCCACAGACCCTCGTCATCAGCAGGCAGGGCTATGCAAGCCAGCGTATCGATGTCACGCCCCGCCCCGGCTTCACACAGGAACTCGAGGTCCGGCTGCTGACCGAAGAAGAAGCCCGCGAGGCTGCGATTGCGCGCAGCGTGACGACCTCGCTGGGCGGCGAACTGCGCCTGCTCGAGCCGGGTGCCTACACGATGGGCAGCCCGCGCGGCGAGCAGGGAAGGCGCAGCAACGAAGTCCAGCGCCCCGTCGAACTGACCCGGCGCTTTTATCTCGGCGTGCACGAGGTCACCAATGCCGAGTTCCGCGCCTTCCGAAGTGATCATGATTCGGGACGTTTTTCCGGCGAGTCGCTCGATGGGGACGAACAGCCGGTCGCCGGTGTCAGCTGGAATGACGCGGTGGCGTTTCTCAACTGGCTGAGCGCACGCGATGGGCTGGAGCCTGCGTACGAACGCAGCGGCGACACATGGGTGCTCAGCCAGCCGGTCGGGTCGGGCTATCGGCTGCCCACGGAGGCTGAATGGGAATGGGCGGCAAGGCATCTCGGTCGCGAGGCGCCGGCACGCTTTGCCTGGGGCAGTGAGCTGCCGCCACCGGATCGGTCCGGCAATCTCGGCGACGTCTCGGCGGCGCGGCTGCTGCCCAACACGCTGGTCACCTACAATGACGGATTCCCGGTGAGCGCTCCTGTCGGCAGCTTCGAGCCCAACCCTGCCGGCATTCACGACCTGGGCAGCAATCTGGCCGAATGGGTCAACGACTATTACTCGATCCTGCCGCCCACAGATGCCGGGGATCAGGCGAGCGATCCGCTGGGTCCCCAGAGCGGGCGCTTCCGGGTCGTTCGCGGCGCCAGCTGGAAGCATGCCAGCATTACGGAACTGCGCCTGACCTACAGGGACTATAGTGACAGGGCCCGTGAAGATGTCGGCTTCAGGATTGCGAGGTATCTGGAATGAGATCCAAGCTCACGCTGTTCGCAGCCGCGCTCGTGCTGGCGTTGTCGCAGGCATACCTTCAGGCCCAGGAGTCCGATGAGGACGTGTCGAGCGATGAAGCCCCGTCCGAGTCCGTCGACGAGGCCACCGAACCGGCAGACCCTGCGGCCGAGGCACCGCCTGCTGCAGCACCTGGCGGTGGGTTCACACCAACCGAGCAGCTGCGTTACGACCAGGAAGTCGATTTTCCCGTAGACATCTAGGCTCGATCCGCAGGCCTGAGAGGATATCCATGAAACGCAGGTTTCCCGTCGAATTCGTCTACCAGGTGTTCGCACTGATCCTTGTGATCATCGTCGTGCATGCCATCTACGTGACGAGTATCCGGCCGACCGCCTTCGAGGTGCTTGAAGCACAGGAAGTGCGTATCGCCCAGGATCCCTACTATATTCCGGAGCGCTCGTTGTTCGTACTCGTTCGCGACTTCGAGCAGGAGGCCTGCTTCATTCTGATGCTATGGGCGTTCGCGATCATGGGATTCAAGGCGGTGAGCACACTGCGCGAGCGTGCACTGCTAGAGCGCGACCTCATCGATGTGCCGGAGGGCTTGCGGATCCTGCCAGAAGATACCCGCGAGTACGCCCGAAACCTTCAGGCGCTGCCCGAGCGCCAGCGCAGCCTGCTGCTGCCGCGCGTGCTGCTTGCAGCGCTTGAGCGATTCGGGTCCTCGCGAAACGTTCAGGATGTAGCCTCGGCGGCGCGGGATGCCTGTGACTCGGAGGCTGACCGTCTGGAGTCCGAGCTGTCGATGATCCGCTATATCGCGTGGGCCATTCCGTCCATCGGCTTCATCGGCACCGTGCGTGGCATCGGTGAGGCACTCGCGCAGGCCCACCTCGCCGTCGAGGGTGATATCAGTGGTGTCACCCAGAGCCTGGGCGTTGCGTTCAACTCCACCTTCATTGCACTGCTGATCAGCATTGTCGTGATGTTTCTCGTTCACCAGCTGCAGTTGCTGCAGGAGCGGCTGGTGTTCGAGTCCCAGACCTATGTGGATCACAATCTGATCCGCCACATGAAGGCCAATTGACGGAGCTGTCTGACGATGGCCGCGCTGGCGCTTGAGATTGCAGCCGATGGCGTGACCGCCCTGCGTGAGGGGGGCGGGCCTGTAAGCGAGCCTGCCTTCGCATTGCTCGAAGGTGAGGAAATCACCACCGGCGAGCCGGCCCGGGGACTGTTTCGCATCCGGCCACGCCAGGTGCACACTCGCTTCTGGGACCTGCTCGGCGATGAAGAGATCCCCGGCACCGGCGTCACGCAGACCGACCTTGCTCATGCGCAGCTCGAAGCCGTATGGCAGCGCCACGGAGAGGATGTCGATTCGGTCTATCTCATCGCCCCCGACTGGTACGACCGCGATCAGCTCGGTCTGCTGCTGGGGCTGGCCGAGGATTGCAGCGTCCCGGTTCGGGGCATGGCCACGGCCTCGGTTGCAGCAAGCACCCGCATGGCGCCGGGTCGGCAGCTGATGTATCTGGATGCGGGCCTGTCGAGCTTTACCGCCAGTGTCATCGACCAGGGCGCTC
>CAYLNP010000222.1:0-4423 GCA_964384925.1 uncultured Woeseiaceae bacterium
AGGCCGATCCCTACCAAGGGTTCTAAAAAAAAGGGCCATCTATATACTAGATGACCCTTTAGGTTTTATGAACCGTTAAATCTTAGTTTTGATTATTACCGGCTCCGCTGCTTGGGTAGCAACCCAAATCGGCAGAAGCTTGCATGATGCTAGGCGCTCTGTTGCCCGTTGCATACTGCCAGTTTACAGTGACGGGGGTAAGAGAAGTAGTTCCTGCACCAAGAGCAGGTGAACTACCTTGCAATCTGAAATTGTTGCTGCCAACCTGGTTCATGGTAGCAGGTTGATTCTCACCAGCCTCGTACTGGGCCATGGAGAATTCGTCAATATTATAGCTTACGAACAAAGGATTATTTTCGCCGATGAGACCGAAAATATTATTGGCACCCAATACTTGTTGGGTAGAAGCGACCGCATCCTGTGGGATAAATTCATCTGCCATAATTTGGTGTGTAGCGTAGTACAAGTTGTGATCAAAGGAAATATTTTGAAGATCCGCATCTTCCAAAGCGCGGATACCTCTCTTACAATTCACGATGATATTATTGAAAGCTCTACCTCTTGCACCCACTTCATAGTTGATATTTGCACCACGGCTATAGCCAGGTCTTCTCCAACCGTTGTTCAGGATGGTGTTGTTGTAAACATTGATATTGGTTTGTGTAACGGCTGCACCTTCATTAGAAGGTTTGAAAGCATTGGTAGCACCACCAATAAACATGTTATAAGCAATATTACCAACCGTACCTGCTTTGACGTTCAAACCATCTCCGCCGTTTTCACCACAGAATTCAAAGGTGTTACGCACAAGATTGATTTTACCACCATTAGGACGATATACATCATCCTTGCAACCATAAACACGGCTGTCTTCTAATAGGAGTTCAGTATCACTGCTCTGTGTCCATAGACCATAACGGATCTTACCCGCTCTGGGTGTGCCGGGTCCACCCTGGTCTCCCAAGTACTCCATGCGCACCCAACGCAGCATAACTAGTTTTGCTGTTTCTGAGCACTGAATACCACCCCATAATCCGGCGAATACATTTTCAGGTTTTCTGTCAGCTACAGGAACCGTCATTAAGATCGGTGCAGCTGCAGTACCTTCAGCTATGAGGCTGCCATGTACCGTTATTTCATAGCCAATGCCACCATTATCTTTTCCGGCGATCAGGGTTACACCGGGCTGGATGATGACTTCTTCATTTTCAGGGATGATCAAATCTCCTGTCAAGGTATAGGTTTTTCCTTGAAGCAAGGTCCCTTTCATTTTGCCCGTCAACTCCGTGGTTTGGTCCGTGATGGTGACAATATCGGTTGGAGGAGTCGTGTCTGGTGTTACATCATCTTTTTCACATGCAAAGAAGAACATGGACGTTACCAGGCCTAAAAAAAATAATTTCATTAATGAAGTTTTCATACGTTTGATTTTAGTTATTACAATTTAAATTTGATTCCAAAAGTTATCGTTTGCCAGTAAAAATCTTCCCTTACCAAGACACTTTTGCTGGAGTCTAAATACGGAGCCTGCTCCGGATTGAAAGTGTTAGGAAGGCGAATATCTGCTAATAGAGGCGTGTTCAGGATGTTGTTGATTTTTGCGTAAAGGGATATACCATTTTTAAAGCTTTTGTCGATTGCAAAGTCCAACTGCACAAAACCCCGCTGCCAAATATCATTGTCTAAATAGGGAGAGACACTAATAATTCTGTCCCCGGTATATACCATAGCCACTTGCATATCTAATCCCATTTTTGTGCTCTTGTAAAGCAAAGCCAGGTTGCCGATATGTTTAGACTGACCCTGCAATGGTCGGGTTTGATCCTCGTTACGGGCCGTTAGATTACCTTCATTGTCCCTGAATCGAACAATCTTCGTGGTGGTGATTTCAGAATCCGTATAGGTGTAGAAGGCCCGCACCCCAAAGTTTTTGAAGTAACGTGTATAGTCAATTTCTAAACCGAGGTTAGTCGCCGTTCCAAAATTATTAGGTTGTAAAAAAACCGTTTGCCCCTCTATCAAAAGGGCCGTTTCAATAGGATTATTTATTCTTTTATAGAATAGACCAACCATGATTTGATCTACAGACGTGGGAAAACGCTCGATTCTGAAATCAAAATTATCAGCCTGGGTCCTTTGCAAATTTGGATTGCCACGCTCTCTGAAATCTTCCTCGTTTATATCATAGGGAATTACCTCGAAAAAGTTGGGGCGCGATATAGATGCGAAATAGGATGCGCGAACATTCGTCTTTTGGTTAGGCATGTATTTAAAATGCAAACTGGGTAATACATCGTTGTAGCTCAATGAGCCTACTTTACCCACGACCTGCGGAGGTGCTTGGGTTTCCCACTCGAAATAGGTGCTCTCATTCCTGATACCGCCCATCACTTGTAAATCATTGACCTGAAATTTGAACATGGCATAAGCCGCTGCGACGTTTTCAATGGATGCATAATTAAGTGGATCCGTTGGGGTGCCGATGTTATTAAAAAGTGTAAAGGTATAGTCGCGAACATTTTCGCTAAACACCTGCTGGATTGGGGATGTTCTGAACAAATATGTATCGAAAAAATTCTCCCGATTTTTATGTCTGTACATCCCGCCCAGCGAAAATTCTACCGGTATGCCCAATACGGGTTGCAAGTATCTTGTGTTGAGATAGACTGCGAGATCGTTATCGGTGTTATTAGACCATCGTCTGTTAAAATCCCGGTTATAAAGTACCGGGTCCGTCTCGAATTCTCCGGTTTGGGGGTTTTTGGTCACTGCGGTAAGCATTTGTAATTCTACCATATCCGGATCGTCGTTAGTCGCCAAAGAATACACTAACGACCAATCGGCAGAAAATTTGTCGCCAAAGGCATGTTCTCCCTGTAGGGTGCTGTTGTAAATGCGTTGAATCCGCTGACGTGAGCGTTCTCGTAATTCCACACGACCTGTACCAGGACCCTGACCTCTGCCAATTTTCAAGATGGTATCTACCCTTGAACGAATCTCCCGCTCTTGTAAATCTACATAGGCACCATAGATACTAATTTTGTTTTTGGCATCGATTTTATAATCCGCTTTAGTATGAAAGCCGGACCGCGCTTGTTGGGTTGAAAACTCCCTCAGTTGCATGATTTCGTAATAAGGGGTATTGTCTTCCTGATCAATAAAGGTGGACAGGAACATGCTGTTGGCTCCACGATAAGTATTCTGATGGCTGCCTGCTACGATCACCCCTAAGCGATTATTAAAAAACCTGTTTCCAAGGGAAAGGGAATACATTTGATTGATTGGGGTATTGACTGGCGTAAATTCCATATTATTGTATGGAAAATCTGCAACAGTGGCTTGGTAACCGGGACCATTTGTCTTATTAGGAGAATATCGACTAGTTTCTGACCGGTCAAAACCCATGAAAGGCCGCTGATTGAACAAGGTGTTGTATCCTGTGCCTATGTTCAAGCTTAGGCTCATCCTGGCTGGAGCATCTTTCATTTTCATATCGATGACTCCTCCAATCGCGTCCCCTTCCATGTTGGGCAATAGTGATTTGGTAATTACCAAACGATCTAATAAATCGGCAGGAAATATATCCAAAGGCACATACCTGTTTTTATTATCCGGACTGGGAATTTTTATCCCATTTACTAAAGTATAGTTGTAGCGCTTGTCCATCCCCCTTACGATGGCATGCTGACCATCACCATTATTGTTGCGCTCTAAGGATACACCAGATACGCGCTGGGTTATGTTAGCCACGGTTAAATCCGGGGAAAGCTCTATAGATCGTGCAGAAATAATGTTAATTACATTATCTGCTTTCCGCTCGTCCGCTCGTGCATTGACATCAGTAGTCAAATCTCGGGTACTCGTAACGACCACACCTTCAATCACTTCAGATTTTTCCTGGAGCGTGATATTCTCGACAAGATCACTCGATAAGCTTAATGTTTTAATGTAATTCTCAAAGCCGATGAAAGATGCTTTTAGTTCGTATTCTCCTTCCGGTACGCCATTAAATACGAAAGAGCCATCCAAACCAGTATAGGTGGAGAACGAAGTCTGATCCAAATAAACGGTTACCCCCGTCATGGGCATTTCTGAGCCGGTTTCAATGACCTTCCCTGTGATTTTATATATTTTCGCAGGATTTTGTGCGAATATTGAGGAGGAAAAGGCTATTGAGAAAAGCAGGATTCCCAGTAAAATTAGGAGAGGATTCTTATTCACCACAGGTCAGTTTGATTTAACGGTGCGAAGTACGCTTTCCTGTGTTAAGTAATTGTTAATTTATTATGACATTAAAGTTAAATGCCACTTGTTGTTGTTCGTTGAAGCCCAATAAGTGGGGTGGTCAGACAGTGGACAGGTACCTTACTTATATATATTAAAGAGGTTGGCATATAGTCCTTCCCGTCAAGTTATTGGAGGA
>CAYLNP010000223.1:0-4411 GCA_964384925.1 uncultured Woeseiaceae bacterium
GCCGCGGGTCTGCCTGACCCGACGCGTTACGCCTGAGGTTTTCCCGCCCGGAAGGCTGCTGTATCATCCCGGCTGCTTGCACATGCGGGCCGTTAGCTCAGTTGGTAGAGCACTGGACTTTTAATCCATTGGTCGTTGGTTCGAGCCCAACACGGCCCACCACTCCTTCAGCCGCAGAGCCGTTCACGCAATGCGCATGACCCGACAGGAATTTCTCGACTGGCCAAACAAGGCCATCACGCTGCTGGGCATGTCGGGGGTGGGCAAGACCACGCTGGCCAACCGCTTGCCGAAATCCAGCTGGTTTCATTTCTCGGGTGATTACCGGATCGGCACGCGGTATCTCGACGAGCCGATTCTCGACAACATCAAGCGCCAGGCCATGCAGGTCGGGTTTCTGCGTGACCTGCTGCGCAGCGACTCCATCTATATCTCCAGCAACATCACGGTCGACAACCTCGCGCCGATCGCCACCTTCCTTGGCAAGATCGGTCGACGCGACCTCGGCGGTCTGTCGGTCGAGGAGTTCAAGCGCCGCCAGCGCCTGCACCACGCAGCCGAGGTTGGTGCAATGCGTGATGTGCCGGATTTCATCGGCAAGGCTGCCGAGATCTACGGCTACGAGCACTTCATCAACGATGCGGGCGGCAGCGTCTGCGAACTTGACGATCCGCTGGTCGAGGCAGGCCTTGCCGAACACACACTGATCATCTATCTGCGCCCGGATGCACGGATGGAGCAGGCATTCATTCAGCGTGCCATCGACAACCCCAAGCCCATCTACTATCAGGAAGCCTTCCTGGACGAACACCTTGGGCGTTATCTGGCCGAGGCGGGCCTTGAATCGACTGACGACATGGACCCGGATGCCTTCGCGCGCTGGGTGTTTCCCGCGCTGGTCGATCATCGCAAGCCGCTCTACGAGGCGATGGTCGAGCGCCACGGCTATGCGGTGGATGCACGCGCCTGTGAAGCGGTGCGCACTCAGGCTGATTTCATCGAGCTGATCGCAAGCGTGCTCGACTGAGCGCGGCGCCCCTCGATCCTGCGTGAGTTCCACGCCTCAACCGATTTCGGTTCCGGCGCTGGCGTTGATCTCCAGCGTCGGTGCGTTCGGCACGCATCTGCTGCTGCCGGCATTGCCGGCCATTCGCGACGAGTTCGGAGTCAGCAGTGCCCAGGTCCAGCTCATTGTCAGCCTCTCGCTGCTGGCACTCGCACTGGGCGCGCTGATCAACGGGCCGCTGTCGGATCGCTTCGGGCGCCGCCCGGTGGCACTCGCCGGACTGATGCTGTTCGTCACTGGCAGTCTGATGGCCTGGCTGGGTGCAGATCTGGCCAGCGTGCTGGTCGGGCGCGTCGTGCAGGCGCTGGGCGGTGGCGCGGCGATCACCGTGGTACGTGCGGTGATCCGCGACCTCTATGATCGCGACTCGGCCGCCTCGGCGTTTGGCTACGTCGCCTCGTTCGTATTGCTCGTGCCTCTGCTGGTGCCGCTTCTTGGCGGGGCACTGTCTGAGACCTTCGGCTGGCGCAGCAATTTTCTGGCCGCAATCGCCGTGGGTGTGTCCATCGCCGGCTTCATCGCGCTGCGCCTGCCCGAGACACGGCGAGTGTCGACAGACAGACGCGCGCCGCTGCTGCGCGACATGTTCTCGCTGCTGCGGCGGCGGGTGTTTCTGGGGTATGCACTGAACTACAGCTTCTCGATGGCGGCGCTGCAGGCTTTCGTGTCCGGAGCGCCGCTGCTGCTGGTCGGCAGCCTGGGGCTGTCGGCCACTGCCTACGGTGGCTGGTACATGCTCACGGCCGCAGCCTCCCTTTGCGGGTTCTATCTGGCAGGCAGGCTGTCGCGGCAGATGGGCATCCGCCGCATGATCCGGGCGGGCCTGATCGCCTCCATTGTCGCCACCGCGGCACTGCTGGTCGTACAGGGCGTGTTCGGTGTCTTCTCGCCACTGGCGCTGATGGTGCCCGCCATGGGGCACACTTTTGCCAATGCGCTGATGGCACCGAGCAGCACCTCCGGGGCCATCAGCGAGCGGCCTGACCAGGCGGGCTCCGCAGCCGGTCTGCTGGGGTTCATGCAGTTCCTGTGCTCGGCTGCGGCCGTGCAGCTCACGGGAATGCTCCACGACATCACCGACATGGCCGTGGCGTGGGTCATGGCCGGCGCCTCGCTGGCCGCCGCCGCGTCGTATCTGCTGCTGGTGGTGCGGCGTGCGCCTGTGCAGGCGCCGCCCTGACAGGCAGAATAGCCCACTGATTGGCCACAGGCGCAGCAGCTATGGATGACATGATCGCCCCGTCGATACTCTCGGCGGACTTCGCGCGGCTGGGCGAGGAGGTCGACAGCGTACTTGCCGCAGGCGCGGATATCGTGCACTTCGATGTCATGGACAATCACTATGTGCCGAATCTGACGATCGGCCCACTGGTGTGCGAGGCGCTGCGCAAACACGGTGTCACGGCGGACATCGACGTACACCTGATGGTCAAACCCGTGGACCGCATCATTCCCGATTTCGCGCGTGCCGGCGCAAGCTGGATCAGCTTCCACCCGGAGGCCAGCGAACACATCGATCGCACGCTGGCGCTGATTCGTGAGTCGGGTTGCAAGGCGGGCCTTGTGTTCAATCCGGCGACGCCGCTGTCCTATCTCGATCATGTCATGGACAAGCTCGATCTGGTCCTGTTGATGTCCGTGAACCCGGGCTTCGGCGGTCAGAAATTCATCGATGCCACCCTGCCCAAGCTCGGCGAGGTTCGCCGGCGCATCGATGCGTCCGGTCTGCCGATACGCCTGGAGGTGGACGGCGGCGTGAAGATCGACAACATCCGGCGCATTGCCGAGGCCGGTGCCGACACCTTCGTCGCAGGTTCGGCGATTTTCGGCACCCGGGACTATCGACAGACGATTGCAGCGATGCGCGACGAGCTCGCGGCGGCCACACGGTGAGTTCGGCCTGCACGGGCGTGCTGTTCGATCTGGACGGCACCCTTGCCGACACCGCGCCTGCGATCACGCAGGCGCTGAATGCCGCGCTGGCCGAGCACGACCTGGCCGCGCAGTCACTGCCCGTCGTGCGCGGCTGGATCGGCGGGGGTGTGGAGTTGCTGCTCACGCGCGCCATGCGCGCGTTTGCCCTGGACCCGGAGGATGCTCAGGCCAAGGCTACGCTGGTGCGACGGTTTGCGGTGCACTACAGCGGCTGCCTGGCCGAGGGCGTGAGCACCTACCCTGGCATGGTCGAGCTGCTGCAGCGGCTTGCCGACGATGGCGTGCCGCTGGGCATGGTGACCAACAAGCCGCGTGAGTTTGCCGTGCCCCTGCTTGAAGCGCTGCAGCTTGCGCCGCTGTTTTCCGCGACCGTCTGCGGTGATGATCTGCCGAGACGCAAGCCCGATCCGCTGCCGATCGTCACGGCGACCTCGGCGCTGGGTGTCGCACCCGGCAGCACCTGGATGGTGGGTGACTCGCTGGCCGACGTGCAGTCCGCGAACGGGGCGGGCTGCATTTCGGTGCTGATGGCCTACGGCTACGGCGCCGACGATCCCCAGGCGCATGCGCAGGCGCGCATGCATGCGTTGGATGTCGCGCAATTGCGAAGCCTGCTCTATCCACGGTAGGCTTACGCGGTTTTGCGTCGAGCATCTGATGACACCGACATTTTGCGCAGCCGGGCCGAAGCTCGCGTGACGGTTGCAGGACGGCCTTTGGCATGACAGACAGCAAGTGGATTGTTCACAAGTTCGGCGGCAGCAGTCTCGCCAGCGCTGAGCGTTTTCGCCGCGTCGCCGACATCATCGTGGCGCAACAGCGCGGCCGGCTGGGCATCGTCGTGTCCGCCATCGGTGGCTTCACCGATGCCTTGCTGGGGCTGGTGGCGTCGGCGTCGGGCGGCAGCCAGACTCCTGATGCGGCGCTGGAGGCGCTGCGCGGACGCTATCAGGGTATCGTCGAGGAGTTGCTGGGCGAACCCGCACGCGGCCCCGTGCTCGCAGCCTTCGAGCGCGACTGCAACGACATTCGTCATGTGCTGCAGGCGCTGCTGCTGGTGCGTGCCGCCTCGCCCCGCAGTCGTGATCTGGTCGGTGGCTTCGGTGAGCTGTGGTCGGCGCGCCTGATGGCCGCCTACCTGGCCTCACGTGAGGATCTCTCGCTGGCCGTCGACTGGCTCGATGCCCGCCAGGTGCTGGTGGTGGAGCCAGGTGAGATGGGTCCTGCAGTGTGCTGGGACGATACCCAGCGCAGGCTTGGCGAGCGCGGCCTGGCCGAGTCTGCAGGAATCGTTGTCATCACCGGCTTCATCGCCAGCGATACCGAAGGACTGCAGACCACGCTTGGCCGCGACGGCAGCGACTATTCCGCGTCGATCTTCGGCGCGCTGCTCAACGCCTCCGAGATCAA
>CAYLNP010000224.1:0-4384 GCA_964384925.1 uncultured Woeseiaceae bacterium
CGCTCGCCTTCCAGAACCTGATAGACCAGTCGATGCTGGATATTGATTCGACGCGACCATGCGCCGGACAGATCGCCGACGAGCTTTTCAAAAGGAGGCGGTCGGCGGAAGGGGTCTTCGGCCAGGACATCCAGTAGCGCGACAGCCTTGGGTTTCAACCCACTCGCTGCAAGCTTTTTTGCATCTTTCTGCGCCTGTCTGGTGAACACGAGCCGCCAGCTCACCAATCAAGTTCCTGGCCGCACTCCTCTATCGGTGTGTCCATGCCCTCACGGATCGACTCGCGCATGCCGGGCACTGAGAGCAGAAACATCGTCTCCTGGATCGCCTGCCAGTCTTCCTCGGAGACAAGCACGGCATTGCTGCGCTTCCCGGAGATCAGCAGGGGCTCGTGCGAGGCGGCCGCCTCGTCGATCAGCCGATACAGGTTCGCGCGTGCCTCACTGGCGGTAATCGTGGCCATATCTCTTGTTCCGGCTAGTTGCTCGATCAGCAAAGTGTACGTATTTGCGTACGTACGTCAAGTAGTACGCGTCCGACCGGTAAGCGGCCAGGGCTGCTCAATCGACCCGGACTACCGCAGCAGCAAGCTCGGAATCCACGCCGAGCGCAGCACATCTCAGAACCGCGTGGTCAGCGCAAGCAACCACTCCGGCGCCAGGTCCAGCAGGAAAACCTCCAGGCGCTTGTCGAGGCCGAGCAGGACCAGGCCGCCGATCAGCAGCAGGCTCCAGCCCATCACCTTGCGTCCAACTTCGCCCGCACGTTGCAGACCCTCCCGTTTCAGCGCGAACAATCGGCGGGACGCAAGCCCGGCGGCCGTGAGCGGCACGACCGCCGCCACGCTGAACACCGCCATGATCACGGTCGCCTCGGCGAGGCCACTGCCGCCGGCGGCCAGCGCGATGGCGGCCCCCAGCGTGGGTCCCACGCAGGGGCTCCATGCAATGCCCATCAGCGTGCCGATGGCGAACTGGGCACCGGGATGGTCTGCGCGGATGCCGCTGGCAAGCCCGTGGGCGGCGCCACCGACACCTGCGGCCATGCTGGCGAAACGCTGCTGCAAAGTGGCGCTGAGCAGCACGACGGCTACCACCGTCATGAGCCCACCGGCCGCCAGGCGCAGGCTGCCCTCATCCAGACCGATCAGATGGCCGCTGGCCGCCACGCCGACACCGACCAGCGTGAAGGCCAGCGCCAGCCCGGCCGCCAGCGCTGGCAGTCCCAGCGGATGACGGCCGGTTGCGGCGGAGGCGATCATGGGCAGGATCGGCAGCACGCAGGGAGAGAGCGTGGTGACCAGTCCGGCGAGAAACGCAAGGCCCAGCGTAAGTGCAGAGATGTCCATGTTGCGTCCGCTCGCCGATCAATCAAGCGCGGTAGCAAGCACTTCACGCAGCCGTGTCTCGTCGGTCTCGGCCACGGACATCACCTGGCGCTCGCCACCACGAAACACGAACAGCGTGCTCTGGCGCGGTGCGCCCAGCGCGCGGGCCTCGCTGCGTTGCGCGTCCCAGTCGAGCTTCAGCGCGACCACTTCATTGAACTCTTCCTCGTCGAGCAGCCGCGTGAGGATCGGCGACTGTACCCGGCAGGTCGAGCACCAGTCTGCATAGACCTCAACCAGCACTGGGCGGCCCTCGTCCTGCAGCGCCTCGAAGCGTTCGGTCGAAAAAGGCTCGAAGGGCCCGGCGGGTTCTGTCGCGAACGACGGGGCGGTGATCAGCGTAGCTGCGAGGAAAATCGGGGCGAACAGGATCCTGAGCATGATGAAGCTCCTTGTGAAAGTGAGTGGATTGAAGGCGACCGAGCGGCCGCGAAATGAAACGCTGTCTGCGGCTGTCAGGCCGCGTGGGTGACACCTCCGCTGGCCACGGCCAGCAGCACACCCTGGGTATGACACAGACACACCTTCACACCGCGCGCATACCGTACGTTGCCCGGCATGCCGGCATCCATGTCGGCGGCACCGCGGTGGCGTTGCTCATCGTAGCGGGCCTGATAGACCGTGATCACGCCTGCCTCCGTGCGGTAACGCAGCATTGCCGCGGGCACGGAAGCCACCGAGCAGAAGCGTCCGCCGGTCAGCACACCGGGCACGCCCTCGACCTCGGCTGCGTCGAGCAGGTTGAAGCCCAGCTTCGCAAAGGCTTCCCGCAACTGCACAAGTTCGCCCGACGCAAGATCCAGCGGTGCGATGCCAAGATGGTTGTAGGCGATCTCCTCGGCAAGCGCCTGCGCGTTTGCCTCGCCGCTGCTGCCGCGTCCGATCAGATTCGCACCCAGCACGCCGGCCACGGCCGTGACTCCGACGCCCGCGGCCACGCTCAGCCAGCGGCGCCGCGATGGATTGTCCGCGCGCTCCACAGTGGAGCCCGAGGCCTGTACAAGGCCCTTCAGGCGCGCAAGTTCAACCTCATCCAGGCGATCTTCCGCGACGATCTCGCGAATTCCTTCACGCAAGGGTGTCTGCGTGTGTTCGTGTTTCATGACTCGACTCCCGCAGCAAGCGGCATGTGTTGTTGATCGGCCAGGCGCCGACGCAGCCTGTGAAGTCGCGCAAGCAAAGTGCCGCGCGGCGTATCCGTATGACGGCTGATCTCCTCCACCGTGTAGCCCTCGACGGCCCACAGATGCAGCACTTCGCGCTCAGCAGGGGCCAGTGAGGCCCAGGCGTGACGCAGCGTGTCGCGGGCGATCACCATGTCTTCAAGCGACTGCGTGTCAGTGGCGATCACGCCTTCGAAATCTTCCAGCGACGACCAGGATGCAGTCTTCGCTCGGCGAATCTCGCTGTAGAACGCATGCCGCACGCTGGTCAGCAGGTAGGCCAGCGGCTCGTCGATATCCCGACGCGCGGCGGAAAGTGCCTTCACGATCGCGGTCTGCACCAGGTCCAGCGCCAGATCGCGGTCGGCGCCCAGAGAGCGCGCGTAGCGGAAGGCGCGTTGATAGTCGTCGTCGGTCAGTGCCTGCATCGAGGCCATGTTCTGGCGTCCCGTGGTGGCGGATTCACAAGGATAGACGCTGGAGGCGGTCGTCTGATTGGAATGCAATCGTACTCCGCACGATGGCGTCCTGCCTTCTATACGCCCGGTCTGGCGCTCGCGCCGGAGTCCGATTCGCAACCCAGTCTCTTTTTCGAGGAGTTAGCCATGAAGGTGTCCGACAGGATCATCGTATTTGCACTCGCGCTGGTGTTTTTTGCTTCCGGCGCCGCCAAGCTCGCGGGGCTGGCGTTCGAAATCGAGGCGTTCCAGCGCTGGGGCTATCCGCTTTGGTTCATGTACGCGACCGGGGCCTTTGAGGTACTAGGCGCCATCGCGCTGCTGATACCGCGCAGCAGCGCTCCGGCCGCCGCCACGCTGGCCGCCCTCATGGTTGGCGCAGTGGGCACCCATGTGGTGCATGCCGAATGGGGGATGCTCGTGGTCGCCGCGGTCCTGCTGGGGCTGGCGGCGCGCCATGCGTGGCGTGGTGCCTACGGCAACCGAGTCGCACGTGGCGCGACCGGCAGCAGCTTCGTAGAGTCGGACGGTCCCGCTGCTCCAACGGGATGACACCGAACGCACGGTCCGGCATAGTCCGGATCGTTCGCCATGCGTGGAGTACAGAGCTTGGACTCGCTGCGTTCGGTCACCTCCCGCTTCGGGCCGTCTCTAGCGCTTGTGATGCTGTCGGGCATCCTCGCCGGCTGCGGCGGAGGCGGAGGTTCCTCCCCGGCACCACCATCCCTGGCGCCGCCTCCGCCGGCCGCGGGCGATCCCGCGGCCGCACTCGACGCCGCCGCCGCCGCAGCGTTCGCCGAGGATGCACCGGCTTCCGTTCCAGGCATGGCCCTGGCCATCTACCGTCCCGGTGGCGAACGCGTTTTTCTCGGCGTCTATGGAGACTTCGACCCGGAAGCTCGCTACGCCGTCGCCTCTGCCAGCAAGCTGGTCACGAGCCTGGTCCTGCTGAGGCTGGTCGACCAGTCATTCCTCGAACTCTCCAGCACCACCGGTGAGGTGCTGGGCTGGAGCGGACCGCAGGCTGCGATCACGCTCGAGCAGCTGTTGTCCTTCACCTCTGGCGTGGAGCGAGATACCGACTGTCTGCGCGAAGTGGCGATCACCCTGGCCCAGTGTGCTGCCGAGATTGGTGCCCTGCCGCTGGTCGCGCCACCCGGGACGCGCTTCGACTACGGCGGTTCGCACATGCAGGTGGCCGCGCGTATGGCTGAGGTCGTCACCGGCTCGAACTGGAACGCGATTTTTCGCGCACAGCTGGCAGACCCGCTTGGCCTGGACGCTGATGTTCGCTATACCACGCTGCCCCGTCAGCGCATCGGCTTGACCAACCCGCTCGCCGGTGGCGGCCTGGCTGCGACGGTCGATGAGTATGC
>CAYLNP010000225.1:0-2761 GCA_964384925.1 uncultured Woeseiaceae bacterium
CCCACGCCATGCGCGGCCAGCAGCTCGACCATCGGCGCGTCCAGCCAGCGCACCGCCTCGGGAAACTCGCGCGCAAAAGCCAGCAGGCCCGGCACGGAGCGCGGCTGCCCCGGCACCCCGCCGCGGCTGGCTGCTGTGCTGTACATGCCGGTGTGGATGCGGTGCACCTGCGGATAGGAATTTCAAACCCTCGGTCGCACGGTAGCGGCGTGCATCCCGGGTACCGCGGTGAGTGCGCCGCCGAGCCTCCGCGGGCCGGTAGCGATCGATCCCGACCGCACTCGAGCCGCGAACAGCCGCCGCCGGCCTCGCGGAACCCCGCCGGGCGGCCCGACTCTCCCGTCATCGGGCCGGGACGTCAGCGAGCGCGCGAAGCCGCCCTCGTCCGCTGCTTCGGCACCGAGCCCTCGCTGCCCGCCTTCCACACCTCCGCCGTCACGGCGCCCACGGTGGCGCCCGTGCTCCCACCGGCAACTCCCCCAACTGCGCGCCCGAATAGCGCTCGGGCCACGTCCGCTCGAGATGCGCCAGAATCCGGGCAACCACCGCGGGATCCTCGATGCTGGCAACGATCGCGAGGTGCCCGTGGCACCGCGCGCAGCGCTCGAACTCCACCCCGAACACCCGCTTCAGACGTCGCGCCCAGCTCATCGCCGCATGCCGCGGCGGCTGCGGCGGACTCCGCTCGACCGTCGATGACGCTCCCGCCCGCACGCCCCGCCCCGCCGGCGTCACCGCAGCCCGCAGCCGACTGTGCGGCGCGAATACCCCGTGGTACCGCGGTCGATTTGGGTTTCACTATCGGCCTGATCCGCCTCGAGTCGCGTCAGCAAACGCATCGGCCATCAGCTGCGCCAAGCGCAGATCCGTGCTGCGTGTCTCGCCCCTTACGGTCGCCCGCATGGGGCTGTTCGCCAGCGCGGCGCCGATGTGACCGTCCGGCAGCAATATCAGCGCAGCCCGGTACCCGCCCTCCGCACCTCCGTGAAACGCAAGCCGGGACTGCCCGAAGATCGTGCCGAGCTCCGCTTGCACCACCGTCCCGGCCCAGGGATAGGTTTCTCGCCAGCGCGAGGGGTCGAACAGATTCTGCCGCGTCCCGGCGGAAAGCCAGCGATCAGTCAGCATCAGCGTGCGACCGAACTCGGCCAGGGTTTCAGCCGAGGCGTACCAGCTGCCCTGGCTCGCGCAGTAGCCCCCGACGTTGCTGTGCGCGGCAGCGCTGACGTTGATCAGCGCACCACGGGTCGCCGCGGACGAGCCATAACCCTTCGCCACGCCTTTGGCGGGCAGCTGATAGGGCCGACAGGTGAACGCCAGGGGCTCGGTGCTCCGCGCCAGCAGTTCTCTCTGGATGTAGCGCTCCGTAAGATTGCTCGAGACGATATTGAACGTTGCGGTGTACTCGGCGAGCGGACGCTGGCGAAAGCGTTGGTCGAGTGTGCGCACTTCATCGGGATACGCGATCGACGCGATGATGTAGCGCAGCAGGTAATAGTTGTGGTTGTTGTAGCAGTCCTCTCGACCGATGTGCTCGCGCTGCACGCCCGCCTCCATCCGCTCGAGCGAGTCCAGGTCGGCGCCCCCGCAGTCCTCGGTCAGAAAGCCCGAACGATGCTGCAGCAAATGGCGGAACGAAATTCGCTCGAGGTTGCGCCCCGGCCAGGCGGCCTGCCATGCAGGAGGCAGCGCGACCAGCATCGGTTTGTCCAACTGCTGATCGACCGTGAGCGGTGCCAGTTTGCGCTGCTCCATGAGGTGCAATAGCGCCGCACCGGAAACCATCTTGGTCACGGAGCCGATGCCGCTGGCCGTCGCGCTCGTCATCACGACATCGCCGTCGCCGGGTGCCTGCGCCCAGCCGCCTGCTCCGCTGGCACGAATGCCGTGACGGTCTGCGACCGCGAACGACCAGCCCATCGCCAGATTCCCCATGCGCTGCGTTGCCGATGCCTCGAAGCGAGCGACATCGAACCCGGCCGGCGGCGGCGCACGACGCGGCGCCTGGGCCGAGGCGTTCGACATCAGGCTGGCGAAAACTGCGCTGGCCAGAAAAATAGGAAGTGCTCGCGTCATGATGCGATCTCTCACTGGATGCGTTCGCGGTAGCGAGCGACGCTACCCGCGTAACCGACGCGTCGGTATCGCCCATCCGGGTGACAGGCGGCGCATCGCAGTGCTGGAGTGCCCCGCAGGCCTTCCCGTAAGGGCGCGCGATGAACGTTACGCGCCGCGTCAACCTTGCGTCAGCCACTGCGTTCTGGTCTGCAACGGGACAGCGGATAGGAAGTTCAAACCGCTTCTTCCGCATAGCCTCCTTCGCCGAACGGACCTGATGTCGGGACTGAGCCTGCCGCCGCCAACCCGAAACCCGTCAGTTGGTCGGCCTGGCAGGCAGTCGGATGCCCTCGCCTGCAGCCCACCGCGTTCCCGGCACGCACCGTCCCTGCCCGACCGATTCACCGGTCAGCCCATACGCCGCTCACTTCCGCACTCAAAGAAGCCTGGCCTGCGACGGCGGCGCCCGCGCGCCGCGCGGCAGCTCGGGCACGTCGGCGGTCAATCTCGTCGTCGGCTCCGGACAGAAGCGGCTCCAGGACGGACTCTCGGTGCTGTTCTTTCCGGAAGGCACGCGGATGGCGCCGGGCGAGACCCGCAAGTACGGCGTCAGCGGCGCGCTGCTCGCCACTCGCGCCGGCTTCTACTGGCAGCGCCGCGGCCTGCTGAAAAAGCCCGGCACGATCCTGGTGGTAGTGGCGGG
>CAYLNP010000225.1:2771-4371 GCA_964384925.1 uncultured Woeseiaceae bacterium
GCCGCGACGGGCGCGAAATCAATGCCGAAGTGCAGGCGTGGATCGAGGGGGAAATCGCCGGCATCCGCGCCGCGAAGGCCGCTGCGTCAATTCCCTGAAGGCGCCAGCATCGCGCGATTGTTCTCGAGCAGCTCGAGCGATTCTCCATCGCAGCGCACCTCGGCGAGCAGTGCCGTGTAATCCTGCACCGGGCGCGGCAGCGGAAAACTGTGATCGAGCGTGGCGCCGGCTGCGATGTCGCCTAGGTCCGAAGCCACCTCGCTGAGCTGGCCCTCGAGTTCGCGGCGCAGGCCGATTCGGCAGCTGCGCGCCACATCGGGCCCGGCGTTGTAGACCCAGACGCGCATCGCCTGCACACCCCCACGCTCGAACTTGCGAATGAGGGCATCGAATTTGCCCGTTTGCGGTGCTGCGGCGAGACCGCCGGCGTCAGGGGCCGTGGGCGATGATGTCGGGGCAGAAGGCGGTGAAGGCGGCAGTCTCAGCGGCTGGCAGGTGAGACGAATTTTCTCGCGGCCGGAGGAGGCTTGGACCTCACCATCAGCGTCGACGACATTCATCTGCAATTCGAACTCGCGGCTCTCCATTTTGCCGGCGGCAGCCCCGACGGCTCGCACCGCCTTGCCATCTGGTGCCTCGCTGCTGTCCCAATCGATCATGTACGTCGCCACCACGGCCCTCTGTCCGCCGTTGTCGAAACGGAGTGGATTCAGCGGCGTCAGGAAACCCGAACCGAAGATGATGCTGCGCCCCGTGAATGCGCGCTTCGCCGTGACCCGGCCTGTCAGCTGCAGGAACTTGGGACAGGACTGGCCCGCGCTGGTTTCGATGCGTTGAGTCGAGGCCTGGATCGTCAGACTCACATCGGTGATCGCACTATTCTCGGACAACGGGCGGCCGGGTCGCGGCGTGGCGCCGGTCGTGCTGACCGCAGTTCGCGGCGCGGGACCCTCGAGATTCTGGCAGCGCACCGTCACACCGAGCGGCCTGCTCGCTGTCACTTGCTGCATCTCCGTGAACTCGCCGCCGCGGCGGCGGATCGGAATGGTCGCGAGGGCGGACAGCTCATAGGCATCGGAGAGACCAAGGCTCGCGCCTTCGCGCAACATCTTCTGTCGCGTCGCGCCGGATTTGCTGCGAAGCAGATCGTTGCACAGCGTGACGGGGTTGCGGATCTGCGCCGTCGCCGGATCCGGCCCTGGAATCTGGTACTCGAACATCATTTCGTGGAGTTGCCATGACTCCTGGATGGCGGCGCCATACTGGCCCTGTCCCAGCGCCGCAAGCGGTACGACGCGACGCGCGTTGACGGGGTCCCCGCCGTTCACTTTCAGCCGCAGCATGCCTCCGTCCGGATCCCGGTACAGGCGCTCGAAGCGGCTGCTGTACTCGATGCGGCTCAACGCGTGGAACGTGAGCCGGCTATTCTGCACGCGCTCATATCGACCATCCCCACCGGTCACGACAATCGTCGGCGGCTCGCGAAAATTCGGTGTGCCGGCTTTCAGCACCGTCTGCACGTTGAGTTCGATGTCCGCCGCCAGCGCCTGCGACACGGGCAGCGCAGCGAGCATCCAGAGCACAAAACATCGTGTTCGTG
>CAYLNP010000226.1:0-4369 GCA_964384925.1 uncultured Woeseiaceae bacterium
GTGATCAGCGGCAGATAGATGCCCAGCACCTGGTGGAGCAGGGGGCTGGTGGCACGCACGGCGAGTTCCGTGAACTGCACGAGTCCTGCGATCAGCAGGATGAAGGACAGGGTACGCAGCCAGGTCAGCTCCAGCGGAACCAGCAGCCAGGTATCGACCAGGTATCCACCCGCCGAGGCCAGCGTCAGCACGAACGCCGTGGCCAGCGCCATCCCGGCCGTGCCCTCGACGCTGCGTGTCACGCCCATGAACGGACACAGCCCGAGGAAGTTCACGAGTACCAGGTTGTTCACCAGTACCGTGGCAACGATGATCAAGAGCAGTTCGGTCACAGATAGCCTCGCGGCTAGCGGATACGCATGCCCGGGGCGCTCCCCGCATCCGGACTCAACAGGAAGATGTCCTCGCCGCCCGGTCCCGCGGCCAGCACCATGCCCTGGGATTCACCAAAGCGCATCTTGCGCGATTTCAGATTGGCCACGATAACGACATTCCGGCCGACCAGACTGCCCGGGTCGTCATAGGCCGCGCGAATGCCTGCGAGAATCTGGCGCCGGCCGATGCCGTCATCGAGTTCCAGGCGCAGCAGGCGGTCGGCACCCTCGACGAGCTGGGCAGAGATCACGCGCGCCACCCGCAGATCGATGCGTGAGAACGCCTCGATGTCGATCTCGGCTGCAATGGGCTCGACGGCCGCGACCTCATCGTGTGGCGGCGGAGCCTGCTGGCTGACCAGTGAGGAAATCGCCTGTGCGTCGATGCGGCCGAGCAGCGGCTGGAAGGGCTCGATGGGGTGATCGAGCAGCGGGCGCTGCAGATCATCCCAGCTCAATGGCGCAATCCCCAGGAAGGCCTCCGAACGGCTGGCCGTCTGCGGCAGCACCGGCTTGAGCATCGTGATCAGCGCGCGATAGAGGTTGAGCCCCTGCGTGCACACTGCCAGCACTTCAGCGGTCTCGCCCTGCTTGGCGAGGATCCATGGCTTGTGCTGATCGATGTAGACGTTGGCGCGGTCTGCAAGCGACATGATCTCGCGCATCGCGCGCGAAAATTCGCGGTGCTCGAAAGCCTCGGCAATACTGTCGGCGGCTTGCGTGAATGCCTGTTGCAGCTCGGGTGCATGCAGCGAGTCGGTCAGCCGACCGCCGCCCAGCTTGTGGATGAATCCTGCGCAACGCGAGGCGATGTTGACGATCTTGCCCACCAGATCGGCATTCACGCGCGCGACGAAATCCTCGAGATTCAGATCGATATCATCGATGCCGGGTCCGAGCTTCGCGGCATAGTAGTAGCGCAGATACTCCGGTTGCAGCACCTCGAGATAGCTGCGCGCGGTGATGAAGGTGCCGCGGGTCTTCGACATCTTCTGGCCGTTTACGGTCAGAAAGCCGTGGGTGAACACTCCATCGGGGGTACGCATGCCGCTGCCGGCGAGCACCGCCGGCCAGAACAGTGCATGAAAATAGACGATATCCTTGCCGATAAAATGGTAGAGCTCGACGTCGCTGCCTGCGCCCCAGTATTCGTCGAAATCAAGCTCGGGGCGCTTGCGGCACAGGTTGAGAAAGCTCGCGATATAGCCGACCGGCGCATCCAGCCAGACGTAGAAATACTTGTCGGATTCTCCCGGGATGGCGAAGCCGAAATACGGCGCATCGCGAGAGATGTCCCAGTCCCTGAGGCCTGCGTCGAACCACTCCGCGAGCTTGGCGGCAACACTTGCATGGACACGCCCGCCGGCGATCCAATCCTTGAGCATGGAGTCGAAGTCACCTAGTCGGAAGAACAGGTGCTCGGAGGCACGCTGGCTAGGGGGTGTGCCGGAGAGCACCGAGCGGGCGTCCACCAGATCGGTGGGTGCATAGGTGGCGCCGCAGACCTCGCAGTTGTCGCCGTACTGGTCGAGCGCGCCGCATCTGGGACAGGTGCCGCGCACGAAGCGATCGGGCAGGAACATGCCCTTTTCGTCGTCGTAGGCCTGCTGGATGGTGCGCCGTTCGATGTGTCCGCCCGCGTCGAGCGCGGCATAGATGCGCTGCACGATTTCGCGATTCTCATCGGAATGGGTGCTGTGATAATTGTCGAACTCGATGAGGAAATCGGCGAGGTCGCGCTGATGGGCACGCGTGTAGCGCTCGATCAGGGCCTCCGGGCTGATGCCTTCCTGTTCGGCGCGCAGCATGATCGGCGTGCCATGGGCATCCGAGGCGCACACGTACATGCAGTCATGCCCCTGCATCTTCTGGAAGCGAACCCAGATGTCGGTCTGCAGGTACTCGACGAGATGACCGAGGTGGATATCGCCGTTAGCGTAGGGCAGGGCACTGGTGACGAGAATTTTGCGCGGGCGGCTGGACATGTTCAGTTGGTGAGATCCTTGACGTCTTCGAATGCGGATTTGTTGTTGGCGGCGAAATACGCATCACGTCCACATATGAAGCGTCGCTCGAGCAGGTCCTTCAGGGCCCCGTCCATCGATCTCATACCCACATTGGCACTGGACTGGATGGTGTTCTCCAGCTGATCGAGCTTGCCCTGGCGGATGAGATTGCCGACGGCGGAGGTATTGATGAGGATTTCCAGGGCCGGAACGCGCCCCTTGCCGTCCTTGCGCCGGATCAGCTGCTGGGAGACGACGCCGCGCAGGGAGGTGGAGAGCATGGTGCGGATATGCGACTGCTTGTCGGCGGGGAAGGCGTTGACGATGCGATCCACGGTGGCGGCAGCGCCATTGGTGTGCAGCGTGCCCATGACAAGGATGCCCATCTCGGCCGCGGTGACGGCGATGCCGATGGTCTCGAGATCGCGCATTTCGCCGACCAGGATGACGTCGGGATCTTCGCGCAGGGCCGAGTGCAGGGCGGCTGCGAAACTTGGCGAGTGCGTGCCGATCTCGCGCTGACTGATCAGACAGTTGCGCCGCGCGTGTACGAACTCGATGGGATCCTCGATGGTCAGGATGTGGCCCTTGATGCGCCGGTTCAGCGAGTCGATCATGGCCGCGAGCGTGGTCGACTTTCCTGAGCCGGTCTTGCCGGTGACCAGGATCAGTCCGTTGGTGGCGCGCGAAAGGTTGTGCACGGCCTGCGGCATGTCGAGCTCTTCCAGGCTCTTTGCGCGCGAGGGGATGGCGCGGAACACCGCGCCCATGCCATTGATATGCCGGAACACGTTGACGCGGAAGCGCGCCAGGTCCGGGACCGAGTAGGCGAAGTCCGCGGAGTCGAATCGCTCGAAAGTGTTCTGTGTGACTCTCGGCATGATGCCGTAGAGCGATTCACGCAACTCATCGGCGCGCAGGCGGTCGGGTTCGAGATCCATCAGCTCGCCATAGACGCGCACGCGCGGAGGGTCTCCGGCCAGCAGGTGGAGGTCCGAACCGTCGCGCTGCATGACGGTTGCAAGGTAGCGGTCCACCAGGTTCACGTCATCGTCTCCCGTCGGCCTAGCCGCGCGACCCGGCGACATCTATCTTGGTGAGCACCGTCGTGTCGGTCACGAAACGCTCGAAGCCTTTCTTCTCGCTGGCGTAGCGGTAGGCATCGTCGGGGTCGAGCGTCTTGCTGCGCACCCCATCGAGCAGCGCCTGGTCCATGGTCTGCATGCCCAGCTCGCGGCCGGTCTGCAGCTGTGCAGGAATCTGATGGGTCTGCTCGGTCATGATCAGCTTGCCGATGGCGCGGCTCATAAGCATGATCTCCAGCACCGCACGCCGTCCGCGCCCATCCGCGGTCTTGACCAGATTCTGGGTGATCACTGCGTTCAGGCTCTGTGACAGGAAGCTCTTGGTCTGTTCTCGCTCTTCAGCGGGCAGCGCATCGATGACACGATCGATGGTCTTCACCGCCCCGGTGGTGTGCAGCGTGCCCAGCACCAGGTGCCCGGTCTCTGCAGCCGTCATGGCCCAGCGAATGGTGTCGGCATCGCGCAGTTCACCGACCAGGATCACATCGGGATCCTGGCGCATTGCCGCGCGCACGCCATCGGAGAACGAGCGGATGTGGGTGCCCAGTTCACGCTGGATGACCTGCGCTCTCTTGCTCGGATGAACGAACTCGATGGGATCTTCGAGACTGATGATGTTCAGCGCCCGAGAGGTATTCAGGTGATCGATCATCGAGGCCAGCGTGGTGGACTTGCCGGTACCGGTGGAGCCTGTGACCAGCACCATGCCCTGGTGGTGATCGCAGAGCTTGCCCACCACGGCCGGCAGATGCAGGCTCTCCATCGTCGGGATGGCGGCTGGAATATGCCGGAAGGTCGCGCCAAGACCTGTGTCCTTGCGAAACAGGTTGACACGAAATCGCCCGCCCTCCTCACTGACATAGGAGAAGTCCAGATCGTTGCCGCCGTCGAAATGCGCCCGCTG
>CAYLNP010000227.1:0-4349 GCA_964384925.1 uncultured Woeseiaceae bacterium
TGGCGCGCAGCGCATCGAAACGTCCTGCAGGCACTTCCACGGCGGTGACATCGTGGCGCTCCACCGGCATATTGACCAGGTTGGCTGTGATGCCTTCGGCGCTGGCAGGGTCCATAGCGAAAAGCTGTGCGGACGTTGCGCCCTGCGACATCGCGGCAAGATGCAAACCATCAGCCGAGACGGGATGCATCGACAGCGAGAATGTCTCCGGGGCGGGGAGCTGCAGCGAGCGATCTCCGGCCGGTCCGCTGCTGGTCAGGCGGATGAGTTCAGCGGTGGTCTCGATGCTCACCGTGCCGCGCCACAGCCCGCCAGTCCAGTAGGTCGCGAACGCGCTGAGCGGACGATACCCGACATCCACACGCAGCGATATGCTGATTTGTGTGGCGCGTGCCCTGTTGTCGTTCCAGGCCAGCACACTGCGTGTACCGTCGGGGTGGCGCATCATTCGGAAGCGCTCGACACCGAACACCTCACCGTCGGCCGTATCGCGATACTCGTAGCTGCCTTCCCACCACTGTGTCACTGCGGCTGCCGCAGGCTCGCTCGCCGCCGGCGTCGCAGCAATGCCGAAGCCGAGCACAACCATAAGCCGCCCCAGTGCGAGGCGCTCGTTGCATACACTGCGCTGACCGTTGCTGTTCATTTCGCTGCCTCGATTCAGAAACATCCAGTGGGTGGATCAACGCCGGCCCGGACCGGCAAACTCAAGCACCGGACTGCCGGCCTCAGCCGGTATGACCCGCAGTACATCCTCCCGTCTATCGAACGGAAAACCCTGTTGCTCCAGCAGTCGTTGCAGCGGGTCGAGTTCGCGCACGGCGATTGTGAGGCTCGACAGGCAAGGATGTCGACCTGCCGCCGTTGCGGCATGCTCACCAGGCGCATTATCAAGGTCGTACATGCGTAGTACTCCACCGCGCAGCCGGATGACCCACGCTCCAGCGTCTCGAGACGGAACCTGTCCGGTCAGGCGAGCGAAGATCTCTGCGTTGCGCTGCGCATTTGCACTCAACAGCGTCACCCCACGAAGAGCA
Organism: uncultured Woeseiaceae bacterium; assembly: GCA_964384925.1. Taxonomy (GTDB): domain Bacteria; phylum Pseudomonadota; class Gammaproteobacteria; order Steroidobacterales; family PWYM01; genus PWYM01. The sequence continues at coordinate 1,038 of CAYLNP010000227.1, forward strand.
AAGGCGGTGTTGGCATGCTGCTGAACGGATGTCTGGTAGACCAGCGCCGGTGTGTGTCCGCGCATCACACACAACAGGCCGGCGTCGAATGCAGCGGGATCGATCATGCACCAGCTGAAACTCGCATCGCCTGTCCGCTCGCCGTAGTCGATGCGACGACTCGCCCGAGCCAGGGGCGTGACGGGTACGCCGGCATCGACCAGCCTGGCCCGCGCTTGTGCAGGGTCGTCAGCATGTAACGCCAGGATATGCAGCCCCTGGTAACGGCGAAGGAAGGCCTCGAGGTGGTTGCCCGCACCGGGATCCGGCACTGCGGTAAGTTCGATATACCCGGTCTGCAGCACCAGGTGGGCGCTGTCCTGACCCAGTGGTCGAGTCTGGCCTGTGTCCGGGTCAAGCCCCAGAAGGGCCCTGGGCTCGGTGGGTGCGAACCCCAGCGTTCGCATGCACGCCAGCAGCGGTGCAAGATCTCGCACGGCGAAGCCCACATGGTCCAGACCGATGGCCTCAGATCCGAGCGCAACCCGCTTGGCCATTCACTTCCCCCCTCGTCGGCACGACAACGCAAGCGACAGACCCTAAACCGATATACGGCGCCAGACAAGACGGTTTGGAATATTTTTCTACCAGAATGCCTTGCCTGACCTAAGCGTTTGCTCTATCTTCGGCTTACATAAAAATACAGGCGCGCCCACGCGGCGACGGCTGAGCATCAGAACTGTTTCAACCGCCTGCCAGATAGACCTGACAGGCACGTATGGGATACTCCCGGGGGCGACACAATGAATAGAATTCTCGTCAGTACAATCCACGGACTGCTGAGCACTTTCCTGCTGGCAACTTCGGCCGTACACGCGCAGCAGGCAGCAAGCCAGCGCGCGCCCGCGATCGAGGAGATCGTGGTGACCGCCACGAAGCGTGAGCAGTCATTGCAGGACATCTCGATATCCCTGGTCGCCTATACCGGCGACAGCCTGCGCGAATTCGCTATCGACGACGTCGGCTCCCTTTACGTGCAGACGCCGAGCATGGCCTACAGCGAGGCGGGCGGCGAGGCGCAGATCTATATCCGCGGCGTTGGCACCAACATCTTTGGTGTCGGTGCCGATGCATCGGTGGGCGTGCACCAGGACGGCGTATACCTTGGACGCACGCAGATGGCCCTAAACCAGTTTCTCGATGTCGAACGCGTGGAGGTGCTGAGGGGCCCGCAAGGAACTCTCTACGGCCGCAATACGACCGGAGGCGCCATCAATATCATTTCCAGGCAACCCGGCGACGAATGGGACGGCTTTGTGTCCGGTGCGATCGGCAGCTGGAATCGCCGAGAGATCGTCGCTGCCGCAGGCGGGCCGGTGTCCGACGTCGTGGGCTTCCGCCTGGCGGGACGCTACATGAAAGACGACGGCTATACCCGCAACATCAACCCCGGTGCCGGTGTTGATGTCGATGACAACGACGTTCGGCAGCTGCGTACCATTCTCAACTTCGAACCATCGGATGCGCTGCGCTTCTCGCTGACGGCAGACTGGTCGGACTTCGAGAACGGCAATACTTCGGTTCGCCCGCGCGACAATCTCGGGGCCGCGGAAGCACAGGGCGCGCTGCCACCACCCCCGTTCGGGCAGATCCGCAATGATCTCGATTCTTTCCACGAGTGGGACACGTGGGGACTTACCGGCACGCTGAGCTATGACCTTTCCCCCACGCTGGAATTGACCTCGATTACGGCCTATCGCGATTACGAAAGCGATTTCCTGTTCAACACCGACGGCACCGAAGTTGATGTCACACGCAGCAACTTCGAATACGCCAGCGATCAGCTCTCGCAGGAGCTGCGCCTGGCCTACGCCGGTGATGGCCCGCTCAGCGTCATAGGCGGCTTGTATTTTCTGCGTGAGGACAAGGAAGGCGGCCTGGGCCTGATTCGCGCAAGCGGTCGTCCACTTTTCGCCGGCGTTCCCGGATCCACAGGTTCATTCATTATTCCCAGCACGAACAAGACCACCGCGTGGGCGGCATTCACCGAAGCGACATGGGCCCTCAACGATCGAGTCGACCTGATCCTGGGCGCACGTTTCAGTCGCGAGAAGAAGGACGATACGAGTTCCGTAGGCGCAGTCTTCGACCTGGAGGGCCTGCGCTCTCCTGCCACGCCCACAGTATTCAGTACGCGCGAAGAGAGTCGCAGCTGGAGTGATTTCACTCCAAAGCTCGGCATCGACTTCCGTGCCACTGAAGATGTTCTCCTTTATGCTTCCTATTCCGAAGGCTTCAAATCCGGCGGCTTCAACAGCCTGGATGCAAATCCGTCCTTTGACCAGGAAAGCGTCAAGGCATTCGAAGTCGGTGCGAAGTCCGATTGGCTCGACAACCGGCTGCGCCTGAACGCGGCAGCTTTTTACTACGACTACGAGGATCTGCAGGTCTCGACCTTCATCAACAATCTGACGCTCACCACGAATGCCGCTGCTGCGACCATCTGGGGCTTCGAGGCTGACATCGTGGCGCGCCCCGTATCGGCCCTCGACATCACCGCAGGCATCTCCTTCCTGGATGCCGAGTACGACGAATTCACTGACCGCCAGGGCAACAACCCGGACGGCACACCGCGTGTGCTGGACCTCTCCGGCAACACCTTGCCCAACGCCCCCGAATTCAAGGGGACCTTGCAGATGCAGTACACGCTGGACCTGACAGGCGGTCATGCGGTGGTCGTGAGTGGCCGCTACAGCTACCAGTCGACCGTGTATTTCACACAGTTCAATGAAGACGTCGTTGGCCAAAAGGGCTTCGGTCTGCTCGATGCACGCCTTGCGTGGCTGAGTGCTGATGGACGCTGGGAAGTGGCGGCACACGGGCGTAATCTTTCGGACGAGGAATACTTTCATAACGGCGTGCGATTCACTTCGACATCGGATGCCCTGCTCGACCCGCTGGGCATCGGCAACTCGCTGGGTTATGCCGCTGCCGGGCGCAGCTGGGGTCTGACGCTTACGCACAGCTTCTAGGAGCCACATCGGATGGCACGTGAGCACACAATGTTCATCCAGGCGCAGGACCTGCCCTGGCAGCCCGGGCTTCATGGCCCGGGCCGTGACGACGTTCAGCACAAGCTGTTGTCGATCGACGAGGCGGGTACCGATGCCACCTGCATCGTGCGGTATCCGGCGGGCTGGCAGCGTCGCGAGCTGCATCACGTAACCGCCCACGAGGAGTTCCTCGTGCTCGATGGCTGGATCGAAATCGCCGGGCGTCGGTACGACAAGCACAGCTACGGCTTTCTGCCTGCCGGGTTCGATCGGGCGACAG
>CAYLNP010000228.1:0-4292 GCA_964384925.1 uncultured Woeseiaceae bacterium
GGGCAGCAACATGCAGTAGTTGAGTGCGTGCAGAAAACGCGCCTCGCTGAGCCAGCGCTTCTCATCAACGATGATGCGATGCATAAGCGCGATCTGGCCGGCCGGCCCACCGAAGCTCATCAGGCCGATGCGCCACCAAACGGCCAGGGCGTCGCGCAGGGCGACAGGGGGTAGCTGGGTGGGCGGGTCTGGCTGGTTCATGACAGGGGGCTTGGCTAACGAGGGCTCAGCGGGGATCATGAGGGTTATTCGTACCTGAACCGAGCCTATGGTCTAGCCGGCCGGAGGGATTGATACGATGGAATACACGCATGTCGGTCGCGTTGCGATTCGGCCGGTTCATCGGGCCACCTGTCACTGTGGCGCCGTCGAGCTGGAAGTGTCCATGCCGAACGGCATCGTCAATCCCCGGCGTTGCGACTGTTCGATCTGCCGACGCAAGGGGGCGATCGTGGCCTCCGTAGCACTGGATGCCATTAAGATCGTCAAAGGCGAAAAACATCTGAAGCTCTACCAGTTCAATACGAACACCGCAAGGCATTACTTCTGCTCAAATTGCGGCATCTACACCCATCACCAGCGCCGTTCGAATCCCAACGAGTACGGCGTGAACGTCGGCTGTCTCGAGGGTGTGAACCCTTACGATCTGCCCGCCGTGCCCACCACCGACGGGGTGAATCATCCATCTGACCGTGTTAGCGAATGACCGGGTCGGCTGATCACCAGATAAGATCATCGGGGACTTCGAAGCCCTTGTACGGATCATCTTCAGCAGGGGTGGTCGCAGCATCGGCTGACTGGGTGTAGTCGAGCACCACAGCCGCGGGATCACGCTCGCGGATTTTCTCGGCCGCGGCCGGCGGTACGATCTCGTAACCACGCCCGTAGCGCACGATCACCAGCCCGCCCGAGGCGATCAGCGCGCGTTGCGCCGCATCGACGAGAATGCGCTTGATCCGGTTGCCGTCGGTGAACGCATATTCGATCTCGCCTTCGCGCTTGAGCCTGTGCGCCTCGACGAGCTGGCGGACCTGAGCACGCGTTTCGTTCTTGCGGGCTTTCTCGTTGCGTTTGGCGGCCAGCGCACGATCCCGCTGGACCCTCTGCGCCTGAATGCGTGCGGATTCAGCGCTGCGCTTGTCATCGGCTGACTGAGCCTTTGCCTTGCGTTGTTTGGCCTGCTTGTGCGCGACTTCCTTGGCCTTGGCCTTATCGACGAGGCCGGCCTTGAGCAGTTGATCACGCAGGGAAGATGACATGACAGGGGACTACCGGGAACAGGAGGACGCCCATGGTACCCCCGGGGGGTGAACGGCGAAATGCCCGACGACGGATTCTGGCGCGGGGCACGCGTCACGCGCGCCGTGCGCTCACGAGGACATAGTCCACCAGACGATGACGATGCAGATAGGCACACAGCATTGCCGCCCCGCGGACCTTCAGCCAGGCTGCCGACCAGCGCAGGCGTTGCGGCAGCAGCGCATGGCGCCTTGTGACCCAGCGATGAAAACCGGGCAGCACACGCCCGGTCAGCGGCTCGAGCCTGGACTCGTGCAGGTCACTTCGCCGAAGAGTCTCGCGCAGCCGCTCGTCGCTGACGAGACTCCCGGGCGGGATGCCCGCGGCGCGAAGCAAACGCCCGGCAAGGGCGCGTCGCCACGCCGGGGCCGGGGTGTCGGCCCAGACCAGGGTGGAGAACACCAGCCGGCCGTCTGCCGTCAGCGCCTCGCAGGCTGTGGCGAGGAAATCTTCGAGCGATCGGGCGTGGTAGGCGGCGTCCACGCACAATACCGCGTGAAAGCGTCGCTCGCGCAGGGCCACCGGCAGCGGGGCATCAAGTCGCCCCTGGTAGAGCTGCGTGTCCTTTCCATCCGCAAGGCGATCGCGCATCGCCTCAACGCATCGCGGCCGCAGTTCCAGCGCGCATACCTCCGAGATACCGAAGCGCTCCCGCCAGAGGTCGATGCCGGCGCCAAAGCCGCAGGCCAGCTCCAGTACGCGCTGCCCGGCAACCAACCCGGCGGCTTCGCCGTGCAGGCCGGCAAGGGCCGTGCACGCCTGGGTGTAGTCCGCAGTCTCGTCCCAGGCACCGAGGTTGTTCCAGCGCGCATCGCCGTGCGGGCCTGCCAGCAGCGACCCGTCGATCGCGAAACGCTCACGCGCCAGCGCCATGCCCCTGTGCGCTCACCAATTCCACCACCGTTTCGGCAGAACGCACCGCGGTTTCCAGCAGGGGCACGCCCTCGTGCGCCCACGACCCGCAATAGAACACCCTGCGGCCGGGCTGCCCGTGCCATTGCTGCAGGCTGCGCAGCACCGCTGCATTGCCGCTGTGTACGACAGCTCGCTGCAGCGGGACGCTTGCCAGCACCGTATCCGGATGCGGTGCGAACAGCGGATTCCATGTCTGGAACACGGCTGGCGCATCGGCCAGCGTCGGCTCGACGGCATTGACCCACACCGTGAACATGACGGACTCTAGCCCTGCGGCGCTCTGGAAATTCAGCGCAGCCCAGTCGCGTCGATCACGCGGCATGAAGCGTTCGTCGGCGTGCACGATCAAGGTCCCCCGAGCATAGCGGATGGCCGAGAGCACCTCGCGCTCCTGCCGATAGGCCTGGGCGTCGAGAAAATCCAGCTCGTTGGCCTGCGTGGCAATGATGACACGATCGAAACGCCGCTCCTCACCGCGCGCGTTGCACACCAGCACCTGATCACCCTGGTCACACACACGTGTGACCGGCGAGCCGCTGACCAGGCTGAGGCCTTCGGAGAGCGCCGCCACCAGTGCGCCGGTGCCGCCCTGCAGCCGTACCAGGCGTTCGCCGTGCATGATCTCATCGAGCAGCCCGAGCAGCTGACCGGCCGGCCACGCCATCAGGTCGCGCTCATCGCAGGTACAGATCGTGATCAGCAGCGGCAGTATCAGCCCGCGCCAGACGGTTTCATCGAATGCTTCGCGCCGCAGCAAGGCGGCCAGCGTCTCCTCGGCTGGCACGTCGGAAAAAGACCGCGAGAGCCGCGATAACTTTGTGAGGCTCCGTCCCACGTTCAGCGCGCGAGCATTCAGGTAGCGCAGGTGGCCGACGAACGGCCAGCCGGTCAACGGCACGCGGCCGCTGCGAAACCAGGTGCACCGGTCGTCAGTACTGCACGAGACGAAGGTGTCGACCGGGAAACTGCCGACACCCACCTCTTCGGCAAGCGCCAACACACTGTGCCAGTGATTCGGGTTCATGACGCGCAGCGGGACGTCCACCACGCCGCCGTGCACGGGCACGGCATGCGCGTCCATGCCGTGCCCGGCCCGCGCTTCGAACACGGTTACCTCGAAGCCCGCCTGCCGTGCACGCCTGGCAGCGGCAAGGCCTGCCATTCCGCTGCCAATCACGGCGATCGAGCCGATGGATCCTTTTGCCATAGGCGAAGGATACGGGCCCCGTCGCCAGCGACGCCACCAGTCCCTGTCTGCAAGCTGATACTCTTGCGTCCAGCCGTCCCTGCGGATGACCCCATGAGCACGCCCAGCGCCGCAGCACTTCCCCGCCCGACGCCAGCGCAGCGCTGGCTGGTACTGCTGTTCGTCAGCCTGGCGATGTTCGGCAACTACTACATTTACGACTCGCTTGGACCGGTCATCGACCTGATGCGCGAGCAGCTGGGGTTCAGCTACCAGCAGGTCGGGCTGCTCTCGACCGCATACAATGTCGCGGCGCTGCTGGTGCTGCTGGCCGGCGGGTACATCATCGACCGGTTCGGCACGCGCACAGCGATCGTGTTCTTCGCCCTCGTGTGCACACTGGCTGCCGTGCTGACGGCCGTCAGTCCACGCTACGAAATCATCCTGGCCGGGCGCTTCGTGCTCGGCCTGGGGGCCGAACCGCTGATCGTCGCCGCGACCACGGTGCTTGCAAAGTGGTTCAAGGGCAGGGAGCTGAGCTTTGCGTTCGGCATGAACCTGTCGATCTCGAGACTGGGCTCGGCCTCCGCGGACTGGTCGACCTCGTTTGCGAGCCCGCTGTACACCAACTGGCAGGACCCGCTCTGGCTCGCCACGGCAGTGGCAGGCATTTCGGTGACCGCTGCGATGCTCTACTGGATGCTGGAGCGCCGCGCGGTCGGTCGCATCGATCTGGGGACATCGGCGGTCACCGAGAAATTCGACCTGCGGCGCATGTATGCCTTCAGCCGCTCGTACTGGTACATCGTCGCGCTGTGTGTGGTGTTCTACGCCACGGTGTTTCCGTTTCGCACTTTCGCAATCGATTACTTCCAGCAGGCGCATGGCCTTG
>CAYLNP010000229.1:0-4273 GCA_964384925.1 uncultured Woeseiaceae bacterium
TCCTCGACCGGTGTATAGGCAAAGATCAGAACCCTTGGATCGCGGTGTTCCCGGGCGTTCCCGGGCGGATCCGCCACCAGGTCGCCATTGCGGTCACACAGGTGCGACGCCAGGCTTCCGGCCGCACATTCCTGGGCGAGCGTGGTCCCCGCAGGCAGGATGAGAAACAACAGCAGCGCGACAAGTCTGGCCATGACAAACCAACCCCCTAGGCTGGGAACAAACGATTCGGCAGCGGATCGTGGCATTGTCCGGTTACAGGCGCGTGACCGGACACGCCCGCAGTTGACAGCGCCTTGTCATCGCCCGTCAACAGGGCCGTGCTTTAATACTGCGCTCGATCATAGACGAATCTGGCGGGGATGCGCGCGAGGTGTACGCATGAATGCACGGCGGCTGTTGAATGTACGGTGGCTGGCCCTTGTGGCGGCTATGTCGGTGATGCTGAGCGGCGTGGCATCGGTGGCCGCGGCCCCCACGGTCATTGCGCACCGGGGCGCGTCGGGTTACCTGCCGGAGCATACCCTGGCCGGCTATGCCTACGCCTATGCGCAGGGCGCGGACTTTCTCGAGCCTGACGTCGTCATCACGCGCGACGGGCAGGCCATCGCGCTGCACGACGTGTACCTGGATGCAGTGACCGATGTGCGCGATCGCTTCCCTGATCGCGCGCGTGCCGACGGCCTGAACTACGTCGTGGATTTCACGCTGGAGGAGATTCGCAGCCTCAGCGTCAACGAGCGCATCGAACCTGACACCGGCGAGCAGCGCTACGCGGGCAGATTCCCGGCAGATCAGGGGCAGTTTCGCGTCGTGACGCTGGCCGAACTGATAGAACTCACACAGGGACTCAACCGCAGTACAGGTCGGGCGGTGGGGATCTACCCCGAGCTCAAGGCGCCGGCCTTTCATGAATCCGAAGGGCACGACATCACGGCGATCGTGCTGAACATCCTGGAGCGCTACGGCTACCGCAAGGCCACGGACCTGTGCCTGATCCAGTCCTTCGAACCCGAACCGCTGCGCCGGCTGCGCGACGAGTTCGGCACCGACCTGCGGCTGGTGCAGCTGCTGGGGGAAAACGCCTGGGCGATGAACGACATCGACTATGAAGCGATGTATACCCCGAAGGGTTTGGCCAGGATCGCAGACTATGCCGATGCCATCGGACCCCCGCTCACGCGCATTCTTCAGGGTATCGACGACCAGGGTACCCCGCGGCTGTCCTCGCTGGTCTCCGATGCGCACACGGCAGGGCTTCTCGTGCACCCGTACACCTTCCGCGCCGATGCACTGCCCGAAGGCGTGAGCCTGGAGCAGCTGCTGGAGCTGTTCGTGCTGCAGATCGGTGTGGACGGGCTGTTCATCGACCAACCGGATCGCCTGGTCCGCCTGTTGGAGGCCCATCGCGAGCACTGATCCGCGGACTTGTCGGGTCCGCTCCCTGCCGGGCATCATGCGCTTGTGGGGGCTGCAGCGTGGCAGCGACAGGGGATCTGATGACCGACAAATATGCAGATGTGGGCTATGCCAGCCAGCGCATCGAATTCGGTGCCCGGCCGGCGGTGCTGGTCGTGGATTTTCAGCTGGCCTTTACCGACCCCCAGTATCCGCTCGGCAACCTGCCCATGGTGCAGAAGGCCACGGAACGCACCGGCCAGATGCTCAAAGTCGCACGCGAGTTCAACGTACCCGTGGCCAGTTGCTATACGGCCTACGGCAGTGAGCAGGACATGCCGCGGTGGAAGGTCCAGGCCGTGCACGACCAGTTCTACTACGGGCATCCATGCACCGAGATCGACCCGCGTGTGCTCGACAGCGATCATGATTTCGTGTTCTGCAAGAATGCCCCGTCGATATTCTTTCTGACGCCCGTGACCACCTTCCTGACCAAGCATGGCGTGGATACCGTGATCATCACCGGCTGCACGACCAGCGGGTGCGTGCGCGCCTCCGTGGTCGATGCGTTTTCCCACGGCTATCGGGTGATCGTGGCCGAAGACTGCGTCGGTGATGTGGATGAGCGTCCGCATCAGGACAATCTTCGCGATGTCGGTCGCCGCTATTGCGAGATTGTGCAGGCCAGCGAAATCGAGCAGTATTTCCGTACGCTGCGCTCGCATTGAACGAACGCGCCGGCAAGGTGCTGGCGGGATAAAAATCGAAAAGGAGTGGAGCAGTGCCAGAGTACAGAAAATACCTGAGCGTCTTGGCCTTGGCTGCCTGTGTGGGCCTGGCGGGGTGCAGTCGTGATGACACGCCGGCCCCGGCGCCTGCGGCGGATCCCCCGGCGGGCGCTGCTGAACCGGCGCAGAGTGATCCTCGCGAAGCCGAGGTGCTCTCGGCCGAGGAATACCTGGCCTTGCCGCGTTTTGCCGCCGCCGACCTGCAGCGCGGTGAACGAGTCTTCCTGCAGTGCCGTGCCTGTCACTCGCTTGCAGAGGGCGAGGCGCACAGGCCATCAGGCCCCAATCTGTGGGGCATGTTCGGCAGCCAGGCTGCGCAGCGTGACGGCTTCGTGTATTCAGACGCGCTGAAAGCCTCTGGCGTGGTCTGGACGCCGGCGTCGCTGGAGGAGTGGCTGGTGCGCCCGAGCAGCTTCGTACCGGGCAATCGCATGGCATTTGCGGGCATCCGCCGGGAAGAGGACCGCACGCACCTGATCGCCTACCTGCTTCGCGCAACGTCGACTGCAGGCGAATAGCTCAAAAAAAACCCCGTCGCTCGGAAGTGACGGGGTTTTATGCGGCCACAGCCCTGTGAGGGCGCGCCGCTGATCTATTTCTTGCGGCTGGCTTTCTTGCGGCGCTTCGGCTTTTCTTCATGATGGTGATGGTCGTGGCCATCGCCATGGTCATGCGCCACGCCGGAGGCATGGGCAATCGCGTGCGGGTCGCCCACGTCCGGATACTCGAAGTCGTGCGGCACGTGTGGGTGGTTGTGGCCGTGCTGCTCGATCCAGCGGTAGAGTTCGGGTTTCCACGACAGGATTCGCGAGGCTGCGCGCTCGCGGTTTTCCTCAGGCGTGGTCCAGGGATTGAAGTGGAAATGATTGTATAGCTGACTGTCTGTTCGGCCCAGCGCCAGCGTGCCGAGTTTGCAGGCAAAGGCGCCATGGTTGATGTAGGGCGGGCGGTAGAAGTAGCCGCCGGTGGGCAGGTTGCCGAACTGCATCATCCAGGAGGTGCCCCAGATGTGATAGGCCTCCTCGATACAGTCATGGTACGAAATGTTGTCCTGCGAGAAGTTCGGCGTCATGCAGTACAGGAAGGTGAACGCCTGGGTGCGCTGGTCGAAGCGCAGCACCTTCACCAGACAGCCTGTCGCGGTGGCCGGGAAGATGTTGGTGCCAGTCCAGGCCAAGTTCTCATAGGCGTTGACGATGGTCAGGTGGTCTCGCTCGCCGAGCTGGTGGTCCTCGTCTGACTCCACGAAGCTCGGTTCGGCGTAGTTGTAGAACATCAGCGCCACGCAACCGCGCGGTGCGCGCAGTGCGGGCAGGCTCACGCCGGGTGGCACCCAGAAATAGGTACCCGGGTCATAGCGCTTGTCGTCGCTTTCCAGGTAACCGGACATGATGAACATCTCCATGTCCGTGTAACTCATGCCTGGTGGCTGGGAAAAGCCATTTTCGAACATAACCGTCATCGAGCACGCACCGTTATCGGTGTCGAGACTCAACATCTTGTAGTGCATGCCTTTGGCGAAACCCGGCAGCGTAAATTTCTTGAACGGGACGTCGCGGTCGACGAAAGGTTCAATGTGTGGGCGGGCCATGCGTCACTCCTGCTGGCTGGACGTGTCCTGAGGCAGATGTCTGCTCACAGGACTGGAAATAGGCGCGGACGCCCGGTCTAGAACACCACCTTGAACTTGCGGCGCGGCTGCTTCGGAATCTCGGAGGCGGGGATCTTGCGGCGCATGTCTGCGTGCACATTGAACCCTTTTGTCTGGATGCGCTCGAGGAACTCGGCGACCCACTTGTCGCGCTTGGGTGCCAGCGCGTCCTGCTCCTCGACGATCAGCTTGTAGCGTTCTTTCTGCTCGGCGGCCTCGCGCTTGAGCCAGGCCTTCACCTCGCGACTGAGCTTGTGTTCGATGACTTTCACCATCCGTTCTTACTCCTGAACTTCCTGTGTGAAGCAACCTTCCAGCACGGGAGCTGTGCAGGCTGCACGCCCCTGGCCGGCCCAAGTGTACCGCCCTGCGGGCACAAAGCCAAAACCCACCTTCAGACGCCGGTCCCGGCCAGCCCGTAGATGCGCAGCACGTT
>CAYLNP010000230.1:0-4265 GCA_964384925.1 uncultured Woeseiaceae bacterium
GGCGGCGAGTTCTCCGGGCCCGGAGAGTTTGGGCCGCACACCTGCATCCGCAGGCACCAGGGCAGCCTTCGGCAGCCCAGGCCAGAACTGCCGGATCGCCGCGTCGAACAGCGGCGCGCGTGCGACGGAGACTTTATAGTCGATACGCTCGTCTGCCAGCCATTCCACGTCCGGCCCGAAGCGTGCCCGGCCGGTGACGTCGAGCGCGACATGGATGCCCAGGCCTTCTTCGCGCGGCAACGGATAGATCAGGTGACGGAAGGGCACGCGGCCCGTCGCCAGCGCGAAATAATTGCCTTTGGCCAGGTGACCCCGCGGAATGGCGCTCGGCGGCAACGCGTCGATGGCGCCTGCGACCTGCCACGCGCCGAGACCGGCTGCGTTGATCAGCGTGCCCACCTGCAGCGTCATCGGCTCGTTCCCGCCGACGCTGACTTCCAGTACGCCTGCGGCAATGCGCGCGGCGACAAACGGTGATCGGCACACGATGCCGGCACCGTGCGCTTCGGCATCGCCCTGCAGGGCCTGCATCAGCGCATAGGCATCGACGATGCCGGTGCTCGGTGAATACAGCGCGGCAACGCAATGCAGTTCGGGTTCCAGCGATCGGGCCGCGCTGGCATCGAGCATCTCGATGTCCTCGACGCCGTTGACCACTGCCTGTCGCGCCAACCCTTCGAGCGCAGGGCGCTGCGATTCATCGGTGGCGACAACCAGTTTGCCGACCGGCTGATGCGCAAGCCCCTTCGCCCCACAGTAGTCATACAGCAGCTTTCGCCCAGCCACGCACAGGCGCGCCTTCAGCGAGCCGGTGGGATAGTAAAGCCCGGCGTGGATGACCCCGGAGTTACGCGAACTGGTCTGTGTGCCGATGGCGTCTGCAGCCTCGATGACCAGCACTTCGCGGCCTGCGATGGCCAGCTCGCGCGCAATTGCCAGGCCGATGACACCTGCACCCACGATGAGAACGTCAAGCTTCTCGCTAGACATCGTTCATCAGCACCACCTGGATTTCGCTGATGCCCTCGGGGTCGATGTTGTCCCCGATCAAGGTCACCCACAGCGAGCGGGTGCCGCGCGTGTCGGTGCGCTGCACCAGCGGGATCACGATCAGCGCGGCATCCTCGCCTTGGCGGAACTCCACCCGGCTGTCCGCGGGTACGATGAAATCCTCATCCGGTTCGGCAAGCCCGGCCTCGATCTGGAAGCGAATGGAAGCCGGTTCATCGAGCGACCCGGTGCGTCGTACCTGCACCATCGCGGCAGGGGCATTCCAGGGTACCTGGAGGCGTGCTGCGGTGAAGCTGACCTGCGGAGGCGGTGTCGACGAGCCGACCGGCGCTGGCACGCCAGGCGGCGGCTCAGCGATCGCGGGTTCGGTGCTTTCGGGTTCGGTGATCGCGGGCTCGACCATAACGGCGTCGGAGGCCCCGGCATCCCCAGAGGGTGCCGGATCGTCAGGCAGGGACTCGGGCGTTGCTATGCCCGTCACCGGTGTCTCGGCCACCGGAAAATCAGGTGCCGGCTCATCCAATCGTGTTCCATCGAACTGTAGTGATTCATCGGAGCCCGGGCCTTCCGAGAGTGCTGGGTCGGATAAAGGTACATCAGCCACCGGCGCTTGAGCCACAGGTGCATCAGAGCCGCGTTCATCAGAGCCGCGTTCATCAGACACGCCTGCCTCGCCCGCGGCGCGTTCGGCAATCGTAAACGACGCGTCAGCCGACGCGGAGGGTTGTGCCGGCACCGGCTGCACGCGTGCCGCGCCCGGCCAGAGACGGTCGCGCAGCTCGAGCACCGATGGACCGTAGTCAGGCCCCAGTACCTGCGGATAGGTCAGCACGGCGGCGATCGCAAGCGTCAGCACGGCCGCGGCCGCGAGTGCACGGCGGCCGCCGGAACGACGGGGTGGCGGGGCACTGCGCCTGCGCCGCACCGGCTCAGAAGCATTGGGACGGCCGGTTTCCCAGATCTCGTTGACCAGTTCCGACACCGATGCAGTGCGCTGCGCGCGATCGGCAGCCAGGCCCCGACGCAGCGCCTGCCACTGCGCGGTATCCAGCCCGTCGGGGCGCGGCGGGACGGCTTGCAGCTGCCCGACGGACCGGCGATCTTCCTCACCGTGCGGCAGCTCGCCGGGGAACAGGCGATAGGCGATCACTGCGATGCTGTAGACATCGTCGCGCGTGTCTGCCGGCTGGCCGGCACGTCGCTCCGGACTGGCAAACGCAGGTGTCAGCGAGCGCAGGACGGCTGTGCTGCCCACGCGGCACACCGTGTCGAAGTCGATCAGCTTTGCGGTGTGGTCGCGACTGATCATCACGTTGGCGGGTTTCAGGTCGCCGTGCACGAAGCCTGCATCATGCAGGGCCTCAAGTGCACGGGCGAGCTGACGCATCCACTCGGGCAGGTCGGCCAGAAAGGACATGGCGTCGGCACGCGAACGCAGGAGCGATTCAAGCGTCTGTCCATCGATCCATTCGCTCACCTGGTAGAGCCAACCGTTCTGCTCCCCGGCCGTGTGCAGGGTCATCAACCCGGGGTCGCCGGAGACATCGACCAGCGCGGCGAGCGTTGCCTCATCGAGCGCATCGGCATGCTGTTCGGCAATCAGCTTGATCGCCACGGTCGACTCGCTGATGGACTCTGGTGATCAGCTCATAGCGATCGCCGACGACTGTCGGGCGAGTGGAGGGCACCTCGTGCGCAGAGGATGCCGCGGGCGGCGGCGGCCGGACCGCCTGCGACTCGGTCGGCGGGTCCGTCGCGTCGTTGAACGTGGGCGTGGACCCATGTTCGGGGGCTTCCCGCGCCGCAGCGACGGCGGCGAGTTTGGCTGCGAGCTTCTGCGCCAGCTGGGGCGACACGCCGGCGGGCGGGATGTAGTCTGCGTCTGGCGCCTCTGTGGCATGGGATTGGCGCACGGCCGGGGCAGGCTCGGGTTCGCGGGTGCGCTGCCCTGGCTGGGTTGCGGATGAATTGCTGGAGAGCAAGGCGTCTAGCGCGCCGCGAAGCTGGTCACGACGCGCGCTGCGGTCCCCGCGCATGTCATCGGCGTGGGCGGCATCACTTTGAAGCCATGCAGACAGCGCGAGCAGCACCGCATCGCCGGCCTGGGCACGACGTGAAGCCCCCGCCGCCGCACCCGCTGTGCGATCGGCATTCGCCTCGGTGTTGTGCAGCGCCGTCTCGAGCGCGCGCAGCAGCGCGGCGCTCAAGGCTTTGTCATTTCCACCGTCGTCAGTCATCTGCCTTACCGTTGCAGTACAGCGCCGGATCGCGGCCGCGCTGAGACTTCCATGCGAGCGATCGGGGGCGCCCGATACGATGAAATATACCGAAAGGGCGTCGCCGCACTGAGTGCGCTGGCGTACAAACGTGGCGGTGGGTTGCCCGCTCAGCGGACAGGCGGGCCTGGCAGCACCACCCACTCGGGTTCATTGTATTCCCCGATCACCTGGCTATCGCAGAACCACGTTCAGGCGAAGTCCACAAAGCACCGCGAGTGCGGAAAGCAAAAAGGCCGCGCCATCGCTGGCGCGGCCCCAAGGCGTTGTGTCGACTCTCTTGTTGTTAGCTGCGACGGCGGCGGCGTGCAACGCCGACGCCGATCAGGCCTGCGCCGAACAGTGCCAGCATGGCAGGCTCCGGCACCGCGCGCATGTTCACGAACACGTAGTCGGAATCATTGCCCGAGGTGACCACCGAATCGGCGGTGAACGCCAGCGAGGTGATCAGCTGATTACCGAACAAACCGCTGAAGCTCCAGCAGCCGCCGCTGTTCTGCGAGTTTGCGGCGGTGTTGCTGCACAGCTCGTAGCTGGCCGAGCCATCCGCACCCAGCAGTGTGCCGACCAGTCCGCCCGCACTGACCTGGAAGGTCACAGCGGCCGTGCTGCCATCTGCCAGCGTTGCGGTGAAGCGAGCCCGCTCACCGTGGTTGGGGTCGCCCCAGGCTGGGCCGACGTACAGCAGGCCGATGGTCAGCGCCTCGATGAGAACGGGTTCGTCGAAGAAGAACTCGATGCTTTCGTTGGCGGCGGCATCGATCTCATTTCCCGAATGTCCACCGCGCACACCTACACCGCAGATGAGATCCGCACCGGTGCCGGCACACTTCTCCTCGACGGCAGCGTCGCTGCCATTGCGCAGTGCCTCGTAGGTCACACCGTCAGGCAGCGAGCCGCCGGTGACGTCGGTGTAGTCGATCTCGATGACGTTGGCGGCCGCGGTCTGCCACGCCAGGGGGGCGAGCAGGCAGGCGG
>CAYLNP010000231.1:0-4251 GCA_964384925.1 uncultured Woeseiaceae bacterium
GCGAGACATACGATGCGGGCGGCGTGTTGCCCGATGAGGTCCAGTGCGTACCGGTGTACGACGCATCACCGCCGATCGTGAATTCACCGCCCAGGCCTGGGGCAGGAATCGCATACACTGCACCGATATTGCCGGTGACATCCGGCGCGCGTACCGGCTTGGTGTCGGTGGTGATGGTCTGTGCCGGCTGCGGCAGGATCGACGTGTACTCGGCTTCCATCAAGCCAAAGCTGGCAAACACGCTGAGATTGTCGGTCGGCAGCCAGCGGAACTCGGTTTCAACACCGCGGTAACGGCCTTCGCCGGAGTTCTGCGTCAGAAACAGCACACCGCCGAGAGGGTTGGCGACACCGCTGATGAGCTGAAGGTCTTCCACGTCCGCCCAGAACAGGGTGACATTCAGTCGCATCGCGTTGTCGAACCACTCGGAACGCATGCCAGCCTCATAGGACCACACCTCTTCCGGGCCGAACGGCAGGTAGGACGATGCGATGTGCGGTGCTGTGCCACGGGCATTCCAGCCGCCGGACTTGAAGCCGTTAGTGCCCGAGATGAACCATCGCAGGTCGTCGGTCTGTTCATATTCAAGAGCGATGCGTGGCGTGAACTTGCTGAAGGTCTGCTCGACCGGGATACCCCCGTCGATCAGCTCCTGCGTGGAGATATTGAACACTCCGCCGCGATCGTTGCGACTGATGTAGGCAATATCCTTGTTTTCACGCGTGAAGCGGCCCCCCGAAGAGAACGTCCACTTCTCGCCGATCGAGAAGTCCAGCTGCAGGTAGCCGGCGATACTGGTCATCGTGTTGTCCATGACGCGATCCAGCAGGATCGTCCCGGGCACGATGTCCTGGAAATCCGTGCTGTTTTTCTCGCGGATGTAAAACACACCACCCGTGTAGCGGATGCGATCGTCGGCGAAAGTGCCGACCGCCTTGATCTCCTGCGTGAACTGCTCAGTATCCTGCTCGTTGGCGATCGCAAAGCCGGCCAAACCCGGCACGCCGATCGGTACGAAATCAATGATGTACTTCCAGTTCTCGTCGCGGTAGCCGGTGATGAACTGCAGGGAGACGGCGTCGAAGTCGAGCTGGGCATTGGAGACGAACATCAGCGTCTCGGTCTCCGAACGCTGACCGCCACCGTTGAGCGCCTGTTCAAGAAGTCCATCGCCTTGCTGGTTCCGCGAAAGGCCCGTGGCATTCACGCGGGAATCCGCCAGCGTGCGAATCGGATTGAGGCCGTCCAGATAGACCCATTCGCCGCTCAGGTCCCAGGTCAGCAGATCGGAGGGCAGCAGGCGCACGGCGCCGCGCACCCCGTAGTTCTCCATTGGATTGACCTTTTCGCCGGTCGCTGTGCTGGTCACAAAGCCATCGTGCTCCTGATAGAAGCCGGAGAGCTTGGTCAAAACCTGTTCGGATACCGGGACGTCGACCGTGCCGCGCAGCATGCCGTGGCTGAACGAGCCCCAGCTGCCCTCGACCATGCCCGAGAATTCCTCACCCGGCTTCTTGGTGATGACGTTGACCGCGCCGCCGGTGGTGTTGCGCCCGAACAGCGTGCCCTGGGGGCCGCGCAGCACCTCTATGCGCTCGACATCGAACAACGCGTAGTTGTTCGCGCTCTGGCGGCTGATGTAGACATCATCGACATAGGTGCCGACGGGTGGGTCGAACGTGGCGATGGACTCGGTGTTGCCCAGTCCGCGCAGGAAATAGGCGTTGGAGTTGCCCGGACCGGTGTTGTTGTGACCGACCATGTTCGGCACCAGACGCACCAGATCCAGCGTCTGGGTGATCTGCAGCCGGCTCATGTCGGCTTCACTGAAGGCGCTGACCGCAAGCGGGATGTCCTGCGCGCTTTGTTCACGACGCTGCGCGGTGACGGTGATTTCCTCCAGCACGCCGCGCTGCGCGGCGGGTTCGGCGCTCTGCTGCGCCTGCGCGAAACTGGCGCTGGTGGCACCCAGTGCCAGCAGCACTGCAGCCCTGACGATCGAAGATCCTTTCACGTGAAGCCCTCATGATTGATTGGAAACGCTGGGCCAAATCACCTCCCGGCGATTCGGCCCGTCCACTGCCAATTGTTGTTGTGCAGACAACACAGGCGGCCCCGTCGCCGTGTTGTTCATTGTATACAGTGACGACGGTTTATCAGATCAATGACTTAGTGTCAACTTCCGGACACCTGAGGCATGTTGGAGTCACGCAACATTGGCGTGGATTGCGCTCCCGGCAGCTAGCGTTCGATGCGCAGGTAGCGCGTCAGGTTGGCGGCACGGGGGTTGTCGATCCAGCCCTTGACCACCGGGCTGACCAGCCGCTGGCCGGCGTAGAAGAACACCGGGATCAGCGCGTGGTCTTCCATGGCCACCCGCTCCGCCTGCTGCATGAGTTCGCGGCGTTCATCGAGGTCCGCGGTGGCGGAGGCCCTGGCCATCAGCGCATCGAATTCGGCGTTGCCGTACCGGGCGAAATTGGTGCTGCGGTTGGTCGAGTCCAGCGTGCCCAGAAAAGTCGAGGCGTCGTTGAACGCCGCGAACCAGGCATACAGGGCGCTTTCGTAGTTGCCGGACCGGGCGTCGGCGATCACGGCGCCGAAATCGGAGTTGACCATCTCCATATTGGCACCGACGGAGCGCCACATCGCGCGCACCGCCACCACCACATTGTTGTTCTTGTCCTGGCTGTCATAGCGCATGACCACCGGCAGGGGATTGCGCGGGCCGTAGCCTGCCGCCTGCATCAGTTCGCGTGCCTCTGCCAGGCGCTGCGGCATGGTCATGGACCGGAAGCCGGCCTCCTGGGGGGTGTAGTTCTCGATGGTCGGCGGGACGAGCGAGTAGGCGGGCTCGACCTGGCCGTCGAGCAGCCGGGTGACGATGCCCTCGCGATCCACGGCCAGCGACAATGCGCGGCGCACGCGAATATCGTCAAACGGTGGCTTCGAGATGTTGAGCAGGATGAAGCCGGTGCCCTGGCCGGGTGAGGAACGCAGGTGGCCGGGCAGATTGCTCTGGATCCACTGCGTCTGGTCGGGCGGAAAGCGCAGCGTCAAGTCGAGCTCACCGGCGCGGTAGCGCTGCAGGCTCGCCGAATCGTTCTCCAGCGGATAGTAGTAGACGCGCTCGATGACGACGTTTTCGGCATCGTAGTGGTAGGGGTTGCGCTCGGCCAGCAGATAAGTCTGGGGCACGGACTCGGTCAGCATGTATGCGCCACTGCCGACGAAATTCGCCGGGCGCGTCCATTGCTGGCCATGCGCCTCGATGGCGTGGCCCGGCACCGCCACGGCGGCGACTGCAGCCATCAGGTCCGGCAGATAAGGCGCCGGATTGTTCAGACGGATCTCCAGCTGGCGCTCGTCGAGTGCACGCACCCCCAGAGTCTCGAGTGGCTGCTCGCCGGTGTTCACGGCACGGCCGTTCTCGATCAGGTAAAGAAACGAGGCATAACGCGCGGCGGTGTTCGGATCCATCAGTCTGCGGAAGGAGTAGACGAAGTCCTCTGCCGTCTTGGGCCTGCCGTCCGACCAGCGCAGGTTCTCGCGCAGCCGAAAGACGTAGACCAGCCCATCGTCACTGACCTCCCACTGCTCGGCGGCGCCGTGCACCAGGCGGCCTTCGGCATCGACGGTCATCAGACCCTCGAAGAGGTCGTAGATCAGGATGGAGGCCGAGGTGCCGATCGCGCGGTGAGGATCGAGCGTACGCGGCTCGTTGCCCAGGCCGCGGTGGAACACACCGTTGTCTGCGATCGCCACGGGGCCTGCCAGCAGTGCCACGAGTCCCGCCAGCCCTGCCAGGGCCTGCCATGTTTTTCCTTTGCGCACGATTGGTCTCCTGTCCGAAACGGGTCAGCGGGCCGGATACTCGACCAGCCCGCACAGCGAATACTTCCGGCCAATGTTGTGGTGTGTCAGCACGCGACCCCCCGACACCGACCGGCGTTCGACCACACCGGAAAAGAAATTGTTCAGAAAAAAGGACCCCGTGTCAGCCGCGAGGGTGACCCGTGACCAGCCTGGCTCGACCGGTACGTCGTAGTCCTCGACGATGTTGCCGGCGGCATCCAGTCGACAGCAGCCCTTGCCCGTGGCCATCAGCAGGCCGCCATCGGGCAGCGTGGCGATACCGCAGGTGCTGCGCGGATCATCGGTCGCAAGCTGCAGGAAATCGGCGAGCTGGCCTGCACCGTCAGGCTCGATGCGCATGACCCGGCGCCCGCCCTCGGACACATAGCGCAGGGT
>CAYLNP010000232.1:0-4241 GCA_964384925.1 uncultured Woeseiaceae bacterium
CGCTCGACAGCGCCGCGCATTCGGCCGCGTCGGTAATGACGTGTTCGGTTCCGACTATGCGGACAAAGTCTGCAGCGGCTCGGTGGGCGTTCCTGGCAGACGAGGCAGTCGCGTCTCGTGAATTCGTCGAATTGGCGGGCATGAAATGTGCTCTCGTGAAGTCGCGTACGCCCTGGCTTGTAGTGGATACGATCATGATACCGGTTCGCGAGGTACGTACCATTTCTTTGACGGGCAATGCCGCAGTGCTGGCGGCGGCAGAACGCTGGTGCTTTCCTGGTCTGGGCATCCTGCGACATGAGACTTGCCCCGGTGGGCGAAGTCTGCGAGCATTCGTTCGACTTTGTCCGGACAGATCTGGCGTACCGAGTTACGTGCGCCGAAACCTTCTCTTGCGCAGTGCACAACCTGGGGATTGATATGGCACGTAGAGTTTCCGTGGCTGTGAAGGCCGTTCTTTTGGGGGCAGGCGTCGTCGCGCTGCCAGGCACCGGTCTGGCGCAGGCGATCAGCGAGATTGTCGTCACTGCGCGAAAGACCGAAGAGAGTCTGCAGGATGTGCCGATATCCATTTCGGCGTTCGGTGCCCAGCAGATCAGGGAGCAGGGCCTGCGTGACATGGCTGACATCAGCACTTTCACGCCGGGTTTCTCGTTCGAGCGTCAGAACCGCTTCGGTGCTCAAGGCGGTACTAGCCGGCCGGTGATACGCGGCATGTCGCAAATCCTCGGCGAGTCCAACGTCTCGGTGTTTATCGACGGCCTCCAGTTCAGTGACTCGATTCTGTCGTTCCCGTTCGACCTGGTCGAGCGCGTCGAAGTCATCAAGGGCCCGCAGGCCGCGCTTTTTGGTCGTGCAACGTTCGCGGGCGCCATCAACCTGGTGACCAAACGTCCAACCAACGAGTTCGAGAATCAGGTGACGGGTACGATTGCCGACTACGGTCAGTTCGAGGGCAACCTTCTGTCGCGCGGTCCGATAATCGAGGACCGTCTGTTCTACATGGCTCACTTTCGCACCTACGACTTCGGCGGCTTCTATCGCAACGAGCTCGACAACCAGCGGGTCGGCGACGAAAGTTCGAGGAACTTCAACGGTTCTCTCGAATACCGGCCGACCGACGATTTCACCGCCAGGTTCATGGTCGGGCTGGGCCGTGACAACGACGGCGCGCTTGCATCCAGCCTGCAGCGTCGCTTCGACAACAATTGCTTCCTGGATGTCCGTCAGCAGTACTACTGCGGCGAAGTACGTACGGATATTCCGGTCACACAGAACCTCGATCTGTTCGGTGATGATGCCGGCATAAACCGGAACTCCCGTCGCGTTGCGCTGTTTTTCGAGTGGGCAACCGAAAATTTCACCGTGAGCTCCAATAGCGGCTACACCAACGTGGATCAGACCTACGGCTATGACGTCGATCTTACCGCCAACTCGACTGCACTGGGCGGCAACTTCAATCGCATCGCCGTCAGCGATCGTACCGAGAAGTCTTCAGAGCTGATCATCCAGTCGAGCGCGGAACAGCGTCTGGGCTGGCTCGCTGGTGTGTACTACTACAACAGCCAGCGCGATTTCCGTGAAGACCGACTGAACGGCAGTACGGTAGATGAAGGCGAATCAAGGATCGACAATGTTGCCGTGTTCGGTTCGCTGTCCTACAAGCTGACCGACAACGTGTCGGCAAGCCTGGAGCTGCGTTACGCCCAGGACAAGATCGGCAACAATAATCCCGTCGCACGGCCGACGGCCCCGCTGTTTGAAAACAAGTTCACGAGTACGTCGCCGCGATTGACCGTCGACTGGGCGGTCACCGATGATATGTTGCTCTACCTGTCCTATGCGCAGGGCAACAAGCCTGGTTTCATCAATGCCAACCCGTTGCTGCCACCAGAGTTCGTGACTGCGGATGAGGAGCAGTCGGATAATATTGAGCTCGGGTTCAAGAGCAGCTTCAATGAGGGGCGTCTGCTGCTGAATGCGGCCGTTTACACGATCGATTGGGATAAGCAGCAGCTCACCGGCAATGTTGTGGTCGATACTGGGCCGATCTCCGTCGTGACAAACGCAGGGCGGACTCGCGTGAATGGCTTCGAAATTGAGGCGACTAATGCGTTTACCGATAGCTTCACCGCCGGCCTGGGGTTTTCGTACGACGATGCCAAGTTCCGCGAGCTCGACGACCCGGAAGCTGCAGCACTGTTCGGCGACCCTTCCGTGCGTGGCAACCAGACGCCTAATTCACCGAAGACGCAAGGCAATCTGTTCGGGCGCTACGAGTTCGATCTGGGTGCGGGCCTGAGCGCCTTCGTCCGGGCCGATTATTCGTATACTTCGCGCAAGTACGCACAGATCTTCAACCTTGCGCACACGGGTGATCGTAACCTTCTGAACCTGCGTGCGGGCGTGCAGCGCGACAACTGGACGGTGTCGGCGTTCGTCAATAACCTGACTGACGATCGAACACCCCCTACGGTGATCCGCTTCCTGGATTTCGAGAACCCGCTGCCGATCGGAGACAGCAATCGGACTTCGGCGTTCGTTCGCGGTTTTCAAGTGCCGAAAGCGCCAAAGCGCCAGATAGGTGTCACAGCGACCTATTCTTTCTGAGCGACAGGCGCGGCAGCGCCGGGACAGGGATGTCATGCAGCCAGGACGCCGGCGGTTCATCGCTTCAACGCTTGCCCTGAGTGCGCCCGCACTCTGGGCAGGTTCCGCGCGCGCCAGCGAGCGCGTATGGGACATGATCGTAGTCGGGGCGGGTACGGCGGGGCTGCCGGCCGCAATCTTCGCGGCCCGACGCGGCGCATCGGTTCTGCTGCTGGATGCCGCTGACGATATCGGCGGCACGCTGCATCTGGCCAACGGGCAGGTCAGCGCCGCCGGAACACGGCTGCAGCGTTCTTTGGGGATAGAGGACACCCCCGACCGGCATTTCGACGACGTGATGCGGTTGAGTCGGGGCGATGCAGATCCCCAGGTGATTCGTCTGACCGCCGATCATGCCGGTGAGACCATCGACTGGCTGCTCGACGGCGGCCTCGTACCGCTGGACGGGCATCCCATCACGGGCGCCTCGCCTGGGCGCCTGTCCTATAGCGCCCGCCGCTATCTCTGGGGTGCCAACGAGGGCAGGGACATTCTTGCCGTGCTGCGCGAGCAGCTCGCACCACATGTCGCTGCGGGCCAGGTGGCCGTGCGTTTGAACACCCGCGTCGATGGTCTGGTGAACAGCGCCTCGGGCGCGATTTCCGGCGTGCGGGCGGGCACGGCGCGTCGGGCTCCGGTCAGTTTTGCCGGTCGCAATGTCCTGCTGAGCAGCGGCGGTTACTCGATGAACCCGCAGCTGTTCGAGCTGCTCGTCGGCCATCCTGCCTACACGGCCGCGTCCTACCCGCACTCCCAGGGTGATGGCCTGATGCTGGCCGTGTCGGCCGGTGGCTGGCTGCGCGGCCAGGAGCTGCACCGTGCAGGCAGCGGCTCGATCCTTACCGACGACAACTATGGCGCGCGTGTCTACGCGCGATTCGACACCATTCCGCAACGTCGCCAACCTTGGGAGATCTGGGTCAATCGTGAAGGCCAGCGCTTCATCCGTGAAGATGAGCCGGATGACTACGTCCGCACGAGCGCGCTGGTAAGGCAGACTGACCTGCGGTACGCGATCGTGTTCGACCACAAGATACTCGAGCAGGCGCCGGTGGGTATTTCCGGCTGGAGTCGCGCACGGCTGCTTGAGCACTTCGACACGCACCCGATGTTCGCGCGCGCCGAGTCGCTTGAGGCGCTCGCGCTGACGGCCGGTGTCGACCCCGAGGGACTTCGAATGACCGTGGAGGCCTACAACCGGGACGTCAGGGCGGACCACACCGATGCCTTGGGTCGTGATCACAGACCCTTGCCAATCGCCGAGCCGCCGTTCTATGCGATTACCCAGCTCGGCAGCTCGGCGACTTCGTCGACGGGTGTGGTCATCGATGATCGGCTGCGGGTCGTGCGCGGTGACGGCTCGCCGATTCCGAATCTGTATGCTGCCGGTGAGGTGCTCGGCAGTGGCGCGACCATGGGCGCCGGCTTCGCGCCAGGCATGATGCTCACGCCGGCACTGACACTCGGCCGACTGCTCGGTGAGCGCTTGATCCGGCTGTAGCCGTCCTTACCGCTGCGTGCTTGCCACAGCGGGTGAGTGCTCAGTCGCCGAGCTCCACGAGCTGGATGCGCGTGCCGTCCGGCGCCGCGAT
>CAYLNP010000233.1:0-4217 GCA_964384925.1 uncultured Woeseiaceae bacterium
TCGTAAATGGCCAGCCGCGTGCCTGCAGTTCGGGCAGGGCGGTGTCGTAGACCGAGCGATAGGCATCATCAAAGCTCAGCACCACGGTACGCGGCGGGATCGGCTCGGCACCGCGCAGCGCCTCGACCACGCGGGGCAGGGCCCACACCGTGAAGTCATTCTCGGCCAGGTATTCAAGATGCTCGACGAAGCGTTCCGGCGTGACACTCGTGGAGCTCGGTGTGTCGGTGCTGACATGGTGATAGACCAGCGCGACGGCACTGCCGGGACCCTCCCCCACGGGCGGGTGCACCGGTGGTGCTTCCTGCGCGCAGGCACCCAGCGCGAGCAGACAGGATGTCAACACCACGCAGCAGGTGTTACGGAATCGCATCGAAGGCCTCGAGATCATTGGCACGGATGACCAGGCGAACGTCACGTACGTACGGCTGACCGCGCTCGGAATAGCGCGCCAGACCGGCGGCCAGCGCCTGCCCGGACAACGGCCTGTCCTGGCGTCGGGCCTCAGCGCGCAACTCACGAAAAGGGGCATAGGCTTCATGGGTATTGAGATTGTGCAGATATCGCTGCACGGCAACGGCCGTGCCGCTGAACGTGGCGACTTCGTGTTGCGCCCCGGCGGGACGTCTGTCCGGCACCATGCCGCAGCCCTCCACGAAGCACCAGTGCCCGAACAGGTTGTTGCCGTCCACCGCGAAGCGTGAGGTGCCCCAGCCGGACTCGATGGCGCCCTGCGAAATTGCCAGCGACGGTGGAACGGTATCGGTGCGAAGCAACAGTTCCTGCAGCTGATCGACCGGCGCCTCCAGGTCGACGGCATAGGCGCGGGCCTGCTCCGCCAGCCACCAGCGATCCATCAGGGTGATCGCCCCGCGCGTCTCATGGCGGTCGGCAATGCCGATGAGGCGCGCGCGTCGGCGTTCGATGGCACGGTTGGCATCCTCGACGAAAGGAAGCAGGTATTCGATGAAGCGAGCCTTGAGTTCCTCGGGATCGTCCAGGCTGGAGAAATCCGGTGCCGGCGGCTCCGCGCCGTTGAGCCGGGTCGTATCACCGACAGCAGCCGTCGTGATGATGGCCAACGCGAGGCCCAGCCCCAGAAAGGGGGCAAGGGCGCCTGAGGTGCCTTCGGAACGCCAGTTCATGAGCGCATTCTAGGGCAATTTCCGGGCGGTGCGCTCAGCGCCCGGGGCGGAGTCGGCGTCGGCGGCCATGCATCAGATGAGTTAAAATGCTGGCCTGATCATGATTTGGAGCGTGCGTGAGCGCATCTCAGTTCCCCCGTCGGCCTTCCGGGCCTGCCAACCTGCTGACCCGCGTGCTTGCAAGTATCGGCGCGGCGGTCGCGCTGGTCGTATCATTCTTCCTAGGGGCCGTTGTTTTCGTGATGGCCCTGGGCCTGATGGTGATCGTCATCATCGGGGTGATGATTCGTATCTGGTGGCTGCGACGCCAGTTTCGCGAGCAGCGCCGCGGCGGCGACGGGGATGATGACGGCCCCTCCGGCGGCGGCGTCATCGAGGGGGAGTACGTGATCATCGAGAAAGGCAAGGTCAACCCCCGGGAGCGTCGTTGACACCATGAGAAAGCGCCACCGCAGCCTGCGCCGAAAGCCCATATTCGCGCCATTGCTGCTGCCGATTGTCCTGTTCACGATCGTGGCCGCCGGCGCGGCCTGGTTTTTCGACTCCCAGGCGACCACTACCATCATCCTGGTTCGCCATGCCGAGCCGGCTGGAGCGATCGGAGCTGACGGGCCGTTGTCGATGATGGGGCAGCGGCGCGCGGAGCTGCTGGCACGCACATTGGGCGATGTGGATGTCATCCGCGGGCTGGATGCGATCTATGCGGTTCCGATGACAGTGGCCGAGCAGACCGCATTGCCGCTCGCCACGCTGCTGGAACTGCCCGTGACCACCGCAGAGGATGGTGACCTGGCCCAGCTCATGGACCAGGTCGTGGACGACCACAAGGGCAAGATCGTGCTGGTCGTCGGCCGCGGTGACCAGCTGCCGCTGATGAGCGCGGAACTTGGCGGCCACAAGGGCGCCCCCGAGGTGGGTCCAGACGAGTACAGCAACATGTATGTCCTGAGCATTCCATGGTTTGGCAAAACCAAGACGCTGCGGATGCACTACGGTCTCGAACTTCAGGGTGATGCGCGGCCGCCGATGCCGCCTGGCTAGCCGGCACGCCGCTACGGCAGCGTGCCGTCCTCGCGCAGGCGAGGGTAGGCCTCCCCCCTGTTGCGACAGCGCGCCGCCAGCCGTGGATAGGCCAGCTCGAAGAGCTGCGCATGCAGGGCCGCATCAGTCACTGCCCTACCGTACATTCCGGCCGCCTGCCGCTGACGTTGCGCTTCATACAGGATGACGGCGGCGGCGACGGAGACATTCAGCGAGGCGACCATGCCTGCCATCGGAATGGAGATGTGCTGATCCGCGGCCACCAGACCCGATGCACTGATGCCCCAAAGTTCCGCCCCCATCAAGAGCGCGGTCGGCTGCGTATAGTCGACCGCGCGAAAGTCCACACAGCCCTCGCCGGGGTGGGCGGCAATGATCTGCATGCCTGCGCTTCTGGCGATGCGCAGCATCCCGGACATTTCCGCATGCAGATGCATGGCCACCCACTTGCGGCTGCCACCTGCGATGCCACCATGGTGGTTGAGTCTTCCGTCCCGCACCGTGACGTGCATCTCGCCGATACCCACGGCATCGCAGGTGCGCAGCACGGCGTGGATGTTGTGCGGCTTGTGGACGTGATCAAGCAGCACCGTGAGATCGGGCTGTCGATTGGCGAGCATGGTCCTGATGCGGCGGTAGCGCTGGGGGGTCATCAATCTTCCGGAATCCACTGATGACCCATTGTAGTGTTTCGTGCCGGTCAGGGGTCGTCGCGAAAGTCGATCTCCATGACCTGGTAACCAGTCGCATGCATGCCCTGACGTTTGTAGGTCGCCTGCGCACGCGTGTTGTCTCGTTCCACGTACAGGCGCAGGCCACAGACGTCGTCACGGCTGCGTGCCTGCTCGAGCACGTGGCCGTAGAGCGCGGAGAAGACGCCGGTCCGGCGATGTTCAAGGTGCACGTACACACTCTGTATCCACCAGAAATCTCCGCATCGCCAGTCGCTCCATTCGCGCGTGAGCATCAGCTGGCCGACAACCCGGTCTTCCAGAGTGGCGACGTAATACACGCCCAGTGCGTTGTCCTCCAGCACGCGACGCACGCCACGTAGCAGCCATTGCCGATCCAGCGCCCTGGCTTCGCTCTCCATGGCGAGGCGCTGGTTGAACTCGACGATGATCTCGAGGTCCTCGATGCGTGCAGGGCGGATCCGCAACGCGGGGGTATCTCCAGGCATCGATCTGCTCCAGCAGGTCAGAGGGTCAGGGCTTCCATGGTAGCGTGCCTGCTGAATCCGCTCGCAGCCTCGCCCCGAACTTGTACACCACATGGCCGTACGACTGCGGCCAGTCTGCCGCACGTGCATTGGAGTAGCCCGCTTGAACCGCCAGATCGTGATCAATTTCGTGCTGTTCCAGATCGGCTGGCTGGCGTGTGTGCTGGGCGGAGCCTGGGGCTGGCCCTGGGTCGGGGTGGCATTCGTCGCGTTTGCCACGGCATGGCATCTGCGCGTGATCGCCCATCCCCGCAGCGAAGCAGTGCTGCTGGCCGTGGCCGTGGTGATTGGCACTCTGGTCGACAGCCTGCTGCCTGCTGCCGGATGGGTGGTGTACCCGTCCGGGCAGTTGCATCCGATGATGGCGCCTGTGTGGATCATCGCCCTGTGGGTGCTTTTTGCGGGCACACTCAACATGAGCATGCGCTGGCTTCGCGATCGCTACCTGCTGGCCCTGATCTTCGGTGGCATCGGCAGTCCGCTGTCGTATTTTACCGGCTCGCGGCTGGGCGCTGTGACACTCGTGGATCCGGTCATGGCGCTTGGAGCACAGTCGCTGATGTGGGCCATCGTCCTGCCCGCGCTTGTCTGGGTGGCAGGGCGTTGCGCCGAGCCGCTGTCGACGACTGCGGTGGTCAGAGCCTGACGGGTGTTCCTCTTGGCGCAGACCCGGTGGTAGCATTGCGCTTTCGCGTGGGGCGGTAGCTCAGCTGGGAGAGCGTCGCGTTCGCAATGCGAAGGTCGGGAGTTCGATCCTCCTCCGCTCCACCATTTTTCATTCCCCGCGCCTGATCCGCGAAGCGGTATCGTCG
>CAYLNP010000234.1:0-4212 GCA_964384925.1 uncultured Woeseiaceae bacterium
ACGCGACGCGGTCGGTCAGGCCCGCCTCGGCAATCTCCTGATAGACATCACGAACCAGTTCGCGGGTGCGCTCGATGTAGGGCTGCATCGATACGGTGGTGTCGATCACGAACACGATCCCTGCACGGTAAGGATCGTTGGCGGCTGAAAAGCTCAGGGGCACGCTGGCGACTTCGAGCAGGCGGGCCTGGTAGTCACCGGCCAGCACATCCTCGTGACTTAAGATCGGCACCAGGTAGAAGTTGCGGCGGATGTCGATGAAGCCCTCGGGCTGCAGTGCGGCCACCGGCGAGTCGGCGACATCGCCCTGGGCGGCGCGTTCGCGCAGCAAGCGGTAGGCATCGACGTCGTTGCTCTCGGCAAGTCCGATCAGCGCATCACGGTCCTCGAAGAGCATCGCGCGTGGCTGCTCTGCGGTGTCCTTGAACCCGACGGTCAGGGTCTGGCGCCATGCCACGGCCTGGCTGGCGGGGAGCCAGCCGCGGATATTGCCACGGCTGTCCAGCCCGACCCGCAGCCACGGCTCGCCGTCGATATCCTCGCGAGCGTACACGTAGAACACCGTAAACGGCGTGACCGGCTGGGTCGCGCGTGCGCCGGCCGCGGCACCGATCGCAGCGCCCGGAACAGCCACCACGCGCTGGTAGAGCGCCTGTTTACCCTCGAGGGTGAGCGGACGGGCCTGCTGCGCTGCCGCGCTGCCGTGAGGCGTGGCCAGCGAAAGCCCCAGGGCGGCCAGCGATACCAGCATGATCAGCAGTGCTCGCATGGGTGATCTCCTTATCGCCACTGCAGCAGCAGACGCTCGGCTTCGGCATCACCCGCCTGCGCCGCATCCCGGGCCCAGGTCCGCAGGGCATCCAGGCGTGCCTGCGCCGCCTCCAGCCCCTGGTCCTGCGCGCTTGTGTACCAGCGATACGCCTGGAAGGCATCGGGCTGCGGCAGCAGGCTGGTGCTCGCCGAGTGATGCAGCGGGTCGTTCATCGTTGCAAGTGCAAATGCGGATTGAGCATGACCACCACGCGCGGCGAAGAAATACAGCAGCTGCGCGTCTGCCAGCTGGCCTTCGCGCTGGAAGCGCTCTGCGTCGCTGAACGCGGCGTCGTAGTCGGGCGTGGGCGCGCCTTCGAGCTGATCGATCACCGCCCGCGCATCCTCGGCGCGCTCCGGGCCGGTGATCGGCGGCGGACCGGGTTCCGGCGCGGTGCGCAACGCGAAATATCCGATGGCTGCAAGGACAACGATGCCGGCAGCCACGAGCGCAAAGATGACAGACCTGTTCATGGCTGTGCCTTGAGCTGGGGTCGTGAAAATCACGATATACCTTTGACCCCGGCAACGCAAAGTCGTGCCGTGTATTGGGCGTATCATCGCGAAAGGCCATGGATGACACGCCAGAAGACGCTTTCAGAAGCACCCGGCTCGCGGGGGACGCGACACCGTCCCGGGCCGGTGCGCGCAGACTTGTCGTGCTGATGGCCGGCGCGGTGGCGTTGCTGGTGGCAGCCTATGCAGCAGTGGGCTATCTTCTGGCGCCCGGCGTGGTGGAGCGCGTGCTGGTGCGCAGCGCCGCTGATGCCACAGGTTCTGTGCTGAGCATCGGGCAGCTTCGCGTTGATCCGTTTCGTTTGGAGGTCGTGCTAGATGACGTGGATATCGCGGCCACCGAGTCAGGCGAAAGCCTGACGGTGCGCCTGGTGGAGTACCGGGTGCGTCTGCGAGGACTGTTCGGCGGCCGCCCGATGCTCGAGACGCTGACGCTGGAGCAGCCGACGTTGACGCTTGCCGCACGCACATCGACGCAAGCGCTGCCGCAATCACCGCTGCCTGACCGACTGCTTGAGATGCTCATTGAATCCGAGCCCTTTCGAATCGACGAGCTGCGTATCAACGATGGCGAGATCCGCATGCACCCGCCCGCCGAGGGGGTCGACCATGTCGTGGTTGCGACAGGCATCTCGCTGATGGTTCGCTCACTCGACAGTGACGTGACGACTGACCCTGCGCCCTACATGCTCGAGATTGACGACGCGATGGGCGCCCGCGTGGTGCTTGAAGGTGCGCTGCGCATGCGCCCGGCCGCGACGGGATCGCCGGCGGTTGAGGTACTGCCCAGTCGGGGCGATGTGCAGGGGCTGCGATTGCCGGTGCTGTCGGGTGTTGCGCTGATCGCGCCGGTCATGGAGGTCGATGCGTTCGTCGCCACGCTCGATCTGCAGGATGCCGTTCCACACGCTGCGGGGCGTCTGGGTGTTGCGGAGGCTTCGTTGCAGGAGCGTGACGGCGGGACGCTTGCGCTTTCACAGCTCGAGGGCGCGTTGACGCTTCACGGCGGTACTGACGGCAACATTGAACTGCACCTGGCGGGCCAATCTGCGGTTGCCGGTCATTTCAGCCTCTCCACCCGAGCCGCCACGTCCGGCCCTTCGCGTTCGGTCGCAGTAACGCTACACGACGTCGGGGCGCAGCCGCTGTCGCTGATGCTCGAGCCTGCGCTCGATCGTGCCATCGATGCGGGGCGGGCCCGCATCGAGCTGCGGTCCGAGGGCGATGCGCGGGGAAATCTGTCGACAGCGGTACTCGACATCGTCGCGTCGAATCTGGTCTGGGCGAACGACCGCCAGGAGGCGCTGAATCTGCAGGAAACATCACAAACCCAGATCGATGCGGCGCTGCTGCTGGCCTTGCTGGAGGATCAACGTCGCAATGTCCGCCTGGAACTGCCCTTCGAGATCGCTGACGCCCAACCGGTGACCGCCTCGATGACACAGGCACTGCGCGAGTTTGTGCACATGGCTGTCGCGGCGCCGGCCATGACGCTCGGCCGCAGCCTTGCATTGGCGGCGCCGCTGCCCCTGTACGTGAGCTTTGAGCCGGGCGGCGCGGCGCTTACGCAGGCCGATACGCTTGCGCTGAGCGAGCTTGTCGAGGCGCTGGCGCAGCGCCCGCGACTGGGCCTGACCGTGCCGGCGCACATCGATCCTGTGCTCGACCGTGATGCGCTGGCACGTCAGCAGATCGAACTTCACGTCACGCTGGCGACTGCGGGGGCGCAGTTCCGCGCCCGTGCGCGCGCGGTGGATTTCGCGTCACCACGGGCCCAGGATGTGCTCGACGAGTTTGCTGCCGAACGCCTGTCGGCGAGTGAACTCGAAGCGATTGCGGCGCAATACGAACCCGCCGGGGAGCCCGCGGCCCGCGCGCCATACTATCGCGCCGTGTTTGCTGCGCTCGTCGCCACCGAGCGTATCGAGCGCAGCGCGCTTGAGCGCATCGGCCGATTTCGGGCACGCGCGATCGGCGATGCGCTTGCGCAGATGGGTATGGCACCTGAGAAGCTACAGATCGGCGAGGATGTCATCGCCGTGAGTTCAGAGCCCGGGCAGGATGGCGTGCCCGTCAAGCTGCAACTGCGAGTGCCGTCACCCCCACAGCAGCAGCGCCGCCAGCAACCCGACGAGCCACGCGAGGCTGAGTCGTATCAGCCGCAGGCAGGTGGCGGCATAAGCCTGCAGCAGCGGGTCATCGACACGCTCCCATTGGCCCGCGACCAGCCAGCGTATCGTCGCAACCAATCCTGGCAGCATATCCTGCCCGGACGCAGCTGCGTCGAGTTCGGCGGCCAGCTCAGCGTGGTGATCGGCGATGAGCCGGCGCAGCGAGGCGAAGCGTCGCTGCAGTGCCAGGCCGCTCACGCCCAGACCCACCAGCGCAACCACCCAGAGATGGCCGATCAGGGACTGCATGCAGCCCTGTCGTCCAGTGCGGCAGGATCACCGTCGGCCGCCTGGAAGGCCACGACCAGCGTGCCCGGTCCGCCGTGCACGCCGAACGCCGAGCCCAGTTCGGCGCGGTACAGATGTGCGATGTTCGGCAACCTTGCCGTGAATTCTGCCGCAAGGTAGTCGGCGCCCTGCGGGTCCTGCGCATCGCCCACCGAGACCCGCCAGGCGCGCGTCGTGTCGATGCGCCTGAGCACATGATCGACGAACTTCGACAGTGCCCTGCGTCGGCCGAAGATGGCGCCACCGGCCGTGACGAGGCCTTCCGGCGTGGTCCACAGCACCGGTGCCAGCCCCAGCAGGTCGGCGATGAATTTTTTCGACTTCGGTACCCGTCCGCCGCGCACCGCGTAGCTGAGATCGCGCAACAGTCCGAACGAGTACGTTTCGGCCGCGACGCGTTCGGTCTCTGCCACGATCGCATCCACCT
>CAYLNP010000235.1:0-1218 GCA_964384925.1 uncultured Woeseiaceae bacterium
CCCGACCCGATCGGCGATTTCCGTGGCCGGCATCATCGCGTCTTCCTGCAGCAGGGCCAGAATCTGCTTGTCCTTGGCGTCAATCGTGTCCAATTTCACTCCTGATGGGCGATGTTGGAAAATATTTTTCTTTATTCGGTCTAATTATTGAAAAATACGTAACGGATTTCCAGCCGGTCCCTGCTAACCTGATTGTAGTTTCCGCATGAGTCAGAGGTTCCGATGTCCGCAGTCTTTCGTGAAGCCACGCGCCCGGTACCGCGTACTGTCGCGGAAACGCGGTATCCGGCAGCCCGGCAGCCTGCGCTGGCGCGGTACGTCGCCCGGGTCGAGCGCATTCTCGCGAGCTGCGCGGACACTGCCGCCATCCCGGCCCAGGTGGCCGGACCCCTGGCAGAGCTTGCGTGCCAGCAGGATCTGCTGTCGCCGGAACAGCGTACCGGTTGTGCCCAGAAGTATACGCGCCACACGCTGTATGCCGATCCCGACGGGCGCTTCACGGTACTGGCGATCGTGTGGATGCCGGGGCAGGCGACACCGGTGCACGGGCATTCCGCATGGGGCGTCGTGGCGGTG
The DNA here is from genome assembly GCA_964384925.1 of uncultured Woeseiaceae bacterium. Taxonomy (GTDB): domain Bacteria; phylum Pseudomonadota; class Gammaproteobacteria; order Steroidobacterales; family PWYM01; genus PWYM01. The sequence goes on from CAYLNP010000235.1 coordinate 577, forward strand.
TACGAGGGCCGGCCGACCGTCGCGCTCTACGAGTTCGAACCCGGCTACGGTGCTCTGCCTGGCAAGGAGATCTGCTGCGTGCGCGGCGACGTCAGCTGGGTACGCGCCGGGATACAGTACCCCCATCGCATCTTCAATGCCGATCAGTCCTCGGCCATCACGCTGCATACCTACGGCCGCGATCTGACACAGGATCCCTGCGCCATCAATATCCCGCTCTAAAAAAACGCCCGCGTCGGCGATGACGCGGGCGTTGTCTTGCGGCCTGTGTGACCAGCGTATATGCGCAGATCAGGCCTTGCGGCGACGACGGATCAGCGCACCGCCGAGCAGGCCTGCACCCAGCAGGGCCAGGGTTGCGGGCTCGGGCACCGCACGCACCGCCAGCAGGTTCTGCGAATCGGCGGAGATGAACGTGTAGAACTCGTAGGCGCCCGAATCGCTGCCCAGGTTGGCCAGCCACTGGTTGGCCAGGTTCATTGCGCCACCAAAGCCGGTCGACCGGAACGAGCCGCTGTTCAGACTGAAGCCCGAGTCGCGTGCCGCCTGGTCCTCGTTGATGATTTCCCACAGCGCGAGCTGGAACGCGGCGCTTGCGACATTGCTCGCCTTGGAGGCGGCGTAGTAGTTCGAGAACAGGGC
>CAYLNP010000235.1:1228-4189 GCA_964384925.1 uncultured Woeseiaceae bacterium
GCAATATGCCCCTGCTGGGTGGGGCTGAAGCTGCCCAGCCCGCTGACGATCTCGTACTCGGCGCTGCCCGCCAGGTTCGTGTCGATCTGGATGCAGAAAGCCGAGAGCCCGTCGTCCCAGTACAGCGTGTCACCGGCGGTGGAGAACTCGAACTCTCCCGCGCGGATGGTGGGGCTGCGGTCGCCATCGTCGGTGATGCGCCCGACCGGGTTGCCGAGGTTGTTCTCGTAGGTCAGCTGGATGGTGTTCGCTTGCGCCAACGGGGCGCTGAACACGAGGGCAGCGGCGAGGGCTGCGACGGCAAGGCGGGACTGCTGCATGGAGGTGACTCCGGATTGAAGATCGGTTTACGTGTCTGGCAATAAATAGAGCAAAACTCGTGCCAGGAAAAATAACCTTTATGTATCAGAGTCTTGCCGGGCATGACCACGCGCAGGGGAAGACAATTGTAAAGTTTTTCGACATTTGCCGATCATGCGCGGTGAGCCTGGGTTCTTGGGCGACCCGCGTTCAGTCCGACGCAGGCCGCTTGCTGCCGATCTCCATATAGATGCCCTCCGGGTCGAACAGCGACATCGTCGTCAGACGGATCACGCCGTTGCCCTCGACGGCCGGAACCTCCCAGTCCCTGGGTCCTGCGACGATATGCGCCGAGGTTTCGCGCACGCGTGCGGCCACCGCCGCAATGTCGTCGGTCTCGAACACCAGGATCGGCTCGCCGAGCAGCACCTTTCGCCTGCTCTTCGGCGCGGGGCGCTCGGGAGGATTGTCCAGGTACTGCAGAAATCCCAGTTTGCCGATCACCGGATCGTCGGCCTGCAGGATGACCAGGTGCACCCGGCTGCCCGGCGGCGCGGCCGGTGGAAAATCCGCGTCGGGGACCAGTTCGTTGTCATACCACACGCGCATGCCGAAGACGTGCTGATAGAACGCAGCTGCGGCGCGTGCGTCGCTGACCACGAAGGTGGTGCGCTTGAAAAAACTCGACATCATGTCTCCCGTCCGGGTGGCGCCGGGCTGCGCGCACCAGCGCATTGTAAGGCTCGCGGGGCGCCGGGGTCGCCGCTATGCTAGATTCGCCGAACAGGCCAGGCAGGCCGGCAGGGGTGCCAGGGATGGTGGCGGCGACAGCCCGGAACAGCGATGGCGACTGAGACGAAGGCAACCGAACCGGTCTACGGCATCCGGGCGGTTTCACGTCTGACGGGTGTTCAGGCCGTCACCCTGCGCGCCTGGGAGCGTCGTTACGCTGCCGTGAGTACGCGTCGCACAGGCTCGGGCGGCCGACGCCTGTACAGCCAGGAAGACGTGCAGCGGCTGTCGTTGATCAAGTCGCTGGTGGATCTGGGCGAACCTGTCAGTCACGTCGCGGTGCTGCCCACCGACGAACTCAACGCGCGGCTGGACGCATCGCTGGGCGCGCGCGCCAGCGGGGTCGGCGAGCAGGCGCTGATCCGCGTCGCGGTGTTCGGCCAACGGCTGGCCGCGATGCTGCGCGCGGATGTGCCGTGGCGGGGGATCGAGGTGGTGGCCGTGCACGCCGATCCGGGTGCCTGTCAGAGCCTCGCGCTGGCACCCCCGCCCGACGTCGTCGTGCTGGAGTTCACCGGCGTACACGAAGACACGCGGGAGGCTGTGCTTGGCTGCATGCACGCGGTGGGCGCTGCGCGCGCGGTGGTGATGTACGACTTCGGCAACCTTGCCAGCATCGCCAGTCTCAGGGCCCTGCCGGTGGCCGCCGTGCGCGGCCCCGCCGAGCCCGAAGATATCGTTCGCGCCTGCATCGCCGTGGGTGCGCCGCGCGTCGAGCCACCGGCGCCTGCGCTGATACCCGAGCCCGCCGGCGAGATTCCCCGCAGACGCTTCAGCGCGGCGCGGTTGACCCGCCTGCGCGAGTCTGCCACCCAGGTCGGCTGCGAGTGCCCGCATCACCTGGCCACGCTGGTCGGGCAGCTCTACGCATTCGAGGACTACTGCGCGCAGTGCGAGCAGCGCAACGCGGGAGATGCGCAGCTGCATGCATACCTGCACGCCGCGACCGCGCAAGGTCGCGTCGAGCTCGAAGAGGCGCTCGAGCAGTTGATCACGATCGAGCGTCTCGAGGACCTGCCGCCCGTGTAGCCGCGCTCAGCGCTCGCGTTCGATGCGGTAGTGGCGCGAGTAGTTGCGATCCATGATGTTCGACTGGAAGCCCACCACATGCGGCTTGACCAAGTGCTTGCTGACGTAGAAGTACAGCGGGATGATCGGGTAGTCGTCGAGCATGATGGTCTCGGCCTGCGCGAGCAGTGCAGCGCGTGCCTGCATATCGCGTGTCTGGCTGGCGCGCGCCAGCACCGCGTCGTACTCGGCGTTGGACCACTGCGTCGTGTTCTGGCCGTGACCGGTCTTGTTGATTTCCAGGTAAGTGTAGGGGTCGTTGTAATCCCCGACCCAGCCGTAGCGCATGACCCGCCATGCAGACAGGTCGCGCCGCGTCTGCAGCATCACCTTCCACTCCTGGTTGTAGGGCGAGGCCTCTACGCCGAGCACCTCCTGCCACATCGAGGCGACCGCCACGGCAAGGCGCCGGTGGTTCTCGCTGGTGTTGTAGAGGACATCGAAGCGAAGCGGGTTATCCGGGCCAAAGCCCGCCTCGGCCATCAGCCGCCGCGCCTCGGCATGGCGCCGCTCCGCCGGCCAGTCAGCCCATTCATAGCGCGCCGAGGTGTAGTTCGCCACGCCGTCGGCAACGAACGCATAGGCCGGGCGTTCGCCCACCCCGGTCACCCGATCAGTGATGATCTCGCGATCGATGGCCATCGACAGCGCCTTGCGCACGCGCACGTCATCAAAAGGCGGCTGGCTGATGTTGATCTGATAGAAATAGGTGCTCAAGTAAGGCGCGACCCGCAGCTCGTCGGCCAGATTCCTGCGGATCCAGTCGTACTGGTTATTCGGTATCTGAAACGTGAAGTCCAG
>CAYLNP010000236.1:0-4184 GCA_964384925.1 uncultured Woeseiaceae bacterium
GGAGTCATCGACGTTGCTGGCAGACGCCTTGATCTGCTGATAACCCAGTCCGAGTTCGAGTCGCCCGCCGCCGACGTCGGTCTGAAACCGCGCCTCGATATCCAGCAGGCTTGCACGAACCGGCGTCACTACGTTGGTCTCGTCAGCCACCGGGCCGCGGTTCAGTCGCCCAAAGCGGGTGGTCAACTGCCAGTCTCTGCCGGCGTCCTGGCGCACGTGCAGACCCACCGAGAACACCCGGGCATCGCTGTCTGTGCCGTAGCCAATCGGTTGGCCGCGGAAACGATAGCCATCCGTATAGACACCGTGGCGATAAGCGCATCGATATTCGGGCCCGCCGGCGCGGGCGAAGCGGCAGGTGGTATCCGAGCCCTCGAGCGTGACTCGATAGTTCGCCGCCAGGGCCTCACTGCGGCCCCAGATCTCGGCACCAAACATACCCATGTACTTGCTTGGAAATCCGCCGGCTTCATCCTCAGCCGTCAATTGTCCGTACACCGCGTATGGCAGTCGGCCCACCGGAGCGTTCCAGCGAAAGTCTGCACCGGCCAGCTGATTGCCAGGTTCATTTTCGCGCGTGATGGGTCCACCCGGCTCTTCGTCGCGATTGCTGTTACCCACCACCAGCCTTCGAAGCGACTGAAAGTCACACGGCCGGTCCTGTCCGCACCATTGCGCAGTGCGCTTCAAGCCGATTTCCAGATCCGGAATCGGCCGAAACGCCAGACGTGCACCAATCAGCCTGGCCCGGGGGTGCTCGCGATCCGCCTCCAGCTGCCCCGCAAAGGCCGTCACCGTCCAGGGGCCGATCCAGCTCAGCCATTTCGTCTCGAATGGATCCGAGTGATGCCGCTGCAGGGATATGCCGGGCACCGGACGCATCGCATTGCCCAGAATCAGGCTGCCGCCCCATCCAGGGCCCCAGAACCGATCCTGCCAGCCGGCAGAGAACATCCAGTTGCCGACAACCACACCGGCGTAGGTTCCGTCGAAACGCAGTGAACGATCATCCACCGGATCGCCGCTCACCGCAGCGAGCTGCAGCTTGCCGGCGAAGCGCGTGCCGGTCCAGCCGAGGCTGGCGCGGGTTTCGAACTCGCCGCGGGGCGTATCGTCGAAACCGCGAATGCGCTGCGGTGAAACCGCTGCGCGTAATTCGGCCTCACGATTCACCCGGTGGGTACGCAGATTGTCGCGCAGCGTGCCGCGCACGCGGGTCAGTGCCGCAATGTCGCCGGTGTTCAGCGTATCGATACTGCCGTAGTCATTGATATCGCGGGCCAGATCCGCCCACGACAGCGGCCAGGTGGTCATCGGGCTGGTGATCACGCCGGCATCCGAGAGGCGCTGCAGATCGCTGCGCAGCCAGCTGTCGCCCGGCGCCAGCCAGGGTTCCGCCGCCGACGGCGGCGCTGCCAGACTCACCAGCAACAGGAACATCGCGCTGGCGGCAAGTCGACCGGTCAGCGAAAAGGGCGAGGTGGGATGCTTCACTGCACTCTGACGTTTCGGAAGGTGCGGGGCACCGGGCCATCTCCGGGCGCTGGAGGCGCGCCAGGGCGCGTGGACGATGGCGGAACTATAGACAGATCAATGGGGTGGCGCAACATAATGCCGCCGAAGATAGTCAATTGCAGGCGCCACGGCCGACGGTGCCGCCTCGCCCGCCAGCCAACGTTGCGTGCCATCGGTGAGCTTCTTGCCCAGTTCCACACCCCACTGGTCGAACGGGTTGATACCCCACAGCACACTTTGCACAAACACACGGTGTTCGTGCAGCGCAATCAGGCGCCCGAGCGTCGCGGGATCCAGCCGCGGAAACAGGATCAGCGAACTGGCCCGCGAGCCAGGATGCACCTTGTGCGGCAACAGTGCCGCGATCGACTTGCGCTCCAGCCCCCGAGCGGCGAGCTCATCGCGTACAGCGGCCTCCGGATTGCCGTCGGCCAGCGCCTCGGCCTGCGCAAGCATGTTGGCCAGCGCCAGTTCGTGCTGCGCTGCCGGCCCGGATCCTTGTGCAGGCGCCAGAAACTCCGCGTGCACCAGACGCGTGCCCTGGTGGAGCAGCTGGTAGAACGAATGCTGCGCGTTGGACCCAGGCTCTCCCCACAACACTGCACCGGTCGCGCAGCTCACAGGTTGTCCGTCGCGCGTCACACGCTTGCCGTTGCTCTCCATGTCCAGCTGCTGCAGGTAGGCCGGCAGGCGATGCAGGCGCTGATCGTAGGGCAACACCACATGGCTCTCGCAGCCCAGGAAGTTCTGGTTCCACACGCCGATCAGTCCCAGCAGTACCGGCAGGTTGCCCGCCAGTGGCGCGCTTGCGAAATGCTCGTCCATTTCCCTTGCGCCTTCGAGCAGTGCCGCAAAATTCTCCCAGCCGATGGCCAGTGCCACCGACAGACCGACGGCCGACCACAGCGAATAGCGCCCGCCGACCCAGTCCCACATCGTGAAGCGCAACTCGGGCGCGATGCCGAACTCGTCCATTGCGACACTGTTCGTCGATATGGCGACGAACTGGCGACGCACTGCATTATCGCCGCCGTGATCATGCAGCCAGGCGCGCAGCGACTGTGCGTTGACGCGGGTTTCCTGGGTGGTAAAGCTCTTCGAGCAGATGATGAACAGGGTGCTTGCCGGATCCGTGCGTGCCATAACGTCCTTGGCCTGCGCGCCATCGACGTTGGAGACGAAGTGCACACCTATGCCCGGGTGACCGTAGTCCTTTAGTGCTTCCACGGCCATCACAGGACCCAGATCCGAGCCGCCGATGCCGATGTTGACGACATCGCGGATCGGCTTGCCGGTGTAACCGGTCAGCTGGCCCGAATGCACTCGCGCCACCAGTGCCCGCATCTGCTCGCGCACCTCGACGATGTCGGGCATCAGATCCGCGCCGTGTACCATCAGGGTCTGCTCGTGGCGGCGGCGAAGCGCCGTGTGCAGGGCAGGACGCTGTTCGGTGGTATTGACCTCGGCGCCGCTATGCAGCGCCTGAATCCAGGCCGGCAGTGCCGCCTCCTCGGCGAGCGCCAGCAACGCTGCCAGCGCATCGGCATCCAGGCGCTGGCGGCTCGCGTCGACGAACAGGCCGGCCGCTTCAATGACCAGTTGCGAGTTCCGATCCTCGGGTTCGCGCAATGACGCCAGCGACACATCACGCAGACGCGCGGCATGCGACTCCAGGGCCTTCCATGCGCCGCACGCAGGGCCGGCGGGTGACGGCGGAAGCCTGCTGCTCATGGGGTTGTCTTCCTGCGGCACATGCGTCAGACGCCGTAGTAGTCGCGGTACCAGTCAACGAACCGCTGCACGCCGACCTCGACCGGCGTATCCGGTCGGTAGCCGACGTCGGCCACGAGATCCTCGACATCGGCATGGGTATCGGGCACATCGCCGGGCTGCAGCGGCAGAAGCTCGCGCTCGGCCTGGCGCCCCAGGCACGCCTCGAGCACCTCGATGTAGCGCGCCAGTTCCACGGGTTGCTGATTGCCGATGTTGTAGAGGCGATAAGGCGCGCGACTCGTCGCGGGATCCGGGTTTGCCGCATCCCAGTCGGGGTTTGCTGCGGCAATGCGATCAAGCGTGCGCACCACGCCGTTGACGATGTCATCGACGTAGGTGAAGTCACGACGATGGCGCCCGTAGTTGAACACCTGGATGGGCTTGCCGGCGAGTATGTTCTTCGTGAACAAAAACAGTGCCATATCCGGCCGGCCCCATGGGCCGTACACGGTGAAAAACCGCAAGCCCGTGCACGGCAGTCCGAACAGCGAGGCGTAGTTGTGCGCCATCAGTTCATTGGATTTCTTCGTCGCCGCATACAGTGACAGCGGATGATCCACGCCATCGTGCACCGAAAACGGCATCTTCGTATTGGCACCGTACACCGAACTGGTGGAGGCGAACACAAGATGCTCCACGGCATTGTGACGACAGCCCTCCAGCACATTCAGCGTACCCGTGATGTTGCTGTCGATGTACGCGTAGGGCTGCTCGATGGAATAGCGGACACCTGCCTGCGCACCCAGATGGACCACGCGCTGAAACTTGCCGCGTGCAAACAGCGTCGCCATGCCCATGCGATCGGCAAGGTCGAGCTTCTCGAAGCTGAAGCGTGCATGGTCCTTCAGTCGATTCAGGCGGGCGCGCTTCAGATTGACATCGTAGTAGTCGTTGAG
>CAYLNP010000237.1:0-4183 GCA_964384925.1 uncultured Woeseiaceae bacterium
GCAGTCACCAGGTCGCAGAAGGCCTGGCGATCGAGCTGGATCATGACGATGTGTCCGACATCGTGCAGCAGTCCCCCCAGGAAGGCGCGTTGCGGATCCACCCCGGGCACATGCAGTGCCAGGCGCCGTGCCACTGCCGCGGTAATCCGCGCATGCAGCCACAGGCAGCGGGCATCGAAGCGCTCGCACAATCTGCCCTGCTTGAACAAACGTCGCAGCGTGGCGGCATAGACGAGGTTGCGCAGCGCCTCGAAGCCAAGCACACGCAAGGCCTGGTGCAGTGACTCCACCTGACGTGACAGACCATAGAAGGGTGAGTTGGCCACGGCAAGGACATTGCTCGACAGCGCCACGTCCTGTTTGAGCAGCTGCAGCACGCGCAGGTCGGAAACATCCGGGTCGCGCATCTCGGCAATCAGCTGGGCGGCAAAGTCGCCGATCGTCGGCAAGCGCCTTGCCCGGAAGTTGCCGGTACTGTCGAACGCTGCGGCGACGCTGGGTCGCACCAAGCGGCGAGCCGGTTCAGCCGGCGGTTGATCGCCGGAATACTCGTGATTCATGTCGCCCGACCTCTGTCTTTACACCCGTCAATGACCACCGGCGAATTCGCCCTGCAGTCTGCTCACTTCGGCGCCGATGTGCTGCTGTATCGCTTCGCGGCGGTCCCAATGAAATTTCAGATGGCCCAGCAACTCGATATCGGGCACCTTCGGGTCGGAGCAGAACTGCAGACCGATACCAAGATCGCGCACCAGGCAATCGGCCAGCGCGACGACGCCCGCCAGTGCCCTGGCGTTGCACGGCTGTCGCATGGGCTCATGATGATGGCGTATCGCCTGAACGATACCCTCAGGCAGGCGCCACCCCGCCAGCACCTCGGCGGCAATGACCGCATGGTCGGCGCCGAAGGCCTCGCGCTCGAGGGTCATCCAGCCGCGCGGACTCACTCCGTGGCGATTTGCAGTGGCAACGGCCACCAGACCACTGAGGGTGTCGAACTCGCCATAGAGCTGCAGCAGCAGGCCGAAGTCATGCAACAGACCAGCCATGAACGCATCTTCTGGCGGCACCCTCGGCTGGGTACCTGCCAGCAGGCGGGCGCCGACGGCCACCCCCAGGCAGTGCGACAGCACCCCCGATGCGGTGAACCCGGACTGCACGCTTGGCAGGCTGGGCATGCGATAGCAGCTGGCCGCGAGCGCGATGCCACGGATCGTGGGCAAGCCCAGCACGACGACGGCGCGCTCGATCGAGCTGATGGTGCGCGGCTGGCCATAGTAGGCGCTGTTGACGACCTTGAGCACGCGTGCGGCAAGCGAGATGTCTCGACTGAGCGTGCGGCTGACGTCGGCGGCACTGCTGTGCTCGCTGGCCAGCGTGCCGATCAGCTCGGCGATCGAGATGTCGACGCACGGCAGCCGTGCCGCCATGCGTTCGATACGTTCGGCGCAGGGGGCCGCCAGGGCTGCCGAGGCACCCGAGCGGTCGAACTCCTGAGCCGGTGCGTCCATACGTGTATCTGTCACGCTCGACCTACTCGAGCGCGACCAGTCCCTTTCCCGCAGCACGCATCGCTGCCTCGGCCCGATCGTTGAGTACCAGAATCGAGATTCGCCGATTGATCGGATGCTCGGGACGATCCTCCAGCAGCGGCACAGTGGACCCCAGTCCGACCACACGGCCAAGCTTGATCTCGTCCAGCCCGCCGGCTACCAGGGCGCGTCGTGCCGCATTGGCGCGGTCCACCGAAAGCTCCCAGTTGCTGTAGCTGGCGCGATTCAACGGCAGCGCATCGGTATGCCCCGAGATACTGATGCGGTTTCGCACCTTGTTCAGGGTGACCGCCAGTTCACCGAGCAGGGATTCGGCAAAGCCGTCCAGCGTAGCGCTTCCCAGCGCGAACATTGAACGACGCTCCTGGTCGACAATCTGGATGCGCAATCCCTCTGGCGTGATGTCGATGAGCAGGTGCTCGGCGTACTGGCTCATCGACGCCTTCTCCCGCAGTGCCCGCTCGAGTTCCTCGCGCAGCGCTTCCAGCGCCTGCAGGTTCTCTGCTGCCGCGGCATCAGGATCCGACGCCTCGCGCGGCAACTCCATGCTGCCACCAAGGTCGATGACAGCGCTGCTCGGTCCGCCGTCTCCCAGCGCAGCGGCGGCCGATGGGATGGTGCTGGTGCCCATGACCGCCGAGGGATTGTTGAAGAACTCCGAGATCGCGCCTTTTTCCGCCTCGTCGGTGGAACCCATCAGCCACAGCAACAGGAAGAACGCCATCATCGCCGTGGCGAAATCGGCGAATGCAACCTTCCACGACCCGCCGTGGTGGCCTTCCACCTTGTAGATCCGCTTGATGACAATGGGCTGGGCGCTCACGCCGGGCGTGCTCAGGCTGCAGCCGCCGCAGGGGCGCCCTTGAGTTCCTGCTCCAGTTCCTCGAAGTTCGGGCGGATCTCAGGGGGGATCGCCTTTCGACCGAACTCCACGGCGACCTTGGGTGCGTAGCCGCGCAGGCTGGCAAGGATGCAGGTCTTGATGGTGGCGTAGTACTGCGTCTCCTCCTCGCCCTGACGGGTGAGTGCCGTGGCCAGCGGCCCGACGAACCCGTAGGCCAGCAGAATTCCCAGGAAACTTCCGACCAGTGCCGCGGCCACGAGCTTGCCGATTTCCTCGATCGGCCCGCCCAGCGCGCCCATCGTGTTGACGATCCCCAGCACAGCCGCGACGATGCCGAAGCCAGGCAGCGCATCGGCGATGCGGTTGACCGCATGCCCGGGCTCGGCGGCCTCGTGATGGTGGCTGTCGAGTTCTATATCCATCAGATTTTCGAGCTGAAAGGCGTCCATGTCGCCGCTGATGATCAGGCGCATGTAGTCGCGGATGAATGTGATGGCGTGGTGATCCTTGAGCAGGCCCGGATACGCCTGGAACAGCTCACTGCTTTCGGGATCGTCGATATCGGCCTCGATGGCGAGCATGCCGTCCTTGCGAGCCTTGGAGAACAGCGCAAACATGAATCGCAGCAGCTCGACATAGTCGGCACGCTTGTAGCGCGAGCCCCTCATCATCGCGGGGATGGCTTTGGCCACCTTGAACACGGTCGCCTTGGGATTGGCGATCACGAAGGCACCGATTGCCGCCCCGCCTATGATCACCAGCTCGTAAGGCTGCCAGATCGCCAGCAGTTGGCCGCCATGGGCCATGAATCCGCCCAGCACACACACGATGACGACGATACTGCCGATGATCAGATTCATGCCTGCCGAGCTTCCTGCGCAACAATGAGTAACGAGCACCGCGACGCGGCGCCTGTGCATACGACGTGCGGGGCGAAATCGGCCCCGACGACGGCGTATCGGCGCAATCTTGCGCCCGTTGTCATTGAGTTGTATCGACGCTCCGGGGGCGAACTTGAGACCAGGCGCTCAAGTTACTGCCGCGGGGCTTCAGAACTCGCGTCGCACCCGCGCAAGGTCCGTCGGCGTATCGACGCCCCCCGGCGGTACCTCGCAGGCATCGGCGACCTGGATGCGCAGGTGCATCCACAGCGCCCGGAGCTGCTCGAGCTTCTCCACCTGCTCCAACTGGCAGGGCGGCGTCGCGGCCAGCCGCTGCAGCGCGGCAACGCGATAGGCGTAGATGCCGATATGCCTGCGATGAATCGCAGGCACCGGCACGTGAGCGGGATCACGCGGGTGCGGGATCGCGGCGCGGCTGAAGTAGAGTGCCCGGCCGTCGGCGGCGGTGACGACCTTGACGATGTTGGGGTTGGCAAGCTCCTCATCATCGAGCAGTGTCGTCGCAAGCGTTGCGATCGACACATCCTCCGCCACGCTCGTCAGCTCTGCCACCTGGGCGATGACGGCGGGCGGGATCAGCGGTTCGTCGCCCTGCACGTTCACGACCACGCTCTCATCAGGCCAGCCGAGCCTGCTGGCCACCTCGGCGACACGATCCGTACCGGATGCATGGGCGGCGTCGGTGCGCATCACGCTGGCCCCGAATCCGCGGGCGCTGTCCTCGATGCGCTCGTCATCCGTTGCAATCCAGACCTCGAGTGCGCCGCTTTCGCAGGCGCGTCGCCAGACATGCTCCACCATTGGGCGACCGGCAATCTCCAGCAGCGGCTTGCCGGGCAGGCGCTCGGAGGCATAGCGTGCCGGGATCACGATCCGGAAAGCCG
>CAYLNP010000238.1:0-4182 GCA_964384925.1 uncultured Woeseiaceae bacterium
AGGATTCGAACCTACGACCTTCGGGTTATGAGCCCGACGAGCTGCCAGACTGCTCCACCCCGCAACTGACTAGCCGCCTATTATAGGGTGTCAGATGAGGGATCACAACAGGCAAAGTGGCAGCCTTTCCCGCCTTCTAGCCAGGCAGCACGGCGCCGACCAGACTGAGCAGCGGGCCTGGCACCAGCCCAAGTGCCAGGACTGCGAGCCCGTTGATACTGACCAGAAATTTCATGTCCGGCGCCGGCATCGGGCGGACTTCGGCCGTCGGCGATTCGAAGTACATGTACCACACCACGCGCAGGTAGTAGAAAGCGCCGATCACCGACAACAGCACACCCAGGATGGCAAGCCAGGTGTACCCGGCCTCGATCGCAGCGCCGAAGACCACCACCTTGGCGTAGAACCCGACGAACGGCGGCACGCCGGCCATGCTGAACATGATCATCAGCATCACGAAGGCGAACCATGGGCTGCGCGCGTTGAGCCCCTTGAAGTCCTCGATGCTCTCGGCCTCGAAGCCTTCACGCGACAGCAGGATGATCACGCCGAACGCCCCCAGCGCCATGACCACGTAAACCAGGGTGTAGTACATCGCGCCCTGCACGCCCGCAGCCGTGCCTGCAAGCACCCCGACGAGGATGAAGCCCACGTGCGAGATCGTCGAATAGGCCAGCATGCGCTTCAGGTTGGTCTGGGCGATCGCCACGACGTTGCCGATCACCATCGAGAGCACAGCGAGGAACGCAACCATTGCCGCCCAGCTCTCGTGCATATCCCCCAGGCCCTCGATGAGCACGCGCAGCACCAGCGCAAACGAGGCGATCTTCGGGACCGAGCCTATGAAAAGCGTCACCGAGGTCGGTGCGCCCTGGTAGACATCGGGCAGCCACATGTGAAACGGCACGGCACCGAACTTGAAGGCGACGCCCACCAGCACGAAAGCCAGACCCACCGCCATCGGCAGCATCATCGCCTCGCCTGCGGCGACCGAGATGGCAATGTCCGCCAGATCGATCGACCCTGTCGCGCCATAAATCATGGAGATGCCATAGAGCAGCGCGCCGGAGGCAATCGAGCCGAGCACGAAATACTTCATCGCAGCCTCTGCGGCGATGGGCGAGTCGCGGTTGAAGGCCACCAGCGCATACGATGAAAGCGCCAGCAGTTCGAGACCCAGGTACATGGTCAGCAGACTGCTTGCCGAGATCATGACCATGACACCCAGCAGCGCGAACAGCGACAGCAGGTAATAGTCGCCGCCCAGCAGCCGCTGCTGCTGAAGGTAGGCACGGGAATAGACAAACACCACACCCATCGCGGCCAGCGCGAACAGCTTGAGCACCCTGCCCGCCGGATCCATGACGAAGCTGCCCACAAACGCAGTCTCCCGGCCATCGATGGACAGGCCGGCGACAATCAGCGCGGTAACCAGCAAGGTCAGCAGCGAGAGCAGGTAGGTGACGGCACGCTGATGATCCTTGAGGAAGATGTCCACAAGCAGCACCACGCAGATGGCGCCGAGCAGGAACATTTCCGGGACCGCGAGGCCTGCGTTGAGTTCAGTGAGGGTCATTTGGCGTTCCGATTCATTTGCATTGCCCGCGCTACAGCTTGCCCTGCCGGAGGTGTTCCAGCAGGCCGGCCACCGAGGCGTCCATCACCTCCATCAGCGGCGCCGGCCATACACCCAGCAGCAGTACGGATGCGGCAAGAATCGCCAGGACGAGAAACTCGCGGCGGTTGATGTCCGTGAGGCGGGCGACGTTGTCGTTGGCCACCTCACCGAAGACCACGCGCTTGATCATCCACAGCGTGTAGGCGGCACCCAGCACCAAGGTAGTGCCTGCCAGGAAGGCGTACCAGAAGTTGGCCTGGAAGCTGCCCAGAATCACCAGGAACTCGCCGACGAAACCGGAGGTGCCAGGCAGTCCTGCGTTGGCCATGGCGAAGAGCACCAGAAAGGCGGCGAACTTCGGCATGGTGTTGACCCCCCCGCCGTAGTCGGCAATCTCGCGGCTGTGCATGCGGTCATACATGACGCCCACGCACAGGAACATCGCCCCGGAGACCAGTCCGTGCGAGATCATCTGCACCATGCCGCCCTGGATACCAAGCATCGCGCCACTTCCCTCCGGGTTGTTGGCAAATGCCGCAAACACGATGAAAAAGCCCAGTGTGACGAAACCCATATGGGCGATCGACGAATACGCGATCAGCTTCTTCATGTCCTGCTGGGCCAGCGCCACGAAGCCGATGTAGACCACGGCAATCAGCGACAGGCCGATCATCAGCCAGTCGAGTGTCATCGCGGCATCCGGCGTGATCGGCAGGCTGAATCGCACGAAGCCATAGCCGCCCATCTTCAGCATGATCGCCGCCAGCACCACCGATCCCCCGGTGGGGGCCTCCACGTGGGCATCGGGCAACCAGGTGTGCACCGGCCACATCGGCACCTTGACGGCAAAGGCGGCAAGGAATGCAAAAAAGATCAGCGTCTGCTCGCCGATGCTCAGTGGCAGCTCGTGAAAATCCAGGATGGCATAGCTGCCTGAGAGCACGTACATGTAGATCAACGAGATCAGCATGAAGACCGAGCCCAGGAACGTATACAGGAAGAACTTGACCGTCGCGTACACCCGCCGCTTGCCGCCCCAGATACCGATGATCAGGAACATCGGCACCAGCATCGCCTCCCAGAACACGTAGAACAGAAGTCCGTCCAGCGCGCTGAAGACGCCGATCATCAGGCCTTCCATGATCAGGAAGGCGGCGAAATACTGTGCCGGGCGTTGCTTGATGATTTCCCACGCAGAGATCACCACCAGCGGTGTGATGAAGGTGGTCAGCAGCACAAGCGGCATCGAAAGGCCGTCCACCCCCAGAAAGTATTCGACGTTGAAACGCTCGATCCAGACAAACTGTTCGACGAACTGCATGGCATCGGTGGCGCGGTCGAACTGCGTCCACAAGGGGATACTCAATGCAAAGGTCGCGATCGAGATCGCCAGCGCCAGCCAGTGAACCGTGCGCTGCTCGTCCTTCGTCGGCATCCAGGTATCCAGCGCCAGCACTGCCAGACCACCGAAGATCGGTAGCCAGATCAGGAGGCTGAGCAGTGGGAGATTCGATGCCATGGATGACTTGCCCTGGTGCTTGTCGTTGTCGAGTGCGTCGGATTGAACGTCAGGCGCGGATGAGCAGCCAGCCCAGCAGCAGGCTCAGGCCGATGACCATCGTGAACGCATAGTGATACAGGTAGCCGGTCTGCAGGCGTCTGCTCACACCTGCAATCCAGCCCACGGCCTTAGCGCTGCCGTTGACGAGCACGCCATCGATGATGCCCTGATCGCCACCGCGCCACAGCGCGCCGCCGAAGAACCGCGCGCCGCGCGCGAGCACCTGCTCGTTGAAGGCGTCGAAGAAGTACTTGTTCTCCAGTACCGCATGAACCCGGTGGAAACGATCCTGCAGCTGCGCAGGAATATCAGGTCGCTTCAGATAGAGAAACCACGCGGCCACGCCCCCGGCCAGCGCGAGATACACCGCCGGCGTCATGAAACCATGCGCGACGAACCCTGCTGGTGAGGTGAAGTAGCCGGCCACCGAAGACAGCGTATCGTTCTGCGGCAGCACGAAAATCGACGTGCCGAAGGCCCCACCGAAAAGCAGCGGCCCGATCGTCACCCAGCCGATCGCCACGGACGGGATCGCCAGCAGCACCAGGGGGATTGTCACCACCCACGGTGACTCGTGCAGATGTTCCCGGGTATGCGCATCGAATCGCTCCTTGCCGTGGAACACCAGGAACAGCAGCCGGAAACTGTATAGCGCGGTGACAAACACGCCGAGCAGGACACACCAATAGGCGTAGGTGGCGCCGGGAAGCTCGGCGGCATGAACCGCTTCGATCAGTGCATCCTTGGAGAAATAGCCTGAGAAGCCGGGAAAGCCGATCAGCGCCAACGTACCCACCAGCGAAGTCCAGTAGGTGACCGGCATGTAGCGGCGCAGTCCGCCCATCTTGCGCATGTCCTGAACGTGATGCATGCCTATGATGACTGAGCCTGCGGCCAGAAACAGCAGCGCCTTGAAGAAGGCGTGGGTCATCAGGTGGAACATGCCCGCGGCATAGGCGGACGCGCCGAGCGCCACCGTCATGTAGCCAAGCTGGGATAGCGT
>CAYLNP010000239.1:0-4164 GCA_964384925.1 uncultured Woeseiaceae bacterium
GCGGTCGCGCACTGTTTCACCGGCGAACGCAAGGAGCTCTACCGCTACCTGGACATGGATCTGTACATCGGCATCACCGGCTGGATCTGCGATGAACGCAGGGGGCGACATCTCGGCGAGCTGGTGGGTGACATTCCCCTCGACAGGCTGATGCTCGAAACCGACGCCCCCTATCTGCTGCCGCGCGACCTGGCGGAAAAACCTGCGAGCCGGCGCAACGAGCCGCTGCACCTGCCGCACGTGTTGCGCGCCGTGGCACGCTCGCGCGGGATCTCGACAGAGGCGCTGGCGCTTGCCACCACGGCCACGGCCGTCGAGTTCTTCGATCTCGAGGCGTGAGATTGGCAGGCGCATCGTGCCGGTGGCGCAACGCCCCCGCAGGCTCACATGCGCTTCAGACGCTCCAGGTTGGCATCGATCACAGCGTCGCACAGACGCTGCCAGTGCGGCAGAAATGCCTCGATGCTCTGCGCTGACACCCCCCTCCCCTCGGGCATGTAGCGTTCACGAAACTCGCGAACGGTGGCGACATGCCGCGGCACGCCACCGCTGAAGCTGGCACTGGTGTCGAAGACGATCGCCCCCTCCACCGGCACCTCGCGCACGATTCGTTTGACCGCGGCCACGCGATCGTAGAGCGAACTCTGCGGGTTGGCGAAGGTGTGCCGGCGCTCACCGTCGATGACCGTCCAGTCGTCCATTCGGTCGCTGCCGAAAACGGTGCCACGCACGCGCTTGACATGCACGACCACCAGCCCGCGCGTGGTCAGCAGCACATGATCGAGATGGATCTCGCCGCCTTCACCGTCGGGTACGACGACATTGGTGAGCCGCTCGGCAGCAATATCGCGAAACGCCCGGTCGAGTTCACGGCGCTGCCGGGCACCATGGCGCCGCCACCACCACCCGATGGCGACCAACAGCATGCCCGCCGCAAGCGCGGCCGCGATCAACATCAGCGGTGACTCGAGGTTCATCGCCCTGCCGCCGGCCGGCTCACGACGCCGCCATGATACGCGCGAGCGCGTCGAGGTCGGCGGCCACAGGCTGCTGAACGGTCGGACGGTGCAGCAGTGCAGCGAGTTCGGCCGGTACGTCGATCGTTCGTTCGAGCAGCGGTTCGACCACGGTGTCGAATTTCGCGGGATGGGCTGTCGCCACGATCACCCAATCGGCCTGGCGTTCCTCGGCATCGAGCAGGTCATAAACGTGCGCGGCCGTCGCGGTATGCGGGCACCATACTTCGCCGTAACGCCGGGCGTCGCGGCGAATCTGCGCACGGATGGCGTCATCATCGACGCTGTATGCGCTCACCTGCCCGCGAAGGACTTCGATGTCGGGGTACAGCCTGCGCAAACGCTCCATGTTCGAAGGATCGCCGACATCCATCGCGGATGCCAGCGTGGCGATGCTGGCGCGCGCGGCGTACTGCCCGGTCGCCAGGTACTCACCGATGGTGCGGTTGGCATTGGTAGCCAGCACGATACGCCCGATCGGCAGCCCGCAGGCACGAGCGATGACACAGGCATGCGCGTTGCCGAGATTGCCGGTCGGAATGATGTACGAAGCCTGCCGCCCGTGCCGGCGCAGATGCCAGAGGCTGGACGCTGCGTAATAGGCCGCTTGGGGCAGGAGTCGGCCGATGTTGATGCTGTTGGCCGAACACAGGCGGTGATCGCGCGCGAGCACCGGATGTGCGAACGCACCCTTGACGAGGCGCTGACAGTCATCGAACGTGCCATCGACCACCAGCGTCAGCACGTTGTCACCCCAGCACGCGAGCTGATGAGCCTGGCGCGGAGAGACCTGGCCGTCCGGGTACAGCACGACAACGCGAAAGCCCGGCCGGCCGTGAAACGCCGCCGCCACCGCGCCGCCGGTATCGCCCGAGGTCGCGACCAGGATGGTCAGGGGCCGGCGATCCCGCGCCGACTCTGCCAGTGCCACGCGCTGCATGCAGGCCGCCAGAAAACGCGCACCCACGTCCTTGAACGCAGCCGTCGGACCATGGAACAGCTCCAGCACACTCAGCCTGCCCGCCTCGGCAGGCAGCTCCCGCAATGGCAGCGGAAAGGAGAAAGCCTCCCCGCAGATTTCAGGAAGGTCATCCGACAGCGCGCTGCCGGCGCAGAAAGGTGCCAAAAATCGATGCGCGATGTCTTCAATATTCTCTGATTTATCAAACTTATCCAGCGAGATACTCGGAAGCTTCTCAGGAACGAACAGGCCGCCGTCAGGGGCAAGCCCCAGCATCAGCGCCTGCGTCAGGCTGACAGGCTCGCCGCCGCGCGTGCTGCGGTAGTTCACCGGGACCTCACAACGGACCCGCCAGTACGCTGCACAGCCGCAGCAGATCGGCGAACACACCGCCGGCGGTGACCTCCGGGCCTGCGCCCGGGCCCTGAATGATCAATGGGTTCTCGCTGTATCGTGCCGTTTCGTAGAGCACGATATTGTCCGTAAGGTTGATGCGCGCGAAGGGGTGATCGCGCTGGAAGCTCGCCAGATCCACCGAGGCCTTTCCGGCGGCGATATCAAGATGGCCGACGTAGCGCAGGACCTGGTCGTTGGCACGGGCCTGCGCCACCAGCGCGCCCATGGCCTCATCATGCTCTGCCAGCCGGGACATGAACTCATCCACCGAGCCTGATTCGAGTCCGGCCGGCACGAGGCTTCGGACCGGGATGTCGGCCAGTTCCAGGCTCAAGCCTGCTTCACGCGCCAGGATGATGGTCTTTCGCGCCACGTCCAGCCCCGAGAGATCCTCGCGGGGGTCGGGCTCGGTATACCCGCGCGTGCGCGCCTCGCGCACGATCTCGGAGAATCGCCGCGAACCATCGTAGAGGTTGAACAGGTAGGCCAGCGTGCCGGAAAAGATGCCCTGGATGCTGACAATGCGATCCCCGGTATCGCGCAGGTCGCGCAGCGTCTGGATCACCGGCAGCCCAGCGCCGACCGTGGTTTCGTAGAGGTAGTGCGAGTTGTGCTCTCGACAGGCTTTGCGAATCGCCTCGTACGTCGTCCAGGGACCACTGTTTGCCCGCTTGTTGGGCGTGATCACGTGGATCCCGCGCGCCAGCCACGCCTCGTAGCGGTTGGCGATGTCCTGGTTCGCCGTGCAGTCGATGATCACGGCATGCGGCAGGTGGTCGGCCTGCACATGATCGGTGAACACGTCGAGATCCGCAGGCTGACCCTGTCGTTCGAATGTTTCACGCCAGTCCGAAAGCGCCACGTCGCGACCGCCCAGCAGCATGCGCTGCGACGTCGCGATGCCGCGCACGCGCAGATCCAGGTTGAAATCGCGCCGCAGGCGATCCCGCTCGGCATGCAGCTGTTCCAGCAGCGCGCCACCGACGGTGCCCGGTCCGATGACGCCGATCGACAGAGTCTTGGCCGAGAGATAGAAACTCGAGTGCACCGCACGCACGGCGCGCGCGGCATCCTCGGTATCCACCACTGCGGAAATGTTGCGCTCCGAAGCCCCCTGGGCGATGGCCCGCACGTTGATGCCGGCGCGGCCGAGCGTACCGAAGAAGCGCCCCGCCACTCCCGGCAGGCCGGCCATGCCGTCGCCGACCACCGCGAGAATGCTGCAGTGGCGCAGCACGCCGACGCGGTTCACCAGCCCCTGTTGCAGTTCGGTGGCAAACGCGCGCTCGACGACGCGGCGCACCTGTTCGGCGGCCGTCTCCGGCACAGCGAAGCAGATCGAGTGCTCGGAACTGCCCTGCGAGATCAGGATCACCGACACGCCGGCTGCGCGCAGCGCCCCGAACAGACGATCGGCGGTCCCCGGCACGCCGATCATGCCCGCACCCTCCAGGTTGATCAGCGCCACCCCGTCGACCGCACTGACCCCCTTTACCTGTTGACCGGAGGGCGGGTCGGCGGCCACGCGCGTGCCGCGCCCGGCAGGGTCGAAGGTACTGCGGATTCGGATCGGGATGCCGTCGCGTACGGCGGGCGCCATGGTCTGCGGATGCAGCACCCGGGCTCCGAAGTAGGCCAGTTCCATCGCTTCGCTATAGGAAAGATCCGTGATCACGGCAGCTTCGGGCACGCGCCCGGGATCGCCGCTCATGACCCCACTGACATCGGTCCAGATATTGATCTCGGAGGCGTTGAGCAGCGCGCCGAAGATCGACGCGGAATAGTCGCTGC
>CAYLNP010000240.1:0-4144 GCA_964384925.1 uncultured Woeseiaceae bacterium
TGCACGCGCTTGAGATTGCCCTTCGCGGCATCGAGAATCGCCCGTCCCGTGGTGGTGGAGCCGGTGAAGGCGACCTTGTTGACCTGCGCATGGGCGGCCAGCGCAGCACCAGCCTCGGCACCATAGCCGGTGACGACGTTCAGCACACCGTCGGGCAGCCCCGCGCCCTGCATGAGCTCGGCCATGCGCAGTGCGGTCAGTGAAGTGTCCTCGGCAGGCTTCAGGATCACACAGCATCCGGCCGCCAGCGCCGGCGCGATTTTCATCGCTGCCATGATGATCGGAGAGTTCCACGGCACGATTGCGGCGACCACACCGACCGGCTGCTTCAGCGTATAGGCGAAGACTTCCTTGCCGGGCGGCTGGTAGTTGATGGATGTGGGAATGGTCGCGCCTTCGGTGCGCAATGCCTGCCCGGAGTAATAGCGAAACTGGCCGATGGCGCCGGGGATCTCGGCCCAGCGACCCACCGCCAGCGGCTTGCCCTGGTCGAGCGTCTCGAGTTCCGCCAGCTCGTCGATGTGCGCCTCCAGCGCATCGGCGATCTTCCAGAGAATCGCGGCGCGTTCCATCGGCGTCATGCGTGGCCAGGGGCCGGTGTCGAATGCCTCGCGCGCGGCTGCGACAGCGCGATCGACATCCGCCGAATTGCCGGCTGGCACGCTGGCCAGCGTCTCGCCGGTCGCCGGATCAATTGAATCGATGCGCTTGCCCGAGGCGGCCGCCTGCCATTGCCCGCCAATGAACATCAGCTTGTCCGGCTGAGCCAGGAATCGCTGTGCACCCTCGGTGCCGGGCTGGGCTGCGTTGATCTGTAGACTCATGACGATCCCTTCTCCTGGTGGTTTTCGAGGTACCAGCTCGCGAGTTCCTCGCGTGTGGTGAACCACACGCCGGGCAGAGATTTCGCGTGCTCGAGGAACTCGCGGATGGCGCGCACCCGATAGGCTCGCCCGCTGACATGCGGATGCAGTCCGACGTTCATCATCTTGCCCGTATGCTCGGCCTCGGCATAGAGCACGTCGAGTTCCTCGATGAGGATATCGCGGAATTCATCCGTGGTATGGCCGCGCCGGGTCAGAATGGTGAAATCGTTGATTTCGTTGCTGTAGGGCGTCGAGACGATGGGCCCGGCAGGTGTTTCGACGAGGTAGGGCTGGTCATCGTTCATCAGGTCGCAATAGAACAGGCAACCAGCCTCGGCGAGGATGGCAGGCGTATTGGGGGTTCCGCGCAGCGATGACGACAACCAGCCGCGGGCCTTGCGACCGGTGGTCTGTTCGAATACCTCAAGGGTCTTGAGCACGACCTCGCGTTCGCGCGCCGGGTCCTTGGCAAAGTCGGTCAGCAGCTCGCCCTGCTCATAATTGTGCGCGAGCAGCTCCCAGCCCTGCTTCATCGGATAATCGACCATGGCGCGGCGCAGCTGCGCGGTCTTCGCATTGAACGTGCAGCTGGCCGGCACGCCCAGCGTCGTGAACAGTTCGAACAGCCGCCAGATGCCGACTCGCTGACCGTATTCGCGCCACGTGAAATTGGGGAAGTCAGCCACATCGCCTGGCAACAGATCGGGCAGAATCGGCGGTCCGCCGGCGTAGTACGGCCGAGAGTTGTCCTTGACCATATCCCAGTATTCGAGGTTGAAGGTCAGGATCAGGGCGATGCGCTTGCCGTCGGGGAAGCGCAGCGGTGGTCGGTCGGGAAAGGGAACGTAGTCGTAGCGCATGGTGCGGGCTCCGGTGCGGAATGAAGACTGGCAGCGATTTTCGTTGCGATGCGCGGCCTGACAACCCGCAAAAGTAGTGAGATTCACAGGGGCACACCTGCAGATTGGTCTCTGCCGTCCGCGCAGTGGACGACCAACGACGCTGCAGCCGCGACGGTTGTGATATTCGGCAGGTGGACGCGCGACAGGTCAGCGGCGCGCCCCACCGGCCTTGCAGACTATTCTGGCGACCTGTTGGAGGGCTGGAGGCCGTAAGTTGAAAACCCAGGTGTTTATCGCGGGCGCAGGACCGGTGGGGTCCGTGGCCGGCTATCTGCTGGCCCGACAGGGAATCGATGTGGTCGTGGCTGAATCGGAGGCGCAGTGTCCGCGGGACCTGCGCGCCTCGACGTTTCATCCGCCCACACTCGAGATGCTCGATGAGCTCGGCGTCATCGACCTGCTGTTTCGCGAGGGACTCAAGGCGCCGGTTTACCAGTATCGCGATCGCGGCACCGATGAGGTGTTCTCGTTCGACCTCACCGAACTGGCGGATGTGACGCGTCATCCTTATCGTGTGCAGTGTGAGCAGTGGAAGCTTGCGCGCCACCTCACGGGCCTGCTCGCCGAGCAGGAAAACGCGCGCCTGCTGTTCAATCATCGTGTCGTGCATTTCACGCAGTCGGAAAAGAAGGTCGACATCGCGTTGGAGACGCCGTACGGCATCGATCACTATCAGGCGGACTACTTGATTGCCGCGGACGGCGCCAACAGCATTGTGCGCAAATGGCTGGGTGTGGGCTTCGATGGATTCACATACCCGGAGCGGTTTTTGTGTCTGTCCACGAAACTGGAGCTGAAGGATTATTTCGACAATCTCGCCTACGTCAACTATGTCTCGGATCCGGAAGAGTGGGTGGTGCTGCTGCGTGTGCCAAGCGTCTGGAGGGTGCTTGTGCCCGCCCGAGACGTCGAGTCCGATGCCGAGTTGCTGACCGATGAAAAAAGAGACCAGGTCTTCGCCGGTCTTGTCGGTGGCGACCAGCAGGTCACAACCGAGCATCGAACGATCTACCGGGTTCACCAGCGTGTGGCCACTACCTACCGCGTCGGACGTGTGCTGCTGGTTGGCGATGCCGCGCACCTGAATAATCCTCTCGGCGGTATGGGTATGAATTCCGGTATTCACGATGCCTGGGACGCCTGTCACAAGCTGGTCAGTATCCTGCGTGAGGGCGCATCGGATTCGCTGCTGGATCTTTATGATCGCCAGCGCCGCACCGTCATGCACAAGTATGTGCAGGCGCAGACCATCGCCAACAAGCAAGCCATGGAGTCGCGTGATCCCGAAGATCAGGCCAGGCAGCGCGAGCAGATGCGCCAGCTGATGAACGATGATGAGCAGCGCAGGGAGTTTCTTTTGCGCCAGTCCTTGTTCACCAGTCTGGAAGACGCCGCCAAGGTGGCATAAGTTGGCGCTCCCGAGCAGGTGGCCGCACGCCAGGACTTGAAAACAACGATATACAGGAGTGGGACATGACCGATGTGCAGGGTTGGCGCCGACTGTTCGGCGTGCTGGGACCGTCGACGAACACCATCGTACAGCCGGATTTCGATGACATGCGCCCACCGGGCGTGACCAATCACTACAGCCGTATCTTCACGCCCGACAGCCAGGCCGTCAGCAACGAGACTTTCCTGGCAGGCACGCAGAAGATCGCCGATAACGTACTGGCAGCCGTGGAGTCGGTAATGACCTGCCATCCCCAGTACCTGGTGATGGGCATGTCGGCGATTACCTTCTACGGCGGCGTTGAGGGCAATGCGGCATTTGAACGCAAGGTGCGTGACGCTGCGGGCGTGAATGTCAGCACTGGTGCTGCGTCCACGCGGGCGGCCCTTGAAGCGTACGGTGCACGCAGTCTTGCCTTCCTGTCACCCTATTTCCCTGCGGCCAACAACGAAGTCCGGAGGTATTACGAAGAAGCCGGCTTCAAGGTGGTGCGGGACATGTGTCTGCAATGCCCATGCTGGACGCAGATCGCCCAGGTGCCCACGCAGCGTTTGCGCGAGGTAATCCTCGAACTCGATGGCGATGACGTCGATGCCATCGTGCAGGTCGGCACGAACCTGAGCATGGTGCGGCTGGCGGCCGCGGCCGAACTGTTCCTGGGCAAGCCGGTCATCGCAATCAACACTGCTACCTACTGGCATGCGCTTCGCCAGAATGGCATCACCGACCAGAAGGTCGGCTTCGGGCGGCTTCTGGCGGAATTCTGACGGGGCGTGGTGCGTTGGCGCCTTCTTGCTGCGCTTGATATCTGACCGAAAGGTCAATTAAGGTCGGTTTCGGTCCTGCCAGGGAGTGCAACCGATGTCGCTGCCGGAATCGCTGTACATGTTCGCCTACTGTGTGTTCATCGTTGGCGCCGGGTGGGC
>CAYLNP010000241.1:0-4125 GCA_964384925.1 uncultured Woeseiaceae bacterium
GCCGGCTCGAATCCCTGGGCGCGCAGATCCGCATCGGCCACGACGCAGCGCACCTCGGCGCCGCCGACGTCGTCGTGGTCTCCAGCGCCGTGGCTGATGACAACGCCGAGGTCGCCGAGGCGTTGCGCCGGCGCGTGCCGGTGGTCAAGCGCGCCGAAATGCTCGCCGAGCTGATGCGCTTTCGTTACGGCATCGCCGTGGCCGGCACGCATGGCAAGACCACGACCACCAGTCTTGTGGCGAGCGTGCTCGCCGAAGGCGGGCTGGATCCGACGTTCGTCATCGGCGGACGTCTGGCCAGCGCGTCGAGCCATGCGCGCCTGGGTGCCGGCCGCTATCTCGTCGCCGAGGCCGACGAAAGCGATGCGTCGTTCATGCACCTGCAGCCGATGATGGCGGTGGTCACGAACATCGATGCCGATCATCTGGCGACCTATGGCGGGGATTTCGCGCGCCTGCGCCAGACCTTCATCGATTTCCTGCACAACCTGCCGTTCCACGGGCTTGCGCTGCTGTGCGTCGACGATGCACACACCCGCGGCATCATCGGCGAGGTCGGGCGCCAGGTGCTCACCTACGGCCTGAGCGACGATGCCGATCTGCGCGCCGTGGATATCCGCGCACAGGGACTGCGTACACACTTCAGCGTCCTGAGCGCCGCACTCGAGGCGCCATTGCCGGTGACGCTCAACCTGCCCGGGCTGCACAACGTACGCAATGCGCTTGTGGCCGTCGGCATCGCGCTGGACATCGGTGTGGAAGGTGCGGCGATCCAGCGCGCGCTGGCCGGCTTCGAGGGGATCGATCGGCGCTTCCAGGTGATCGGTGCACCGCTGATCGGTGACCAGGCCGTGACCTTCGTCGACGACTACGGCCATCACCCCACCGAGATCGCCGCAACCATTGCAGCCGCGCGCGCCGCCTGGCCCGCGCGTCGGCTCGTCGTGGCCTTCCAGCCGCATCGCTACACGCGCACCCACGACCTGCTCGATGACTTCGCGCATGTGCTCGCCGAAGTCGATGTGCTGATCATCACCGAGGTCTATGCCGCCGGTGAGACGCCGATTCCGAATGCCGACGGACGTGCGATGGCCCGGGCCGTGCGCAGTCACGGCCGGGTCGAGCCCACGTTCGTTGCCGAGCTGACTGAACTGCCGGAGGTGCTTTCGCGCCTGGTGCAGGGCGGGGATGTGGTGCTGACGCTGGGTGCAGGCAGCATCGGTGCACTGGCCGCCGAGCTGCCGGCCAAGGTCATGTCGCAGCGCGAGGTGGCGGCATGAACGCAGCCAGCGCCTACCTGCCGCAGGGTGAGCTCAAGACCAACGAGCCGATGTCGCGCCATACCTCGTGGCGGGTCGGCGGCCCGGCCGATCGGTTCTTCCGCCCCGCCAGCATCGCCGATCTCTCCGCGATGCTGGCCTCCACGCCTGCGGAGGTGCCGGTGTTCTGGTGCGGGCTGGGCAGCAATCTGCTGGTGCGCGACGGCGGCATCCGCGGCCTGGTGGTCAACACCACTGGCCTGCTCAACGAAGTGCGCCAGACCGGCGAACTGCTGCTCGAGGCCGGCGCGGGGGTGCCGTGCACGGTGCTGGCCAGACACTGCGTGCGCTACAAGCTCGGTCCTGCGGAGTTCTTCGCCGGCATCCCGGGCAGCATCGGCGGTGCGCTGGCGATGAACGCAGGCGCGTATGGCGGCGAGACCTGGGACTTCGTCACTGAAGTGAAGACAATGGATCGCGGCGGCGAGCTTCATGTGCGCACGCCGGCCGAGTTCGAGATCGGTTACCGCAGCGTCGTTCTGCCGGGGACTGAATGGTTCGTCTCGGCGGTGTTCGCCTTCAAGGCCGATCCTGACGCCAGCCGTGAACGCGTGCAGGCACTGATGGCGCGTCGCCGCGAGACCCAGCCCCTGGGATTGCCGTCCTGTGGTTCGGTGTTCCGCAATCCCGAGGGCGACCATGCCGCGCGTCTGATCGAGGCGGCCGGCCTCAAGGGCCATACGCTGGGCGGTGCCCAGGTCTCTCCCAAGCACGCGAACTTCATCATCAATACAGGCGAGGCCAGCGCGCGCGACATCGAGGCGCTGATCGAGTTCGTCGCGCAGCGGGTCGCGGAAGTCCATGGCGTCGAGCTGCAGCATGAAGTGCGCATCGTCGGAGAGCCGGCATGAACCGCGATGCGCGCATCGCGGTGCGGGATGCAGCCGAATTCGGTCGCGTCGCGGTGCTGCTCGGCGGCGCCTCGGCCGAGCGCGAGGTCTCGCTGAAAAGTGGCACGGCGGTGCTCGAGGCGCTGCGCAGTCGCGGCGTGGCGTGCGTGGCGGTGGATCCGCGCGATGACGGGCTGGATGCGCTGCGCGACGGGCGCATCGAGCGCGTCTGGAATGCGCTGCATGGCCGCGGTGGCGAGGACGGCACGCTGCAGGGCTGGCTGGAGTGCCAGGGCCTGGCCTATACCGGCTCGGGCGTGCTGGGCTCGGCGCTGGCGATGGACAAGCTGCGCAGCAAGCAGCTGTTCGTCGGTGCCGGTCTGCCCACCGCCGCGTTCGCGGTGCTCGATGCGCACAGCGATCTCGACGGTGTCGTCGATGCGCTGGGCCTGCCGCTGTTCGTCAAGCCGGCGCGGGAAGGCAGCAGCGTGGGCATGAGCCGCGTCGACACGGCTTCCGCCCTGCCGCGCGCGTTGAATGCCGCCCTTCGTCATGACAGCTGTGTCATCGCTGAGCAGTTTCTCTCCGGTGGCGAGTACACCGTGGCGATTCTGCACGGCGAGGCCCTGCCGGTGATCCGCATCGAAACCCCGCGCAGCTTCTACGACTACGAAGCCAAGTATCAGGCCGACACGACGCGCTACCTTTGCCCCTGCGGCCTGTCGGCGGCAGCCGAGCAGGCCATGGCGGAACTTGCGCTGCAGGCCTTCGATCTCGTCGGCGCGCGCGGCTGGGGCCGTGTCGATCTGATGCTCGATGCGCAGGGTGAGGCTCAGCTGCTGGAGGTCAACACCGTCCCGGGCATGACCGATCACTCGCTGGTGCCGATGGCCGCCCGGGCCGCCGGCATGGATTTCGCGGAGCTGGCCTGGCGGGTGCTCGAAACCAGTCTGTCCGCGGCGACGATCACGGGAGGGCGCCGTGCGCAGGAAGGCTAATCGCCGCAAGCGCGAGCCCAGGCCGCTGCCGCTGCCGAAGCTGCCGCCCATCCGCGTGTCCATCGACTGGCGCATTCCCGCCTGGGCGCTGGGAATCGCCGCGGTGGGCTGGGTGAGCTTCCAGCTCGCGGTGCTGACGCTGGATCAGCCGATCCGCGCAATCGAGATCGAAGGCAGCTTTCATCGCGTCAGTGCACTGGAGGTCGAAGCGCAGCTCGCACAGGACATCGGCAGGGGCTTTTTCTCGGCCGATCTGCGCGCGATGCGCGAGCGCCTGTCGGGCCTGGACTGGGTCGATGCGGCACACATCCGCCGCCGCTGGCCCGACACGCTGCGCGTCAGCATCGCCGAGCAGGTCGCCGCTGCGCGCTGGGGCGAGACCGGACTTCTGAACGTGCGGGGCGAACTGTTCATGGAGAGCGCACGGCATATCCCGGCAGAGCTGCCGCATCTGTCGGGTCCGGAAGGTGCGCAGGTGCAGGTGGCCGAGCGCTATCTGCGCCTGCGCGAACAGCTTGCCGAGCTGGGCATGCAGGTCACCGCGGTGGAGATGGACGCGCGCGGCGCCTGGCGACTGGAACTGTCGAACGGCATCGAGGTGCGGCTGGGTCGGCGCGATGTGGATGCGCGCATCGAGCGCTTCCTGCTTGCCGCAGGCGGCGCGCTGGTCGGGCGCATGGCCGAGATCCGGTATCTGGACATGCGCTACAGCAATGGGTTTTCGGTCGGCTGGGCCGCCACAGCGCAGGCCACGGCGATCGAGCAGGGAGAAGGCAATGGATAGCGGGCAGCATGCGTACTAAACGCCAGGATCAGAAGCTGATCGTCGGGCTCGACATCGGCACCTCGAAAGTGGTCGCCATCGTCGGTGAACTCGGCGACGACGGCAGCCTCGAGGTCATCGGCATCGGCTCGCATCCCTCGCGTGGCCTGAAGAAGGGTGTGGTCGTGAACATCGAATCGACCGTGCAGTCGATC
>CAYLNP010000242.1:0-4085 GCA_964384925.1 uncultured Woeseiaceae bacterium
AGCGTCGCGGTCTGATACTGATCGACCCTGCCTACGAGCGCGCGGAAGAGTATCGCCTCGTTGCCGATGCGCTCGGCGAGGGGCTCAGGCGCTTTGCCACGGGCACCTACCTGCTGTGGTATCCGCGACTGGCCGTCGATGCGGCGGGCTCGATGATCAGGCGCACGGCCGGCAAGCTCTCGGCGCCCACCCTGCGACTGGAACTCGCGCTCGGACCCCCCGGCGATCGTCCCGGCATGGATGGCTGCGGCATGCTGGTGGTCAATCCACCGTGGGGGCTGGAGGCGGCGATGCGCGAGGCGCTGCCGTGGCTGTCCACCCGACTGGGTCGGCGAGGTGCGAGCACGCAGGTCGACTGGCTGGTTCCGCCTCGCGCCCGGTAATCCCGCCGCGCGCGGCAACGCAGGCATGCACTTTCGTCTCAGGTCTGCCAGACCACCAGCCAGACCATGTAGGCACAGTAGATCGCCAGCAGCAGCCCGCCTTCCCAGCGGTTCAGATACACACCCCTGATGGTCATGAGCCACAGCAGCACGGCCACCGCCATCATCACCGCAAGGTCGATTACGCTGACCGCCCCGGCCGCGACGGGCACCACCACGGCGGTGATCCCCAGAACACACAGCAGATTGAAGATGTTCGAGCCCACAACGTTGCCCACGGCAATGTCGGCCTGGCGCCGGAACGACGCCACCACCGAGGTGGCAAGCTCTGGCAGGCTGGTGCCCAGGGCCACCACGGTCAGGCCGATCACCTCGGCACTGACGCCCAGCGACACAGCGATTTCCATCGCGCCGCGCACGAACAGGCTGGCCCCGAACGCCAGCCCTGCAATGCCTCCGGCGATGAGCACCAGCTGAAGCGCAAGCGCCCTGGAGCGGGTCGTTGCCGCGGCAGCAACGTCCTGCTGCACGTCCGGTCGTTCGCGGCGTACCTCCCAGATGCTGAACACCAGATAGCCGCCCAGCAGCACGACGAGCATGCTGCCTGCGAGTCGGCCGAGCCCCGCGTTCATGACCACCAGCACGGTGACCAGCAGTGAGCAGCCAAGCATGATCGGCACATCGATGCGAACGAGCTTGGCCTCGACACTCAGGGGCCGGATCAGCGCGGCCACGCCCAGGATGAGCGCGATGTTCGCGATATTCGAGCCCACGACATTCCCAAGCGCCAGACCGCCGATACCATCGAGAGCCGCCTTGAGGCTCACAGCGAGTTCCGGGCTGCTGGTTGCAAAGGCCACCACGGTCAGGCCGACGAACAACGGTGTGAGCCCCAGCCGCAACGCCAGGGCCGCTGCGCCACGCACCAGCGCCTCACCGCCGGCAAGCAGGATCACCAGTCCGCACGCGGACAGAAGCAGCGAGCTCAGCACGACGTCATGGACGCCCCATCACGGCCGTGCAGGACGGCCTGCACTTCGGCGATCACGGCCAGCGCGATGGCTGCCGGCCCTTCACCGCCAAGGTCCAGCCCAACCGGTGCATGCAGCCGCCCGGCGAGTCTGGCCGCGACATCGCCAATATCAGCCAGCAGCCGCTGGCGGCGCGCGGCGGGACCGAGCAGCCCCACGTAAGGCACCTGACTGTCGGCCACCTGGCGAAGGTAGTGGGCGTCCGTCGTCAGGTGATGACTCATGATGACGACCGCATCGGCGCCCAGCAGCGCATCCGCAGGCAAAGCCTCACCGCTGATGCGATCGAACACCTGCGTACACCCTTCGCGTCGCAGGCGTTGAGTATAGGCGGGACGATGATCGTGCACAGCGCAATCCCATCCCAGCTCGCGGGCGATGGCCAGCACCGGCATCACATCCGGCCCGCCCCCCAGCAGGACGAGTCGGGGGGGCGGTCGCAGCGACAGGACGATCAACTCGAGCACGTCATGCATACACCGCACACCCGCGGTCTGCGCGTCGAAATGTGCCCGCGCCGTCGCCAGCAGGTCGCCCTGTCGCGCCGCCGGGATGCGGTGGGCAACGTGATTCTGGACATCCCAGAGCAATGAGCCGCCAGCCGGAATTTCGGGATCGTCGGAGGTCACGACGAGCAACTGACCTGCAGGGACTCGACCCGCCAGACGTTCGGCAACTGCCGCATAGGGCTGATAGCCCTCGGCCGGCAGCAGTGGTTGCAGCAGAATCTCGATCAGGCCGTTGCACCCCAGCCCGAGCCCCCAGAGCTCGTCATGTCGCGCATCGCGCATGTCGTAGCGCACCACGCGCGCCGCGTCCGACGCGATGGTCTCGCGCGCGTGCTCGGCGAGGTCACCCTCCAGGCAGCCGCCGCTGAGGAGTCCGGCGAAGCGCCCATCGGCCGTGAGCAGCATCTGCGCGCCGGCCTTGCGGTAGGTCGAGCCGTCAGTGCCCACCACGGTGGCCAGCACCATGGGCTGGCCCTGCGCCGACCATTGTGAAAATGCGTCCAGTAAGTGCCGGTCGCTCACTCGTCGATGAAGCGCCGCGTCAATGCATCGTACGCATCGATGCGCCGGTCGCGCAGAAACGGCCAGCCGTGTCGGGAGCGCGCCATCGATGTCAGGTCCAGTGTTTCAACCAGCACGACTTCCTGGTCATCCGGGGCCATGCAGACCAGCGAACCATCGGGTGCCACGATGAAACTGTGGCCCCAGAACTCGATGCCGCCATCGCTTGCCGGATCGGGCTCGAAGCCGATGCGGTTGACGGAGACGACGAAACAGCCGTTGGCAATCGCGTGGGCGCGCTGGCTGATCTCCCAGGCCTGCTGCTGTTGCGCGCCGACCTGCGCCTTCTCTTCGGGTTGCCAGCCAATGGCGGTGGGATAGAACAGCACCTCGGCACCGCGCAAGGCGGTGAGGCGTGCTGCCTCCGGATACCATTGGTCCCAGCACACCAGCACGCCCAGTTCTGCAGCGGGCGTATGGAAACTGCGAAAGCCGAGGTCCCCGGGCGTGAAGTAATACTTCTCGTAGAAGCGCGGATCATCGGGGATGTGCATCTTGCGATACTTGCCGAGATACCCGCGGCTGCCATCGATGACGGCTGCCGTGTTGTGATACAGACCCGGCGCGCGGCGTTCGAACAGACTGACCACCAGCGCCGTGTCGAACTCGGCAGCAAGCGCTTCGAAGGCGCGCGTGGTCGGCCCGGGAATCTCCTCGGCCAGGGCGAAGTGCGCGGCATCCTCCGTCTGGCAGAAGTATCGCGAGCGGAAAAGCTCCGGCAGGCAGATGACCTGCGCGCCGCGCTCGGCCGCCTCGCGCGCACCGGCCAGCGCCTTGTCGGTGTTCTCCACGGGATCTTCGCCCATGCGCATCTGCACCAGGCCAATGCGGACTTCGCGTGCCGCGGACATCTACTTCGCCCGGGTATCGAAATAGGTGGAATCATCGAAGCAGCGCATGTACTGCTCGAGCAGCTCGGTGCCGGCCTTGGGCCGGATCACGCCCGCCTCCACCTTCTGGCGGATGAGGTGGTTCATGCGTCGCTGTAGATCGTTGGGGAAGTACTGCACCGAGGCGAGCATGTCGCGGATCGAGGTCGCCGGGATGATCTTCTCGATGTAGTAGTTGCCCGGCTCCTCGGCGTCGGCATAGATGTGCGCCTCGGCCACGCGCCCGAACAGGTTGTGCGCATCGCCCATGATGTCCTGGTAGGCACCCATCAGGAAAAACCCCAGGTCGTAGGGCTCACCTTCGCGCAAGGCATGCACGGGCATGAAACGCTTGTCGTCGTTGGCGGAGACATAGTGACTGACCTTGCCATCCGAATCGCAGGTCAGATCCACCAGCAGTGCGCGTCGCGTCGGCTGCTCGTCGAGCCGGTCGATGGGCATGATCGGAAAGCCCTGGCCAATGGCCCAGTGATCGAGAATCGACTGGAACACCGAAAAATCGCAGAGGTAGTGATCCACCAGCTGCTCTTCGAGCTCGACGAGTTCGGCGGGCGCCTCTTCGTCCTGCATCGCGTTGAGCCGATCCAGCACCGTATGACACACGCTCCAGTACAGACGCTCGGCCAGCGCCTTCTGCTCGAGTTCGAGGTAGCCGAGCGCAAACAGCGTATCGGCCTCGTTCCTGCCCTCCCAGACGTCGTGGTAGGCCTC
>CAYLNP010000243.1:0-4009 GCA_964384925.1 uncultured Woeseiaceae bacterium
TTCAAGCTCTTTGCCATCCTGGTCTTCCTGCTGTTCACCAGCCCGACAGCGGCCTACGCGCTGGTCAACACCGCGCTGATGAGCGGCACCGAGCCCGAGGGCATGCCTGACGACTCGGGGGATGCCCCGCCATGATGACGCTGTTCGGCATCATCACGCTGACGCTGCTGGCGGTCGCCGCGTTCGCGACTATCCAGAGTCGCAACCTGTTCGTCTCGAGCATGTGGTTCGGTATCTTCAGCCTGCTGATGGCATCCAACTTCTTCATCCTCGATGCCGCGGACGTAGCACTGACGGAAGCCGCAGTCGGTGCAGGCGTGTCGACCGTGCTGTTCCTCAGTGCTCTGGCGCTGACCGCCGAGCATGAAAAGGGCGGGGTGCCCGGCCTGCGCTGGGTGCCGATCGTGGTGCTCGCAGTGGCTTCGGCAGCATTGTTCTATGCAAGCTTTCAGCAACCGGTGCTGGGCGATCCCCAGGCGCCCGTGCACCAGCACGTCGCGCCCTGGTATCTGGCCGAGACGCCGAACCTGGTGGATATTCCGAATGTCGTGGCCGCGGTGCTCGCGTCGTTTCGCGCCTACGATACGCTCGGCGAGGTGATCGTCGTCTTTTGCGCCGGCGTTGGCGTGCTTTCGGTATTGGGGTTCAAGCCCAAGCGCAAGCGCGCGGTGAGCGGTGCACAGGTGGCGCGGGAGGTACGCGGCATCCAGCACCATGCGATCCTGCGTGTGGTCGGCAAGCTGATCATTCCGTTCCTGCTGTTGTTCGGTCTGTTCGTGCAGTTCCACGGCGAGTACACACCCGGTGGCGGCTTTCCAGCCGGCGCGCTGTTCACGGCAGCGATCATGCTCTATGCGATTCTCGAGGGCGCGGATCGCTCGGCGCGCGTGATGCCGCAGCGCGTGATGCTGATCACGGCCGCAATGGGCGCGTCACTGTTCTCTGCGGTGGGCGTGGTCTGCATGCTGCTGGGCGGGAATTTCCTCGAGTACAACGTGCTGCTGGCCAGCAATACGGCCGCACAGCAGCTCGGGATCATTCTGGTCGAGTTCGGCGTGGGCGTGACCGTGGCGGCCGTACTGATCGCGGTGTTCAACGCGATGGCCAATCGCGAGACCTACTGATGCAGATCCTCGGCCTGTACAACTACTGGATCTTCATCCTGTTGCTGGCGATCGGCCTGTACGCGGTGATCGTCAAGAGCAACTACATCAAGCGCATGATCGGGCTTGCCATCTTCCAGGCCGCGGTGTTTCTGCTGTTCATCACGATGGACAAGGTTGAAGGCGGCACCGCCCCGATCTTCACGAAATACATGTTGCCCGGCCAGCTTTATGCAAATCCGCTGCCCCAGGTGCTGATCCTCACGGCGATCGTCGTGGGCATCTCGGTCACCGCGCTGGGACTGGCGCTGGCGATCCGCATCAAGGAAGAGTACGGCAGCGTGGAAGAACACGAAACCCAGCGTATGGACCGCGAGTCGTGAGCCTGGCCGAGCAGCTGCCCGCCCTGCAGGTCGTCGTTCCGCTGGTCATGGCCCCGCTGGTCGCCATGCTCAGCGGGCGAGGCGCGCTGCCGAGGCTGGCGACAACACTCACCAGCGCCACGTGTTTCATCATCGCGGTGCTGCTCACGCAGCAGGTGCTGGCCGGCGGCCCGCTGTTCTACGACATGGGCGGGTGGTCGGTGCCCTTCGGCATTGGCCTTGCGATCGGACCGTTTTCCGCGCTGATGCTGCTGGTGGTCACCGGCGCCTCCACACTCGCCCTGCTGTGGGGCGGCGCGAGCATGGACCACGAGGTGGGGCGCCCGCACCTGCCCCTGCTCTACAGTGCCTGGCTGATGGCGCTGGCCGGACTGGTGGGGATTGTCATCAGCGGTGATGCGTTCAACATCTTCGTGTTCATGGAGATCTCTTCGCTGGCCTCCTACGTGCTGGTGGCCGCCGGCCCGAATCGTCGTGCGCTGACCGCCACGTTCAAGTACCTGATCACGGGCACCGTGGGGGCCACCTTCTATCTGATCGGCGTGGGCTACATCTACATGATGACCGGCACGCTGAATCTCGCCGACATGGCGGCGCGTCTGGGCGACGTCGATGCGCTTGCACCGGTGCTCATTGCCACCGGGTTCATCTTCGTAGGCCTCGGGCTCAAGGCCGCATTGTTCCCGATGCACGCCTGGATGCCGAATGCCTACACCTTTGCGCCCAGCGCGGTGGCGGTGTTCCTGGCGGCCTGCTCGACCAAGGTCGCGCTGTTCGTGCTGATCCGTTTCGACTTCCTGGTGTTCCAGCCGAACCTGGCAGGCCACGGGCTGATGTTCACCTCGTTCCTGCTGCCGCTGTGCGTGGCCGCCTTCCTGGTCGGCTCGCTCATTGCGGTGTTCGAAAGCGACCTGAAGCGCATGCTTGGCTACTCATCCGTGGCGCAGATCGGCTACATCCTGCTGGGTGCAAGCCTGCTCAGCGCGGCCGGCACGACGGCTGCGATGGTGCACATGTTCAATCATGCCCTGATCAAGTCCGCGCTGTTCATGGCCGCCGGTGCACTGATGCTCAGATACGGCTCGACACGCCTGAGCGACCTGGCGGGTGCCGGGCGGTCGATGCC
Source organism: uncultured Woeseiaceae bacterium (assembly GCA_964384925.1). Classification (GTDB taxonomy): domain Bacteria; phylum Pseudomonadota; class Gammaproteobacteria; order Steroidobacterales; family PWYM01; genus PWYM01. The sequence goes on from CAYLNP010000243.1 coordinate 2,613, forward strand.
CTGGACCATGGCCGGCTTCGCACTCGCGGGCCTGTCGCTGATCGGCGTGCCGCTGACGGTGGGCTTCATCAGCAAGTGGCTGCTGATCCTCGCCGCGCTGGAACATGGCTCGGCCGGGGGCGTGCTGGTGGGGCTTATTCTGGTGAGCTCCCTGATGGCGGTGATCTACATCTGGAAGGTCATCGAAGTGGCGTATTTCCGTGAGCCGGCCGAGGGTGTTAGCCCGCCTGCGGAGGCGCCGCTGTGGATGCTCCTCCTGCTGTGGCTGGTCGTGCTCGGGAATTTCTGGTTCGGCATCGATCCGTCGCTGGCGCTCACGCTGGCCGGCATGGAAGTGCCTGCGCTGCTCGGGGACCGGCCATGACCCCTGAAACGCAGCTGATGCTGGCCATTTTCCTGCCGTTGGCCGGTGCCGCCGGCATTGCGTTGACCGGGCGCTGGCCGAATGTGCGCGAGAGCGTCACGCTGGGTACGGCCGTGGGCCTGATGCTGCTGGTATGGAGTTTCGTGCCACAGGTTCTGGCAGGCGCGCGACCGGAACTGCTGCTTGCCGAGATGCTGCCGGGGCTGTCGATCGCGTTTCGCATCGAGCCGCTGGGGATGATCTTTGCCTGCCTGGCCTCGTTGCTGTGGATCGTCAACTCGGTCTACTCGATCGGCTACATGCGCGGCAACAATGAAAAGCACCAGACGCGCTTCTACGTGTGTTTCGGCATCGCGCTTTCGGCGGCGATCGGCGTTGCGTTCGCGCAGAACCTGCTCACGCTGTTCATCTGCTACGAAGTGCTGACGATCTCCACCTATCCGCTGGTCGCACACAAGGGCGATGCGCACTCGGTACGTCAGGCGCGGGTGTACATGGGCATCCTGCTGGCCACCTCCATCGGCCTGCTGCTGCCGGCGATGATCTGGACCTACGCGCTGGCAGGCACGCTTGAGTTCACTCCCGGCGGCATCCTGGAAGGCCACATCGAAGGGCCGTTGCTGGGCCTGCTTCTGCTGCTGTTCGTGTTCGGTGTCGGCAAGGCGGCGGTGATGCCGGTGCATCGCTGGCTGCCCGCCGCAATGGTCGCGCCCACGCCGGTCAGCGCGCTGCTGCACGCGGTGGCCGTGGTCAAGGCCGGTGTATTCACCATCACCAAGCTGATCGTGTATCTGTTCGGCCCGGAGTTCCTGTTCAGTCAGCCCGGTACGCAGTGGCTGCTCTATGCCGCCTGCTTCACCATCATCGCCGCCAGCGTCATCGCGCTGCGCCAGACCAATCTCAAGCGCATGCTGGCCTATTCGACCGTCAGCCAGCTGTCCTATGTGGTCATGGCGGCGGTGCTGCTCACGCCGATCTCGCAGATTGGCACCGCGCTGCACATCCTGGCCCATGGCTTCGGCAAGATCACGCT
>CAYLNP010000244.1:0-3986 GCA_964384925.1 uncultured Woeseiaceae bacterium
GAACTCCCGACCTTCTGGTTCGTAGCCAGACACTCTATCCAACTGAGCTACGGGCCCGCGTGACCGCGCATTATACTGGCCGGCCCTGGCTTTTCACAGCCCCGTATCTGCTCGGCCGCGCATCGCCGCAAGCGGGTGCGCCCCGCCGCAGCAGCTTGATTTCTTCAGATTTTCTCCCGCCACTCCACGGCATAGAGATCGTGCCGGCGGTCCTTGAGGTTCTGTACCGTGCCGGAATTCCGGGCCATGAACAGGGATTCCAGCCGCAGGTCTGCGAAGGCGACAGTCTCCACGTTCGGCGTGGTGTCGGCGGCGATACCGTCGCGCGCGAAAGGAAAATCGCAGGGCGTCAGAATGCAGCTCTGCGCGTATTGAATATCCATATTCGCGACACCCGGCAGATTGCCGCAGTTGCCTGACATCACCACATAGCACTGGTTCTCTACGGCGCGTGCCTGACAGCAGTAGCGCACCCGCAGGTAGCTCTGCCGCTCATCGGTGCAGAACGGTACGAAAATGATGTTCACGCCCTGGTCGACCAGGTGTCGTGCAAGCTCAGGGAACTCGGCGTCGTAGCAGATCAGCACACCGATCGGCCCGCAGTCGGTTGGGATGGCCGCGACCTCTGAGCCACCCTCGATATTCCACCAGTACGCCTCGTTGGGCGTCGGATGGATTTTCTCCTGCTGGCTGATATGTCCGTCGCGGTGAAACACGTAGCAGACGTTATGAACATCACCGTCGTCCATGCGTGCAGGATGCGAGCCGCCGATGATGTTGATGTTGTAGCGGATGGCCATCTCGCGCATGGCGGTCTTGAATGGCTCCGTGTACTCCGTGAGCGCCTCGATGGCCTCTGCAGGCGAGAGCTCCTGGTCGGTGATGGACAGCAGCTGCAGCGGAAACAGCTCGGGAAACACGACGAAGTCCGACCGATAGTCCGCAACGACATCGACGAAATACTCGATGTACTCGATGAACTGGTCAAAGCTTTTCACACGCCGCTGCATGTACTGCACCGTGGCCACGCGTACGGCGTCGGGCAGGCGCTGGCCGAAAGTCTTCTCCGGAGAACGTGTATCGACAGGCGGAATTGCAGGGTTGCGCCAGATCATGTGCACGGCATAGCCCATCGATTCAGCATCCGCCGGCAGATAGCCATCGATGACGCCCAGCACGTCGAAACCGTTGCGCATCTGGAACGACAGCACGGGATCGCGCGCCTTCTTGCTGCGCACCGCCTCGATATAGGCCTCCACGGTCGCGTATTGCCTGCTGCGGCGGTGCCAGCTGGGCAGCCGACCCGCAAACACGATTCCAGAGAGCCCCTCCTCCTTGCACAGCCATTTGCGCGCGTCGTAGAGACGCTGGCCGATACGATAGCCGCGCAGCTCGGGATCGACGAACACTTCCATGCCGTAGAGGTACTCACCCTTCGGATCGTGCCGCGAGGCATATCCCCCGCCGGTGATTTCCTTCCAGGTATGCGCGCGGAGTGCGACTTTGCCGTCGATGCGGAAGGTCGCGCAGTAACCGACCACCCTGCCTTCGTAGGTGGCGACGAACTGGCCTTCCGGGAAGGCATGAATCTGCCCGCGCAGCATCGCTGCCGAGTAGGGCTTCTGGCCCGGATACACGCGGCGGAACAGGGCGCGGATCGGCGCGATGTCCTCGAGGGTGGCATTGCGCACCTCCAGCCTGCTGCTGGTGCGCTCGGTGTTGTTCTTCACCATCGCGATGGATTTCCCGGTAATTTAATGAATAAAGGCACCGTAGCGCGCAGCACCGGTGCCTTCCAAGGGGGTGGCGGAGAGAGAGGGATTCGAACCCTCGAAGGGCGTTTTATGCCCTTACTCCCTTAGCAGGGGAGCGCTTTCGACCACTCAGCCATCTCTCCGCAAATGATGCTGCATGTCGGCGCGAAAGGCCGAAGGGCTGGGATTCTAGCAAGATGCCGCGTGCTGCGTCCAAAACGCACGGACGATGGGGTCAGTCGGAGTCGCGCCGAGGTGCGTCGTGCAGCGCCCCGGCGTCGCCGGAGTGTTCCCGTTCCCGCTGGATGCGCTGGAAGATCTCCTCGCGATGCACGGCGATCTCCTTGGGCGCATTGACCCCCAGGCGTACCTGGTTGCCCTTGACCCCCAGGACGGTGACCGTCACTTCGTCACCGATCATGACCGTCTCGCCGACCCTTCGCGTGAGAATCAGCATACCCAAACTCCTTCTCGGTCTGCCGCGGGGACACAGTGTTGCCGGCACCCCACAGGTGTGAGCGACAACTGGGTCACGCAAATCCGTTATTCGTTCTGATTCGGCATTGTCCCCGTCGTCCTACCCGGGGGAGGGTCCGCGCTCCCCGAGAGACGGACCGTCGTCTCGGAGTATGCCAGTACCAGCGCAATTCACAAGCGCGGATGCTCCAAAGCGTTGTTTTGGAACGGGTCTAAACTGGTATGCGGGGCAGGCCGAGGGGCCTGCACAGGCTCAGCCACCCAGGCGCTGGCGTACCTCATCTGCGACACCGGCGAGTGCCCCCGGCAGCGCGTCGGGCTGCGTGCCTCCGGCCTGGGCAAAATCGGCGCGCCCGCCGCCCTTGCCGCCAACCCGTTCGGCAATCGTCGCAATCAGACCACCGGCCGGGATGCGCCCGACCAGGTCGGGGCTGACGCCTGCCGCCAGACGAACCTTGCCGTCCTCCACCGTACCCAGCACGACCACGGCACTGCCGAGTCGGTCGCGCAGCCGGTCGACGGCATCGCGCAGCGCGCGGGCATCCGCGCCCTCGATGCTGGCGGCGAGCACCTTGACCCCGGCCACCTCCACCGCCTGCTCGGCCAGGTCGCGGCCCTGGCCGGTGGCCAGAAGCGCTTTCAGTCTGTCGACTTCCTTTTCCAGCTCCCGCGCACGGTCCAAGGCCTGGCGCACCTTGGCCTGGGCATCGTCACGCCCACCGCGCACCAGGTTTGCCACGGCGGCAAGCTGCTGCTCACCGGCGCGGATCCACGCCAGCGCGCCCGCGCCCGTCACCCCCTCGATCCGGCGCACACCGGACGCCACACCGCCTTCGCTGACGATCTTGAACAGGCCGATGTCGCCGGCACGCTCGACGTGCGTGCCGCCGCACAACTCGGTGGAGAAATCGCCCAGGCGAAGTACGCGCACCTTGTCACCGTACTTGTCGCCGAAGAAGGCCAGCGCGCCCGCATCGATGGCCTCCTGGAAAGCCATCTCGGCGAGCTCTGCCGGAGCGTTGGCGCGGATCTGCGCATTGACCAGATCCTCGATTTCGATGAGCTGGCTGTCGCTGACCGGTTCGTAGTGCGAAAAGTCGAAGCGCAGCCGTTCGGGCGCCACCAGTGAGCCCTTCTGCTGCACGTGTGCACCGAGCACCTTGCGCAGCGCCGCGTGCAGCAGGTGGGTGGCGGTGTGGTTGCGGATCGTGGCTTCGCGGCGCGCAGTGTCGATGTCGGCCCGGAGCGTGTCGCCAACGCCGAGCGTGCCCTGACTCACCCGACCCATATGCCCGTAGGCGTTGCCGAGCTTGCGCGTGTCATCGACCACGAAGCAGCTGGACTCCCCGTGCAGTGCGCCACGATCGCCCACCTGGCCGCCGCTCTCCGCGTAAAACGGCGTACGCTCGAGCACCACCACGCCAGACTCACCGGTGCGCAGCTCATCCACAGGCTGATCGTCGCGGAACAGCGCGACCACGCGACCCGAGTCGGAGGTCCGGGTATAGCCGCTGAACTGCGTGCTGGCCTCCAGCGTCAGCGCCCCGCCCTGCCCGGCACCGAACCGGCTGGCCGCACGCGCACGGTCGCGTTGCGCCGCCATCGCGTGCTCGAAGCCCGCGTTGTCGAGCGAAAGTCCACGCTCGCGTGCGATGTCGGCGGTCAGGTCCGCCGGAAAGCCGTAGGTATCGTAGAGGCGGAACACCGTCTCGCCGGGTATCTCCGATCCATCGAGTTCGGAGATCGCCTGTTCGA
>CAYLNP010000245.1:0-3942 GCA_964384925.1 uncultured Woeseiaceae bacterium
TTGGAGAGGTAGAAGACGTTTGCCGATCTGGTGACGACCAGCGCGTCGAGCCCCTCGCGCGCCATGAAGTACCGTGCCCGGTCCGCGTTGACCAACGGCTCGTCGGCGAGGAAATCCAGCGTCGCAGATCCGGGCCGCACGGACTCGGCGGACGGGTTGGCCTGCGCACCCTGATGCATGCCGCCAGTCATGACTGCAGTGAGGCCACCGGCCAGTGCGTCGCGTCTTGTCAGCCTGTGTGTCATGGTCCGCGCGCCTCGGTGGGGTGGTCACAACGCTAGCAGAATCGGCTGCACAGGCGAAGGGCCGCAGCGACGGCCTCATCACCGATTCGGTTAGACTGCGCGCCACCATGACCGAGAACTTCCCACCGGACCGCCCTCCGGAACGAAGAATCCGCAGCTTCGTGCGCCGCGCCGGGCGCATGACGCCGGCGCAGGCACGCGCGATCGAGACCCTTGCGCCGCGCTTCGTGCTCCCGTACACCGCGGGGGGATTGAGGTTGCAGGAAGCGTTTGGTCGTGAGGCACCGTGTGTGCTGGAAATCGGCTTCGGCAACGGCGATGCACTGGTCGCGCAGGCCGCGCGCCTGCCGCAGGTGGATTTTCTCGGCGTGGAGGTGCACGAGCCTGGCGTGGGTCACCTGTTGCTGGGACTTGAAGCACAGGGCCTGCGCAACGTGCGCGTGATCTGCCACGATGCGGCTGAGGTGATCCGCGACATGCTGCCGGCGGCCGGGCTCGCCGCGATCAACATCTTCTTTCCCGATCCGTGGCCGAAGAAACGCCATCACAAGCGCAGGCTGATTCAGCCGGCATTGATTGAGCGGCTTGCCGGCCTCCAGCCTGCCGGCGGGCTGCTGCATCTGGCCACCGACTGGATGCCCTATGCCGAACATATGGACGAGGTCATGGCGGCCAGCGTGACATATCGTGCGACTGCGCCCGAGGAGATGGCCGCCGAGCCACTCGCGTGGCGACCCCAGACCCGCTTCGAACGTCGCGGGGTGCGCCTGGGCCATGACGTGCGCGACCTGTATTTCAGCCGGACCTGATCACCGGTCCCAGGACCACCCCTCGACATCCACCTGCACCCTGCCCTCAGGCGTGCACCGCACGGGCAACGACTTCAGCAACGCGCCCGGACACGGCCCGCCGACACACACGCCGCTGAGTGGTTCGAAGACGGCGCCGTGTGATGCACACAGGATGTGCGTTCGGGCACGATCCAGAAACCGGCCCGGCACCCAGTCGAGCCGGTGACCCGCATGAGGACAGCGATTCTCGTAGGCGCGCAGCGCGTCGCCCTGGCGCACGATGAATCCCGACAGCGGCCAATCGCCCTCGCCCACTTCGAAGCCAGTACTTCCGCGATCCGGCACGTCGGCCAGCGCGCAGACATCGTGCCACACGGCCATCGGGCTTCAGCCGCCCCGCGCCGCACGCACTGGGCGCATCCGATGCGGATCAGTACACTTCACGCCATGGACTATGCCACCTCCGAAGAAGCCGAGCAGGCCTTCTACGATGCCTTTCGCGACGGCGACCTGGACGCGATGCGCAGCGCCTGGGCGCGCCATGACAGCATCTACTGCATTCATCCGCGCGGCGAGCTGCTGCTCGGCCAGGCGGCCGTGATGGAGAGCTGGCGACACATTCTCGCCGGCGGCGGTGTCAGCGTGACACCCGAGCCGGTTTCCAGCAGCGTGGGTGCCAACCTCGCCGTGCACCTCGTCACCGAGCAGCTGCTCGATGATGCGGGGCAGGTACAGGGCGTGGTGCTGGCGACCAACGTCTACGAGCTTACCGATGGCGGCTGGCGCATGCTCAGTCACCATGCCGCACCGGCCACGCCGGGCATGGCACCGAGCCAGCCGCTGCACTGACGTCCCACTAGGCGTCCGGCCTTGCGCCCACCGGTGCGGACACCGGCATGCGCCGCATCAGGTAGATCACCAGCAGCATCGCCGGCACGCCGATCAGGCAGGAATACACGAAGAACAGCGGCCAGCCCGCCGCGTCGACCACAGCCCCGGCAGCCCCGCCAATCACCTTGCCGGGCAGCGTCATCAGCGAACTGAACAGCGCGTACTGCGTCGCGGTATAGGCGGTATTGGTCAGGCTGGACAGGTAGGCGATGAATGCCGAAATCGCCAGGCCGCCGGCGAGGTTGTCGGCACTGATCGTGACCACCAGCATCCACAGCTCGGGGCCAAGCAGCGCGAGCACGGCGAACAGCAGATTCGTGATGGCGGCCAGGATCGCGCCCGCGAGCAGCACGCGCATGACGCCATAGCGTGGCACCAGCACGCCGCCGAGCACACCACCGAGGATGGTCATCGCCACGCCGTAGATGCCGCTGACATTCGCGATCTGCCCGAGCGTGAACCCCAGCTCGAGGTAGAAAGGATTGGCCATCGCGCCCATCGTGATATCGGTGACGCGATACAGGCCGATGAACGCAAGGATCACCAGCGCCATGTGGCCGTTGCGCGAAAAGAAGTCGACAAACGGACACACGATCGCGCCGATCAGCCAGCCGATTGCGCTGCGCAAGCCGGCAGGCAGGTGCGCATTGCGGGTCATGAAGCGCTGTACGCGCTCCTCCAGGAACACCGTCTCACGCGGCAGGCGCGTCACCGGTTCGCTGCTTGCCAGCGCCGCACCGATACCGATGCCCACCAGCGCCGCCATGCACAGATACACACCACTCCAGCTCAGGAACGTCGCGATGTGCAGCGCGCCGGCACCGGCTGTGAGCAGGGCGATGCGATAGCCGAACACGTACGTGGCCGCCATCGCCGCCTGGCGCTCCGGGGGTGCAGCTTCGATGCGCCACGCATCGATGGCGATGTCCTGGGTGGCCGAACCGAAGGCCACCAGCACGGCGAACGCTGCCATGCGCAGCAACTCGGTGGCAGGGTCGGTGCCGGCCATGCCGATCAGGCCGCCTGCGATCGCGAGCTGCGCGAGCAGGATCCAGCTGCGCCGGCGCCCGAACAGGCGGTGCAGCAACGGCAGTTCCAGGCGATCCACCACCGGTGACCACAGCACCTTCACCGAGTAGGTGATGCCCACCCACGTGAACAGCCCGATGGCCGTGCGCGACACACCCGCGGCACTCAGCCACGCGGTCAGCGTGGAGAACACCAGCAGGAACGGCAGGCCCGCCGAGAACCCGAGGCAGGCCATCGCGGCGATGCGCGGGTGCGCGTAGACCGACCAGGCCTCGCGCCAGCTGCGTCGTGGCGCCTCAGAGGCTGTGGTCATAGTCGATGATCAGCGGCGCGTGATCGGAAAACCACTGGCCGGTATAGATGTCTGCCGCGCGCACCTTGTCGGCCAGCCCTGGCGAGATGACCTGATAGTCGATGCGCCATCCCACGTTGTTTTCGCGCGCGCGACCGCGGTTGGACCACCAGGTGTAGCGCTCGGGACGCGGGTCGACGAGGCGGAAGGCATCGACAAAGCCGCGCGCACCGAACAGCGTGTCCATCCACGCACGCTCCTCGGGAAGGAAGCCTGAGTTCTTCTGATTACTCTTCCAGTTCTTAAGATCGATGGGCTTGTGTGCGATGTTCCAGTCGCCGCACAGCACGTACTCGCGCCTGCGCCGGCGCATGCGTTGCAGGTGTTCGGCGAACGCATCGAGAAAGCGGTACTTGGCCGCCTGTCGCAATTCACTGGAGCTGCCCGAAGGCAGATACACCGACACCACCGACAGCCCGGGGAACTGAGCCTCAATGTAGCGTCCTTCGGCATCGAACTCCGGCACGCCAAGCTGCGTGATGATGCGCCGCGGCGCCTGGCGCGTGTAAATGGCCACGCCGCTGTAGCCGGGTTTCTGCGCATCCACGTAGTGGCAGTGATAGCCCTGCGGACGGAATGCAGGGTCGGTGAGCTGGTGCTGCTGCGCCTTGGTTTCCTGGATGCAGACGACATC
>CAYLNP010000246.1:0-3913 GCA_964384925.1 uncultured Woeseiaceae bacterium
AAGACAACATGAGTCTGTTCAAGGTATTCGACATGTCCGGCTCGGCGCTCAGCGCCCAGTCGGTGCGTCTCAACACGGTGGCCAGCAACATGGCCAATGCCGAGGTTGCCAGCCCGACCGCCGAAGGCGTGTATCGGGCCAAGCAGCCGGTCTTCGCGGCGATGATGGCCCAGCAGGGGGGTGGCCCTGCCGCCGGCGCCGGCGTGCGGGTGACCGGCATCGCCGAGAGCTCGGCGCCGCCGCGCATGGAATACATGCCCGGCCATCCGCTGGCCAACGAGGAAGGCTACGTGTTCTTCCCGGCGGTCAACATGGTCGAGGAGATGGCCAACATGATGTCCGCCTCGCGCAACTACCAGAACAACGTCGAGATGATGAACACCGTCAAGCAACTGATGCTGCGCACGCTGCAGCTGGGTCAGCGCTGATGGCCAACAGCATCGACACCAACGCTCTGAGTCAGCTTGGACTTGCCGCCCAGCCCACCGACGCGCCACGCGACCGGCTTGGGCAGGAAGATTTCATGCGGCTGATGATCACGCAACTGCGCAACCAGGACCCGTTCGCGCCGATGGAAAGCGGCGAGTTCCTCGGGCAGCTTGCGCAGTTCGGCACCGTCTCGGGCATCGAGGACATGCGCAAGTCCTTTGAGGCGCTTTCGGGCACGATCGCCGGAAACCAGACGCTGCAGGCTGCAGGCCTTGTGGACCGCCAGGTGCTGCTGCCTGCCCGCGAGGGCTGGTTGCCGCCCGAGGGCAGTCTGGCCGGCGCCGTGGATATCCCCGAGGGCGTCAGCGGCGTCACGCTGGGCGTCTACGATCTCGGCGGACGCCTGGTGACCTCGCTGCAGCTTGATTCCGCAGCGGGCGGGCAGGTGCCCTTCACCTGGGACGGCGAGCTGCCCGACGGCGCGCGCGCCGCTCCCGGGTTCTACGAGCTGCGCGCCACCGGTAACCAGGCGGGCAGCGCCGTGGCGCTCGATGCGCTGGTGTCCGGCCGTGTCGAGAGTGTAGCGCTGGGCGGCCGCCAGGGGACCCTGGCCCTGACCGTGACGGGCCTGGGCGTCGTCGATTTCAGCCGCGTACGCGGCATAGCCAACTGATTGCAGGAGTAATCACATGCCATTTCGTACAGCACTGAGCGGACTCAATGCAGCCTCCGCAGACCTGCGGGTCACCGGTAACAATATTGCCAACTCCGGCACCACCGGTTTCAAGGAGTCGCGTGCCGAGTTTTCCGACATCTTCGCCACGGCCTATGGTGGCGTCAGCCGAACGGCCGTTGGCACCGGCACCAGGCTTGCCGCGGTGACCCAGCAGTTCTCACAGGGCAATATCGACTTTACCGGCAGCAATCTGGACATGGCGCTGTCAGGGAAGGGCTTTTTCGCGCTGGCCGACAGCAGCGGCCGCAGCTACACGCGAGATGGTTCCTTCCAGGTCGATCGCGATGGCTTCGTCGTCAACAGCGGTGGCAAGCGTCTGCAGGCCTATCCGGTCCAGGATCCGCTGGCAGGCACATTCAATACCGGTGACATCGGCGATCTGCGCCTTGCAACGACCGAGTCCTCGCCCGGTGCGACCAGTCGCGTAGAGGCCACGTTCAACCTGCGCTCTAACCCGGAAGATCTCTCGGCCGTGGCCTTCGATGCCGAGGATCCAAACAGCTATTCGTTCTCCACCTCGCTGTCGGTCTATGACTCATTGGGACAGGCGCATGTGGCCACGCTGTTCTTCCGCAATACCGGCTCGCTGAACTGGGATGCGCACCTGGCGATTGACGGTACCGCCGTCGGTGGGCCGCAGTCGCTCGAGTTCGGTGCCGACGGCGCGCTCGTCGCGCCGGCCACCCCGGTAAGTTTCGGTGCCTTCACGCCAGCCAATGGTGCCGCGCCACTGGATATCGAGTTCGATCTGGCGGACGCGACGCAGTTCGGCACCAGCGACAACGTCGCAGCCCTTCGCCAGGATGGATTCGCCAGTGGCCGGCTCACCGGCATCGATATCGATGGCAACGGCGTGGTCTTCGCCCGCTACACCAACGGCCAGAGCTCGCCGCTGGGTCAGATCGCCGTGGCCAGCTTTGCCAATCCACAGGGTCTTCAGCAGGCCGGTGATAATGCCTGGGTCGAGACTTTCGGTGCGGGCGACCCGATCTTCGGTGTTGCCGGCAATGGTGATCTGGGCACGCTGCAGTCGGGCGGCCTGGAAGCCTCCAACGTCGACATTGCGGCCCAGCTGGTCAATCTGATCACCGCGCAGCGCAACTTCCAGGCCAATGCGCAGGTGATCAGTACGGCCGATTCGGTCACGCAGACCATCATCAACATCCGCTGACGGGAACGCCTGAGCCATGGACAGACTGCTCTATGTTGCGATGACCGGTGCCCGGGAGGTACAGGTGGCGCAATCGGTGACCAGCCAGAACCTTGCCAATGCGTCCACGACGGGCTTTCGCTCGACGCTGGCCAGCGCGGCCCAGGTGCCGCTGGCAGGCCCCGGACACGCCAGTGCCCGCACCTATTCGGTCACCGAAGGCCGGGGCATCGATTTCACCCCCGGGGCATTGATGGCGACGGGTCGGGATCTGGATGTGGCCATCGAGGGCGAGGGCTGGATTGCGGTCCAGGCCCCCGATGGCGGGGAGGCCTACACACGGGCGGGCGATCTGCGGGTCGATGCCTTCGGCATGCTGACCACGGGGACGGGCCTGCCTGTGATCGGCAATGGCGGGCCGATTGCCCTGCCGCCGTACGAGGCACTCGAGATCGCAGGCGACGGCACGATCAGCATCCGGCCGCTGGGCCAGGATGCCGCAGGCCTTGCAGTGGTCGAACGTATCCGACTCGTCAACCCCGCACCGGAGACACTTCGACGCGGCGAGGACGGACTCATTCGCGTGGCCGACGGCGAAGCACCGCCCGCTGAGGCGGATGTGCGCCTGGTGGGCGGCATGCTCGAGGGCAGCAACGTCAGCGTCATCGGCGCGATGGTCGAGATGATCCAGCACGCCCGCAGTTTCGAGCTGCAGGTCAAGATGATGAATACCGCCGAGCAGAACGATCGCAGTTCCAGCGATCTGATGCGTCTGGGCTGATGAGCCGCGGCACTACGATCGCTATGGAGAATTGAACAATGAACCAGGCACTGTGGATCGCAAAGACCGGACTGGATGCGCAGCAGACGCGCATGTCGGTGATTTCGAACAATCTGGCCAACGTCAACACCAGCGGCTTCAAGAAGGGACGCGCAGTGTTCGAGGATCTGGTCTATCAGAACATCCGCCAGCCCGGCGCGCAGTCGTCGCAGGATACGCAACTGCCTTCCGGCCTGATGCTGGGCACCGGTGTGCGCACCGTGGCAACCGAAAAAATCTACAGCCAGGGCAATCTGATCCAGACGGACAATGCGCTGGATGTCGCGGTGCAGGGTCGTGGCTTCCTGCAGGTGCTGCTGCCCGACGGGTCGCTGGCGTACTCGCGCGATGGCGCGCTGCAGGTCAATCGCGACGGACAGATGGTCACGGCCAGCGGCTTTGAACTGCAGCCGGGCGTCGTCGTCCCCAACAATGCGCTGTCCGTGAGCATCAGCCAGGACGGCATCATCACCGCCGCGGTGCCGGGAAATCCTGTGCCCGAGGAGATTGGTGCGATCCAGCTCGCCGATTTCGTCAATCCGGCAGGTCTGCAGGCAATCGGCGGCAACCTGCTGGTGGAGACGGCCGCAAGCGGCGCACCGCAGGTCGGCACGCCGGGGCTTACCGGCCTGGGCACGCTGATGCAGGGCATGCTCGAGAGCTCCAACGTCAACACCGTCGAGGAGCTTGTGAACATGATCGAGACTCAGCGCGCCTACGAGATCAATTCGAAAGCGATCTCCACGGCCGACCAGATGCTGCAGTTCGCCAACAACAA
>CAYLNP010000247.1:0-3901 GCA_964384925.1 uncultured Woeseiaceae bacterium
GACCCAGGGGGTAATGACCGTGTCGAAGCTGCCGGGCAGGAACGGGGCGCGCAGCGCATCGCCGAGCAGCGGGTGGAATCCCGGACGCGTCGGCGTGGGTGCGCGCAGCTCGCGCAGGATCGCCTGGTCGCTGATGCGGCGCGGCGCGATCGGGAACTCGTAGAGCGCTACTGTCTCGCCGCGCACCAGGCGCGCGAGCAACAGCACCAGCAGCGGATTGAAATCCAGCGCAACGGTGAGCGTTGGCGCAAGCTGCTGGTGGACATCCCAGGCCAGTCGCCCGGCGCCGGCGCCGAGGACCAGCGTGCGGCCGAGATCAGCCTGGCCGAGCGCGTCGCGAAGCAGCGCCATCGAGCCTTCGTTCTCGGCATCACCCCAGGCCCAGTCACGATGAATATTGGCGTAGTAGGTGGTAAGTCCCTGGTCGCTTGGCAGGCGTGTGCGAAGCGCCAGGTGGGTCTGCGCGCTGGCGCGTCGTGTCGCCAGCCCCAGAGGGGCCAGCAGATCTGCGAGCAGTTCGCGGTGTGCGAGTGTCGCAGCATGGAGGTGCGAGAGCCGCTCGCGAGTGGAGGCCAGATGACCGGCCTGGCCAAGGGTCGTGGCCAGCCGCTGCGCGTGCTGCTCCAGCTGTACGAGCAACAGATGCAGGCGATCGCGCCACTCCCCGAGTGCAGCTTCGGGTTCGGCGAACAGGGCTGGCACGCCGTCCAGCTGGGGAAATCGCACCTGGCCGCCCAGACTTCGAAGCCCGTCATCTGTCGCGATGACACGCTCGCCGGTGCGGGGACAGGCCAGTATGTCCGGCCAGAGTGTCGCTTGTGAGTTCATCCGCCTATTATTGCAGCACAACTCGCCAGGCGACCACGACTCATCATCGGTGCCACCTACACGAATTGCAGGGCAAAGGCGGGAAAGCCACCGTCCGCACGACGGGGCTATGTCGGTGGATCTCCCCCGCTAGAGCGTGCCGTTCACGATCGGCTGAAACGCCGTCAGGCTGTCGCGCAGTGTCGGTCCGCCCAGGCCGTGGTTGGGGAACAGGCTGGCGAAGTTGCCTTGCTCGCCGTGCAGCGCCATATAGTTCAGGATCGTGGCCTCGGCCAGCAGGTTGACGTTGTTTGCCGCCGGCGTCGATGCTGTCTCCACCGAGCCATCGGGTCGGAACCAGCCGATCTGCTGGTGCCTGGCCTGCTGCTCGGGTGTGCCACCCATCAGTTGCGGCCGACCTGCCGGGTTGTAGACCAGGAAGAACGAAGCCGCCGTGGACTGGTTGTCACTGGTCCATTCGCCCTTGCCTCGGCCTTCCATCGAGTTGTCGATGACGCCGTTGCTGGACAACGACCCGTCGCTGAACACGTAGAGCATCAGCGGCATATTCAATCGCGCCGCGTACTCCAGACACGCGCCCATGCACCGTCCTGCGCGAAGGTCGCGGACTTCGCCGAGCGCTCGCCGCCCGCCGTGGTAGTCGTAGCCGCCCATCGTGATGCAGCCGGCACCGGCAAAGCCGTTCATGACCAGCTTCATCACGGCGGCCGTCTTGCGGAACTCACCGTCGTTGTTGAACTCGTCGATGCCGAAGATACCGGTCGGTCCGACGATATCCGGATCCAGCGCCGGATTGAGGGAGGAGGGGTCTCCAAAGCGGTCGGCGATGTCTGCCGATCTCAGGTAGCCGCAACGTACCAGATCCTTGATCACCTCATCACGGGTAATCACATCGCCAGGCGCGGTGAAGTTCAGACCGGTGCTGACACGGCCAAGTTTCTGGTCGCTGACCCGGTAGATCGATTCCATGACCGCCACCGCATCTTCCTGGCTGAGCAGGCCGATGAGCTTGCCGGTGTCCACCAGTCCCGTGACGTCGCTGGGGCGATCCACCTTGGTGGGCCGGACTTCCGGATTGATCAGGTTCATCGGCGCCAGAGAGTTGCCCCCGGAGTCCGTCGGTCTGGAGCCGATCAGCGTCAGCAGTGAGCCATCAGCGCCAGCGCGGTGGATGCCGTAGAGCGGATTGTGCGGGTTGTTGCCGGTATCGTTCTCGGAACGCGCGGGAATGAGCGCACCGTTGATGTTGGCTTCCCGCCCCGGAGCGATACGCTCGACGATACCCCGCAGAAACGCGCTGTCCGAGTGAAACGCAAGGCCCATTCGATCATCCGTGAACGACTGGCCGTTGAGTGGGTCGGCGCTGAGCCGCGGTACCATGTCGCCGGGCAGACCCTGACGGCTGTAGCCCTGTGTGCTGAGGAAGTCGAGCTGTCCGCCCTGGCGCCCTCCGAGCACGTTGGAGCCGACCATGTTCGCGCCACCGGCGAGGTCGAAGCAGATGAACGGGATCTTGCCCGCGCCCTGGACCGAGATACCGCAGCTGTTCGCAAGCGCCTGCAGGTCAGGCGAGAGCTGCGCAAACGCGCTGCGCGGATTGGCGAACATGCTCATCAGACCGCCGCCGGCGATGGTCGCAGCGCCAGTCATGAAGCCCTGGGCAATAAGCTGCCGACGCGTCACGGGCCGTGGATGGTCCGGGTGCCGCAGGGGCTCGTTCCAGTTGCTGATCTTGCGCCTTGTCATGGAAATCTGCCTCACACCAAGCGTCGGTGAATGGTAAGCGCTGTGCTCAATGCACCAGCATCGTTGCGTTGCCCAGCATCGCGGCACAGGTTGCCTTGCCGATCGTGACGGTACGGTCTGCGGGGCAGCCGCCAGGGCAGCTGCTCAAACGGTCGATCAATGCGCTCAGCTCGCCCCTGACGTCGCTGCGTACGGGCTGGCTCTGCAGACTGACGCCCATCATGCGATCGATCAGCGGATCGAGCAGCAGGTCGCGGCCCGCTCCTGCAAGCGCCACATTCGGGCTGGCACTGAAGTCGAGTCCCGGGAAGTAGCTGCTGCGACGTCCGCTGTCCTCCAGCAAGGCGTTGCAGTATTCGATCGCCAGCTGAGTCACCCCGATCTGGTGGGCCGAGACGAAGGTATCCATACTGTCTATCGACGGCAGCTGCTGACGAACCAGCGTGAACGTGTCGCGCACGTCAGGCTCGGTCGTGGGTATACCTGTGACCACCGACATGGTGGCGTTGACCCGGTCGAAAGTGCGCAGTCCGATTCGCGAACCTGGTGCGCTGTCCGCGACTGCAGGCGCCTGTGGCGTGGCCTCGACGAAAACGTTCGTGGACGAGCCCAGTCGCTCGAAACTCAGGAAAAACTGATCGATATCCGGGCCGCTCTCCAGCGATATCACCGCAGCCTGCCGCGACAGATGCTGTCCGTTCTCCGGATCATAGTCACTGCCACCTATTGTGGTGTCGAGCTTGGCGAATGCCTGGCCCACGGTGCCAACGACACCATTGACACCGATGCGCATCCCTTCGAGCGGGATGCTGCCCGGGTCGGCGGCGCCATCGAGATTGATGAAGCGCGGTTCGGCGAACAGGTAGGCGTAGCTGTCGAACTGGCTGCCCTCGATCAGGATGTAGCTGTCCTCCAGGCCAACGTGCTCGCTGACGTTGAAGAGCAGGAAGAAACGCTCACCCACGCCGGCTTCGATGTTCTGGGCGATCTGCTCCGGACTCAGCGCCCGGTTGTGAATCGCCACCTGACGCAGTACGCCTTCCCACGGATTGCCGCTGGAGGGATCGTTGCCGAGCACGAAGGCAAAGCTGTCATCCCAGTCGTTGAGCAGTCCGCCGCCGCTGGGATCGGACATGACGACGAGCTCGCCGTTGACGTAGATCTGTCGGCCGCCGACCGGGTCCCAGGTGGCCACGACATGCTGCAGGGTCGCCTGCAGAACTTCGTCGGCTGCCGGCGTGGACAGCGCCGGGGTGCCATCTGCGCTCGTGGCATCGCTGCGATTGAGGAAGTCGTAGTTGTACTGCGTCTGTCCCAGCGTGAAGTT
>CAYLNP010000248.1:0-3901 GCA_964384925.1 uncultured Woeseiaceae bacterium
CCCAACGGCCATCACGCCGACGGCCAGTACACCGACGGCCAGCAGGGCCGCTGCGCGGATCGGCCTCGCAACCGACCTGCTCACTGCATCCCACCCGGTATATGACTGCGCTGGGCGCGCACGAATCGCTCGACGAAATCGTTCGCAGGATTGCCGAGCATCTCTTCGAGCGTGCCACTCTGAACCATGCGCCCCTCGCGCAACAGCATGATGTGGTCGGCCAGGAACGCAGCTTCCGCAAGATCATGCGTGACCAGCACCACGGTCTTGCCGAGACGCGCGAAGATCCGTGCGAGATCCTCCTGCAGTTCGAAGCGGATCATCGGATCCAGCGCGCCCAGCGGCTCATCCAGCAGCAGTGCCTCGGGATCCACCAGCAGGGCACGCATCAGCGCCACGCGCTGTTGCTGGCCTCCGGACAGCTCGCCGGGGTATCTTGCCAGCGCATCGTCCGGGAAGCGGGTCAGCTCGCAAAGCTGCGCCAGCCGGGCCTCGGTCTGCGCGCGTGTCCAGTCCAGATAGGGCGCCATCAGTGTGATGTTCTCGCGTGCGCTCAGATGCGGGAACAGCCCGCCATCCTGGATCACGTAGCCGGTACGCCGGCGCATTGCAGCAAGCATGGCAGCCGTCAGGGGCTGCCCGTCGAACAGCACGCGGCCGTGGGTCGGCGCGAGCAGACCGATCATCAGGCGCAGCAGCGTGGACTTGCCGCAGCCCGAGGGCCCGATCAGCGCGGTGGTCCTGCCCGGCTCACAGTGCAACGACAGCGCCCGGATCGCGACCGACTCACCAAACGATACCGAGACCTCATCAAGCTCGAACATGCGATCGCCCGCAGCCAACGTATGGCCAAGTGTAAGGCGATCAGCCAAGCGGTGCCGCTTGCCGCACCGCGGCTACGGTGCTCAAATGAGCGGATTGTGTGAACCTGGGAGCCCCGGTGATGAGAACCTTGATGAACGCCGCGGCGGCTGCGGCTGTGTTGATCGGCCTGAGCGCCACTGCAAGCGCCCCCGCCACCGAGGCGGCCGGTGCCGATGAAGTATTGCAGCAAGTCGTGGCAGGCGAGTGGCGCCCCGAGGCCCAGCGCGCCCGCGATGTGCACCGCAACCCTGCAGCGTCGCTGGCTTTCTGGGGCCTGGAACCCGGTATGACCATTCTGGAACTGCAGCCGGGGGCCGGCTGGTGGACCGAGATTCTCGCGCCCTATGCCGAGCGCACCGGCGGTCGTTACTACACCACCGGCGCCGACCTGGATAACCCCGAACTCAGCGATGCCGCCCGCGCCGGTCGCGAGCGCTTCGAACAGCGCTATGCGGCCCAGCCGGATATCTATGGCAAGGTCAATGTGATCAACTTCGGCGCCGGTTCCGCACCGCTGCCTGCCGAGACCTTCGATTTCATCCTCAGTGCGCGCTCGGTGCATGGCTGGCTTCGTTTCGACATGATGGACAAGGTACTGCCGGAAGTGGACGCAGCGCTCAAGCCCGGCGGCATCTTTGCAATCGAGCAGCACCGTGCCGCCGATTCGGTGACCGACATTCAGACGTTTATCGACAAAGGCTACGTCAGTGAGGCGTTTGTCATCGAGCAGGCGCGCAAGGTGGGACTGGAACTGGTGGACCGCGCCGAGATCAATGCCAATCCGCGCGATACCAGGGACCACCCGTTCGGTGTCTGGACGCTGCCGCCGGCGGGCAGCACCGTGCCCTACGGCTCGGGCCTGCCGCCCGATCCTGATTTCGATCGTGCGCCTTATGACGCGATCGGCGAGTCGGATCGCATGACGTTGAAGTTCCGCAAGCCGGAGTAGGCTCGCCGCGCCTCACACAGCATCAGGCCCCGCATGAGCAAGGCCGGACACCCAGTCATCAATGAGCCGGCACAGTCGTTCGGGATGGGTTGTGGGAATCCAGTGCTCCGAGGGCAATTCGACAAACTCTGCCTGACGCAGCCGCGTCGCCAGGCGCTCGCGGGTGAGTGCGGCGTCGGTCATGCGCCGGCCACTGGCCTGGATCACAAGACAGGGCATCGTCAGCGCGGACACGGGCAGCGGCCGCACAAGTTCCACGAAATTCGCCAGCAGCTGTGCCACCGGCACGACCCGCACATCGTGGCGCAGCGAGCCGTGCGTGCGCAGCACCGGTACTTCGCCCTCGGCGGTATTCGCCTGCACCGACCGATCCAGTGCCCGCAGGTCCACCTGCTCGAGTCTGCGCCTGTGGATACCCAGCCGGTTGCCCGCCGCGATCACCCTTGAGGCGATGTCCAGCACCGGCGATGCCCAACGCAGGCGCGCCATCTGTCCGCTCAGCGCCTCGCGCAGCATCGGCTCGATCAGCACCAGCCCTGCGCATCGATCGGCATGCCGCGCCGCGAAGTGCGTGGCGAGGTTGGCGCCCAGGCAATGGCCGATGACCACGGCCTGCGGCGTGTGCTCATGGTCGAGCAGCGCCGCGAGGTCCTCCTGCCAGTGGGCCATGCGCGCCGGACCCCGCCAGGCTGACCCACCGTGGCTGCGCAGGTCCGGTGCCAGCACCAGCTGATGCACCAGGCGGGTGTGCTCGACGAAGTGCCACCAGCGCGTGGCATTGCTGGCCGCCCCATGGAGCAGCATCAGGGCCGGCTGCTGCTGCGGGGCGAGCGCCGGACGGGACCTGAAGCACAGAACGACGCCATCCGGGCCGGTGTAGCGTCGCGGCTCGAATGCCGGCGGAGGCTCGGAATCGCTGCGTAACATTCCGTTACTCTACCCTCTCCCGCGGCCGGCGGGCGCGCAGCCGCTTGTCCTTTGCATCGCAACACGCCGGAGGCCAGAATAGCCGGCGTCAGCGCCGCCGGACGCTTCCTGTAGGGGCGCATCAGGAGACCCAATGCCAGGCCAGACGTTTTCCATCGACATCGTGCCCAACCTGCCCGACAGCATCTGCCGTCTGGGCGAACTCGCCGACAATCTCTGGTTCAGCTGGCACCGCCCGACACGGCACCTGTTCCTGATGCTCGATCGCGACCTGTGGTGGCAGGTGGGGCGTAACCCGCGGCTGTTCCTGCGCTACGTCGACCAGTCTGTGCTGAGCACGGCGGCCGAGGACAGGACCTTTCTGTCTGCCTACCGCAGCGTGCTGGCGGAGTACGACGCCTATCACGACGACAGCCACGACGGGCGGACACCCTTCCGGCTGCCAGACGATGAACTGGTCGCCTATTTCTGCGCCGAGTTCGGCTTTCATGACAGCGTGCCGATCTACTCAGGCGGGCTGGGCATCCTCGCGGGCGACCACTGCAAGACGGCCAGCGATCTTGCATTACCGTTCGTTGCCGTCGGCCTGCTCTACCGCAAGGGCTACTTCCGCCAGCGCATCGATGCCCATGGCGCCCAGGTCGCCGAATACACGACCGTTGCCTCGCACGAGATCCCGGTATTTCCGGTCACCGGTCCCGACGGCCATGAGCTGCTCATCGACTGTCCGCTCCAGGAGCGTCAGTTACGCGTGAAGATCTGGAAAGCACAGGTCGGCCGCGTACAGGTCATTCTGCTCGACACCGATATCGATGCGAACGGCGAGGAGGATCGTACGATCACCCGCGTGCTCTACGGCGGTGACCAGACCATGCGCATCCGCCAGGAGATCATCCTGGGGATCGGCGGTGTGAGGGCGCTGCGCGCGCTGAATCTCGCCCCCAGCGTCTGGCACATCAACGAAGGCCATGCCGCCTTCATGCTCGCTGAACGCATCCGCGAACTTGTGGGCATCGGCGTGCAGTTCGATGCCGCACTCGAGGCCGTCGCGGCGGCGACGGTGTTCACGACCCACACCCCCGTCTCGGCTGGACACGATGCCTTCGAGCCGGCGATGGTGCTGGACTATCTGTCGCAGATCGTTCCGGACATGGGCATCAC
>CAYLNP010000249.1:0-3878 GCA_964384925.1 uncultured Woeseiaceae bacterium
A
Source organism: uncultured Woeseiaceae bacterium (assembly GCA_964384925.1). Classification (GTDB taxonomy): domain Bacteria; phylum Pseudomonadota; class Gammaproteobacteria; order Steroidobacterales; family PWYM01; genus PWYM01. The sequence goes on from CAYLNP010000249.1 coordinate 2, forward strand.
CAAGGATCAGCCGATGAGCAAACCTCCCGAGAGCATCAATCCCACCCGCCGCACACTGCTTGCAAGCGCCGGCGCTGCCGGTCTGGCCGGCATGATGGCCGGCAGCAGCTCCACCGCAAGTGCCCAGGGTGCTGGCGAAGACGATATCTCCGTGGCGAGGAACGGCCAGTACGACACCGTGCCGCTGCGCCAGGACTCGATCAACGCCACGGCGATCCAGTCGAACGTCAAGTCGGTGGACATTCGCAGCCTGGATCGCACGATGCGCGAAAATCTCAATCACGTCATCAAGCTGATCGACTACGCCCAGGGGTCTCCGGAAGAGTGGGGCTACGAGCGGCTGTGGGGCAGCAAGCAGGATCTGCTGTGCATGCATGAGTTCCCGCTGCAGGGCTTCCAGCCGTGGACCCGCACACAGCTCACGCGCGTGGCGATCGACCTGCCCGGACCGGAGACCGAAGCGATCGGCGAACGGGCCAAGCGCTACGGCTGCTACATCTCGTTCGGCGCCTACGCCAAGGAGAAGGACTGGCCGGGCCATGTGATCAACATGTCGGTGCTGATGGGCCCGGATGGCAATATCGTCTCGAAGCAGTGGAAGGGCAGAAACATCCTCGGCCTGTTCGGCGATGGCGCACTGATCGGTACCACGGTGTACGACGTGCTGGACCGCTATGTCGAGATGTATGGCTGGGATGCGACCCTGCCGGTGGCGCGCACCGATATCGGCAATATCGCCATCACCGCCGTGGGCGCCGAGCCGCTGCTCTATCAGTGCCTCGCCCTTAAAGGTGCCGAGATTCTCGTGCTCAGCGTCACGGGTGGGTCAAACGCGGCGGGCGCCACGGCCACTGCGCGCGCGAACCGTCTGTACACCATGGGTATCGGCAACGCCGTCACCCCGGACAACATCGGCTGGCCGGATGCTGCCGGCGTGCGCGGTGACGGATCGGTGATCGTCGATCCCGCGGGCACGGTGCTCTCGCAAACCGCCAATCATCACGAGGATTTCGCCCGCGCGCGTATCCCCATCGCGGACTTCCGCAAGACACGGCGCATGCTCGAGGTACCGACCGCGCTGCTGCTGCCCGTGCTGCAGAAATACCGGCCGAGGTTCCAGCCCAACGCGTTCCTCGAGTCGCTGCCGGAAACCTACCGCGAGGCGGGCGAAATGGTGCGGCAGAAAATGCAGAGCTGAGTCAGCGCTTGACGGCAGGCCCATCGTAGCGCACCACGCGATTCTCGATGGCGCCGAACAGGGATCGACCGTGCGCATCGAACATTTCGATGCGCACGCGATCGTCGAAGCCCATGAACGGCGTGCGCGGCTCGCCGTGCTCGATCGCCTCCAGCATGCGGCGTTCGGCGATACACGACGAGCCGGCGCTACGATCGGCATTGGAGACGGTGCCTGACCCCACCAGCGTACCGGCGGACAGAGCACGCGTGCGGGCGGCGTGGGCGATGAGTTCGCCGAAGTCGAAGGTCATGTCCACCCCGGCATCAGGTCGGCCGAACTCACGGCCGTTGAGCGTGCTGTGCAAGGGCAGGTGCAGCCTGGCGTCTCGCCACGCATCGCCGGGTTCATCGGGCGTGATCGCCACGGGCGAGAAAGCGCTGGAAGGTTTGGACTGGAAGAACCCGAAGCCCTTCTCGAGTTCGCCGGGGATCAGATTGCGCAGACTTACATCGTTGACGAGCATGAGCAGCTTGATGTGCTCACGTGCGGCGATGGCATCGACGCCCATCGGTACATCGTCGGTGATCGCGACGATTTCTGCCTCGAAATCGATGCCGTAGTCTTCGCTGGCCACGGGGATGTCCCCGCAGGGATCGATGAAGGTGTCCGAGCCGCCCTGGTACATCAGCGGGTCGGTCCAGAAGCGCTCGGGCATTTTCGCGCCACGGGCCTTGCGTACCAGTTCCACGTGTGTGACGTAGGCCGACCCGTCCGCCCACTGGTAGGCGCGCGGCAGCGGTGAGCGGGCGTGCGCGGCGTCGAATGGCCTGGCGGACTTCACTGCACCTGCTTCCAGCGCGGCGGCGCGCTCGGCGAGCGCGGGTGCGATATCGGCCCAATCGTCCAGCGCCGCCTGCAGCGTCGCGCACAGCTCGGTGACGGCCACGCAGCGTGACAGGTCCCGCGTGACGATCACCAGCTCACCGTCGCGGCGGCCATTGTTCAATGTCGCAAGTTTCATCTCAGCTCCGCCAGCTCTCAGCATATTCGGTGACTTCGGCTGCGTCCGCGTACTGCGCCACCTCCAGAGCGTCACGCGCATCGATCATGACGGCGTACTCGTCGGTGACCGGCTTGGGTTGACGCAGCATGTTGGCGAGTGCCTTGGGATGCGGGCCGTGGGTGATGCCGGAAGGGTGGAAAGTCAGCATGCCCGGGTCGATGTGATCGCGGCTGAAGAAATCTCCCGCGTGATAGAACAGCACTTCGTCGTAGTCATCGTTGTTGTGGAAGAAGGGGACCTTGAGGGCATCTTCAGAGGTCTCGAACGGCCGTGGCGTGAACGTGCACACGACGAACCGGCGGGCAACGAAGGTGGTGTGCGCCGAGGGTGGCAGGTGGTAGCGGTGACTGGCCAGCGCGCGCAGGTCGCGCACGTTGATACGCACCGGCGTAAGGTCGCCCTTCCAGCCCACGGCATCGAGCGGGTTGTAGGGATAGGTCACCGTGGAGGTGACATTGCGTCGCTTCACCTGCACCTGCCATTCGCGCGGTGACTGCGCCTGGGCGGTGAAGGCCTCGTCAATCGCAGGCACATCGAGCATCGCCGGATCGAAGATGGCGTGTGCGCCGACCAGGCCCTTCTCGGGCAGCAGGTAGTGGTCTCCGGTGGCTTCGATCAGCAGGCCGAGCAGCTCGGCATCGGTCTCGATGCGCCACATCGTGCCGCGTGGCAGGACAACGTAGTCGCCTGCTTCGATGCGAAGGTGACCGTAGTCGCAGAACAGTGCACCACTGCCGGCGTGCACGAACAGCAGTTCATCCCCGTCGGCATTGCGTGCCAGCTGATCCATCGACCCTGCCAGGCGCCACCAGCGCAGGCGACAGTGGGCGTTGTGCAGCAACTCCACCGCCTGCCAGGGACTGCGGTCGGAATTGGAGAGCATGCGCAGATCGAAGGCGCGCGGGCGCAGCGCGCCTTCGATGCTGCTCCAGCCGGTCGGCGGGCGGCGGTGGTACATGTGGGTGGCCGGGCCAAAGAATCCCTCGTGGCCCAGTTCGCGCTCATAGGTGCCGGACGGCAGCCCGGTATGGGCCTGGCGTGAGGTCACGCCCTCGATGCGAGGAAACGAGATGTTGCGTCGGCTCATGGCTGCCTCTTCACTCGCGATCCGCCAGCACGCCGCGGCGGATCTGATCGCGCTCCATGGATTCGAACAGCGCCCGGAAATTGCCCTCACCGAAGCCATCGTCGCCCTTGCGAGAGATGATCTCGAAGAAAATCGGCGCTATGCAGGTCTCGGTGAATATCTGCAACAGAATACGTCCATCGGCGGTGCCGTCGAGCAGGATACCGCGCCGGTGCAAGGTGGCGATATCCTGACCGTGGTTGGGCAGGCGATCGTCGAGCATCTCGTAGTAGCTCGCAGGCGGTGGGGTCATGAACTTCATGCCCAGTGCGTTCAGCGCATCCACCGTGGTGCAGATGTCGTCGGTAGCCAGCGCGATGTGCTGAATCCCCTCGCCACGATAGGCCAGCAGGTACTCCTCGATCTGGCTTTCGCCGTCGGCTGATTCGTTGATCGGTATGCGCAGCTTGCCGCAGGGCCCGGTCATCGCGCGGGACTTCAGGCCCGTGAGTTTGCCCTCGATATCGAAGTAGCGGATCTCGCGGAAGTTGAAGTAGCGCTCGTAGAA
>CAYLNP010000250.1:0-3860 GCA_964384925.1 uncultured Woeseiaceae bacterium
AGGCTGGGTGGCGATCAGTGCCAGGGGCTGGACGCGTCGCGCGCGACTGCCACCACCGGGCAGCGCTGCGTCATCGAGTTGCGCGCGATCACTGTAGATGCGCAGGCCGTCAGGCGCCGCGAGTTCCAGCGTCGGGAGCTGACTTGCCCGCAGGCCTGAGGCCGCAAGGCTCAGCGTGGCGGTCATTGGCTCACCTGCGCGAAGTCCGCCGGGATCCGCCGCGGTGAATTCCAGGGACAGCGCACGTGCGGGCAGCCAGGGACCCTCCGGAATCGCGGCCGGACGGGCCGGCATGGCACGAACCTCCAGCTCCAGCGGTTCGGAGCGAAACCGGGACACACGTGGTCGGCGTCCGGCCTCGCTGAGCTGCGCTTCGAGCGTCATCGCATCGATGACCAGCGGCCCGCTGCGCTGCGGTACCAGTGAGTAGCGTTGTTCCCAGACCAGGAAATTGCGCCCGTCGCGCACGCTCTGGAACTGTCGCGGCTCGCCGAGCTGCCGGATCATGACCTCGCCGACGCTCGCGCGCGGTTCGGAGAGCCGCGTTCCGCGCGCGCCGATGGCCAGATACAGACGCACCGTGTAGATCACTTCGGCCTGGACATAGGGTGTGCGGGAAGAGACGCTGGCCTCGACGAATACATCGCGCGCGCGCTGCGCAGTCTCGGCAGGTGGCGTCACGACCAGCGGGATCGGCGCGGTGAGCAACGCCCCCACACCGATCGCGGGCACTTCGGTGACGCTGGCATCGCGCGGCATCAGACCGATCTCCCACAGGGTCTCGCGGGTATAGTCGCCATCGACGATGCGCACGCGACTCTCCTGCCCGCGATGCAGGATCTCGAAGTGCTCGTCGAGCACCGACCAGTCCGGGGCATCGACCGCCTCGCCCAGCAGCCGCAACGTCAGCGTCAGCGACTCGTTGGCCGGCACCCGGTCGCGGTCCACGGACGCGCTGAGCGGCGCATCGGTACCGGCAGCAAGCGCCGGCAGCAGCAGACAGAGCCAGAGCCACTTCACCATGGCTGCAACTCGTCGCCCGGCCAGGTCGGGTTGCCGTCCTGATCGCGCTGCTGGCGCCGGTATTGGTATTCGAACTTGCGCTGCAGCAGCACGCCCGGCTCATCGGGCACCTGCCGCAGCCACTGCTCCATGGCCTGGCGCATCTCCTCTTCGTCCGGCGCATCAACTGCGGCAGCAGACTCGCTCAGAGGTGACCCGGCATCCTCCCCACGCTCGTTGCCAGCCTCGGATGCGTCGGCCTCGGCGGGCTGCCCTGCAGCTTCGGGCGACCCTTGGCCGGTTGCGGAGTCCTGCGCCTGATCCGCCTCGGCGGGGTCCGATGCGCGGCCCTGCTGAGCATCGTCGCTGCGACCCTCGCCTTCACCTTCACCCGCACCCTCGTTGCCCCCCTCGTCATCCGGCGAGGCTGACCCTTCCTGGTCCTGGTCATTCGCAGACTGCGCCTGCTTGAGCAGTTCGCTGACAACGGCGTGATTGTGCTGCGCGTCGGCATGATCGGGCGCCTGCGCGAGAGCCTGCTCGAAGGCGCCGAGTGCACCCTCGAGATCCCCGGCGCGGGCCAGTGCAGTGCCGCGGTTGTAGTGGGCCTGCACGTCGTCAAACTCGGCCAGAGACGCCGCGCTTTCGGCATACCGCCCCGCTCTGTAGAGCGCGGCGGCCCGCCAGCGAGGATCGGCGAACTCTTCGGCCGCACGCTGCGCATCCCCCTCCTCCAGAAGACTCAACGCGTGTCGATCGGCGCCGGCGAAGGCCGAGCGCCAAGGTGACGGTGCAGCCTCGGCAGTCAGCACCGGCGTGACCAGGAACACCAGCGGCAGCAGCGGCACCACTGCCCCGCGTCGAAACCCAAGCAGACTCAGCGGCAGCAGCGCCAGCAGCAGCCACGGGCCACGATCCCGCCAGGCATGGATCTGCGCATCGGTATCGCGCGCCTCACCGCTGCTGCGCCGCGCCAGGTGTGCGAGCAGGTGATCGATATCCCGATCGTCGGCCGACAGTGTCGCGAAACGCCCGCCGCCCTCGGCAGCAAGCTGCCGCAGCGGCCCTTCACTCATGCCAGGCACGACCACCCGGCCGTCCCGATCGCGCAGCAGGCTCCCATCTCCGGTGGGCACCGGGGCGCCCGTCGACGTCCCCACGGCCAGCACCGAGGTGGTTATGTTCCTCGCTGCAAGCTCAGCCGCCACGCGCCTGGCCGGAAGCCCCGCAGCATCATCGGTGACGAGGATCAGCTGCCCTCCGGGGAGCCCTGCCTGGTCCAGCAATTCCGCGCCCTTGCGCAGCCCGACTGCAGGAAAGCTCCCCTGGCTGGGCATGATCGAAGGACTCAGCTCCGGCAACAGCAGCTCAATGTTGCGGATATCGGTGGTCAGCGGCGTGACGACGAACGCGTTGGCGGTGTACACCACCAGGGCGAACTGGTCGGCCGGGCGCCGGGCCAGCATTTCACGCAGCTTGAGCACCGCGCGCGACAGGCGGCTGGGGGCCACATCCTGCGACTCCATCGAGCGCGACAGGTCGAGCACGATCACCAGCGCCGAATCTCCCTGGAACAGCGGCTGAGGCAGGCGCTCCCATGCGGGGCCGGAAAGTGCGAGCACCGCCAGCAGACCTGCAAGCCCCACCAGCGCTGCGAAACGGCCCGCGCCGCGACCATCTTCCAGTGTGCTCAGTACATGGGCATGCAGCGAGGGTGCCACCCACCGCGCCCAGGCACCGCCGCGCAGCGGTGCCCGCCATACGCGCCAGGTGACCCAGGCCAGCAGCGGCAGGGCGAGCAGCCACCATGGCCGCAGCAGCGTGAACTCAGGCATGCCGATCCACCCAGCGCCGCGCGCTCACACCCGTGCGCGGCAGCATCAGCAGCAGATAGAGCAGCAGCCCGGCAGCCAGCGGGTAGGCATAGAGCTCGCGCACCGGGCGAAAGCCCTCCTCGTCGCTGATGACCGGTTCGAGTTCATCAAGGCGATCGTAGATCTCGGCAAGTTCCATCGCATCGCGGGCGCGGAAGTAATATCCGCCCGTCTGCTCCGCGATGGCGACCAGCGTGGGCTCGTCCAGATCGGCGCCGCGCCGGGGCAGCAGGCCGGCAACGCCTTCGGCGGTGCCCGTCGCGCCGGCCTCGCTGCCGATGCCGATCGTATAGATGCGCAGGCCCCGCTGCGTGGCGATCGCTGCCGCCTGCAGGGGCTCCAGCGCACCGGCATTGCTGACGCCATCGGTCAGCAGCACCAGCACCCTGTCGCCGCTGATCGGGGCGCTGTCATCCGTGAGACTGCGCACCGCCAGGCCGATCGCATCGCCGATGGCTGTCTCCCGGCCGGCCAGTCCGATGAAGGCCTCGTCTAGAAGACGCTGCACCGTCACCCGATCGAACGTCAGCGGCGCCTGCACATACGCGTGGCGCGCGAACAGGATCAGCCCGATGCGATCGCCGGTGCGTCCGGCGATGAATTCGTTGGCCACTTTCTTGGTGGCCCCGAGCCGATCGGTCCACCCCTCCGGCGTCAGGAAATCACGCTCCTCCATGCTGCCGGACAGGTCGATCGCCAGCATCACGTCGCGGCCCGTGACCGGCACCCCGGTCGGCTCGTCCAGCCATTGCGGCCGCGCCGCGGCCAGCACGAGCAGCAGCCAGGCCAGCCACAACCCCAGCAGCGCGAGCCACCCGCGACCGGCCACGCCTGCGGTCGCCGCAACGGGCAGAGACAGGCCCGCAGGTGCACGCAGCGAGGCCTCGCGACGCTGCGCCAAGGGCGGCAGCGCCCTCCGCACCAGCCACGGCAGCGGCGCAATCAGCAGCCACCAGGGCCAGGCGAGCGTCAGCATGACGATGC
>CAYLNP010000251.1:0-3838 GCA_964384925.1 uncultured Woeseiaceae bacterium
GGCGCGCAACAGGACTTCGCCCAGTGCATCGGCCGCGCCGGGCACATCGCCGCGCCGCAAGCGCAGCGCCCCGACGTAGCGATTCGCAGCCATGCTGTCGGGCGCAAGCCACTGCCAGCGCTCCGCCGAGGCCAGGGCCAGGCCTTCGAGGCCGGCCTGGAATGCCACCGCCGTGGCCCGCTGCGCGATATCGGGATTGTCGGAGCGCTCCGCCGCGCGGCCGTAGTATTCAGCCGCCGCGACCATGTCGTTGCGCTGCAGCGTGATTTCGCCCTGCAGCAGGGCAAGGTCGAGTTCATGATCGAGCGCCTCACCCGGATCTTCGGGGGGCGGCGGTGATTCAGGGGTCGTGGCACAGGCGCCAAGCGCCATCACCAGCAGCAGCAGTCCCGCAAATCTCGACAAAATCGATCTCCTGGCCGTCGTCTGTGGCCGTTGCGCACTATACCCGAAGCCCATGACTTGTTATGACCGGCGGCTTGCCGGAGAATTCAGCGCCCATGTTGCGACGCAAAGGCCCATGCCGGTACATCTGCTCGGCATCAATCACCGCACGGCACCGGTAGGTCTCCGCGAGTCGGTCGTGTTCGAGCCCGCGTCGCTGTCGCAGGCCCTGCCCGATGTCCGCCGCCTGCCGGGCGTCTCCGAGGCCGTGATCGTCTCCACCTGCAATCGCACAGAACTCTACGCCGAACTCGATGGACCGGCGGTCGAGCCACTCGCCGAATGGATCGTGGGCTGGCACAAACTCGGCGATGACGTGCGACGGTGTTTCTACACGCTCGATGACGCCCGCGCTGCTCGGCATCTGTTCGCGGTGGCCTGCGGCATGGATTCGGTGGTGCTGGGCGAGCCGCAGATCCTCGGCCAGCTCAAGGAGGCCTACCGCGCCAGCGAGACCCATGGCAGTCTCGGGCCATCCCTGAGCCGCCTGTTCCAGCACGCTTTCGGGGTGGCCAAGCAGGTGCGCAGCGAAACCGGCATCGGCGCCAGTCCCGTGTCGGTCGCCTATGCCGCCGTGATGCTGGCCCGCAAGCTGTTCGGCGGCTTCAGCCAGCATACCGCCCTGCTGGTAGGCGCCGGTGACACCATCGACCTTGCCGCGCGTCACCTGCACCGCCAGGGCATACGCAACATGATCATCGCCAATCGCAGCCAGGCCCGCGCCGCGGAGCTGGCGGCGCGGTTCAACGGCGTGGCGATTTCTCTGGCCGAGCTTCCCGAACGCCTGGCAGAGGCTGATCTGGTGATCACCGCGACGCGTTCGCCTGACCCCGTCATCGCCACCGGCACCGTTCAGGCCGCACTCAAGCAGCGCCGCCGTCGTCCCATGTGCATCGTGGATGTGGGCGTGCCGCGCGACGTGGAAGCCGGCGTACAAGGCCTCGAGGATGCCTACCTGTATACGGTGGACGATCTTGAGACGGTGATCGAGGAAGGCTGGCGTTCGCGCCGGCAAGCCGCCACCCAGGCCGAGCAGATCATCGAGTTCGCGGTGGAAACCTACCAGCGCCAGCTGCGCACACTCGGAGCGGTGCCGACGATCCGTGCCCTGCGCGACGATGCTGCCCGCCTGCGCGAGGAAAGCCTCCTCCAGGCGCGGCGCATGCTGCAGGCAGGCAGAAGTCCCGATGAGGTGATTGAAGTGCTGGCGCATACGCTGACCCAGAAGTTCCTGCATGCCCCCAGCACGCGCCTGCGCGCCGCAGGCGAGGACACCGACACCGAACTGCTCGCCGCCGCGGCGGAGCTGTTCGGCCTGGCGGATCATCCGCCTGGCGAGTCGTAAGACCATGACGCTCACGCAGAGTCTGGAACACAAGCTGATCGGGCTGCTCGAGCGATTCGAGGAAGTCGAGCAGATGCTTGCCGACCCGCAGGTCATCGCCGATCAAAACCGATTCCGCGATCTGTCGCGCGAATATGCACGCCTGGAATCGGTGGCCGCCGACGTGCGTCGCTTCCGCAGCCTGGGCGAGGAGCTGCGCGCCGCCAACGAGATGGCTGCAGAGGCCGATCCGGAAATGGCGCCCATGATCCGCGAGGAGCAGAGCCGGCTCGAGGCGCGGCGCGAGGCGATGCTTCCGGAGCTCACCCGCCATCTCGTCCCGGTGGATCCACGCGATGAGGGCAACGTGTTTCTGGAGATTCGCGCCGGCACCGGCGGCGACGAAGCGGCGCTGTTTGCCGGCGACCTGTTCCGGATGTACGGCCGCTATGCCGAAGAACAGGGTTGGCGTGTGGAGATCATGAGCGCCAGCCACGGTGAGCAGGGCGGCTATCGCGAGATCATTGCGCGCGTGGCCGGTGACCGGGTCTATTCCCGGCTGAAGTTCGAGTCGGGCGCCCACCGTGTGCAACGCGTGCCGGCCACCGAGTCGCAGGGGCGCATCCATACCTCGGCCTGCACCGTGGCGATCCTGCCCGAGCTCGATGACATCGAGGATGTGGTGATCCACGACAAGGAACTGCGCGTGGACACCTACCGTGCCGCCGGCGCCGGCGGTCAGCACGTCAACAAGACTGATTCGGCGGTGCGCCTGACGCATCTGCCGACCGGTATCGTCGTGGAGTGTCAAGACGAGCGCAGCCAGCACAAGAACCGTGCGCGGGCCATGGCGCTGCTCAAGGCGAAACTGCGCGACGCCGAGGAAGAGCGTCAGCGCAGCGAGAGGGCGCTGGAGCGGAAGCTGCTGGTCGGCACGGGTGATCGCTCCGAGCGCATCCGCACCTACAACTTTCCGCAGGGCCGGGTCTCCGACCATCGCATCAACCTGACGCTCTACAAGCTCGACGACGTCATGGCAGGCGGGCTGGACGCGGTGATCGATCCGCTCATTGCCGAGGATCAGGCAGAGCAGCTCGCCCGCCTTGCAGCGCACTGAGCGGGCGCTTCGGTGAACGAATCACCCGTTGCGGGCGCACCCGGGGCTGACGTCGACCTGCGCGTCGACGCGGCGCTGGCGGGTGCTGCAGCCGCGCTCGCCGGCATCACCGACGATGCCCGCCTCGAAGCCGAGATGCTGCTGGGTCACGTGCTCGGCGCGACTCGCGCCCAGCTTTACACCCACCCCGAACGCCTGCTGGATGCCGGGCAGACGCAATCGTTTGCCGCGCTCGTGGCCCGACGGGCGCATGGGGAGCCGCTGGCTTATCTGCTCGGCGAACAGCCTTTCGGCGATCTGCTGCTGAGGGTCACCGCCGATACACTCATTCCACGGGCCGATACCCTGGTCCTGGTGGCCGCGGCCCTGGCCTGTACTCCGGCGCAGGCCCCGGTGCGTGTGCTCGACCTGGGCACCGGCAGCGGCGCGGTCGCGCTTTCGCTGGCGCATGCGCGCCCGCACTGGGAGATCAGCGCCTGCGACATCAGCGAGGCGGCCCTGGCGGTCGCGCGGGACAATGCCGAACGCCTTGGCTTGTCTGCGCGCGTGAGGTTTCATCACAGCGACTGGTTCGACGGTCTGCCCGAGGCACGCGCCTTCGATGTGGTCGTCGCCAACCCTCCCTACATCGCCGAGCAGGATCCGCATCTGGCCGATCCCGGCCTGGCGGCCGAGCCGCGCAAGGCGCTGGTCTCCGGCACGGACGGCCTGGACGCCATCCGCCGGATCGCCGCGGCTGCGCCCGCCTGGCTGGCGCCGGGCGGCTGGCTGTGGCTGGAGCACGGCTGGCAGCAGGGGCCGTCAGTACGCGACCTGCTCGGCAAGCTGGGCTACCATCGCATCCAGACGCTGAAGGATCACGGGACGCGCGAACGCGTGACCGGCGGCCATTCACCCCCATTTCCACTCCACGACAGCTAAAGGCCCATCATGACCATCCGTTTCTCGACCAA
>CAYLNP010000252.1:0-3796 GCA_964384925.1 uncultured Woeseiaceae bacterium
CTTTTCGAACGCAATCTGACAATCATCTTCAGGCCGGAAACATGACGATAACCCGATCAACGCTCCGTCGACGCACCCTTGGCTGGCTCGCACTGCTCGCGCTCTTGCCGGTGTTTTCTTCCGCGCACGCCCAGCTGGTCGTGGAGATCACCCGTGGCGACGTGCAGGCGGTGCCCATTGCCGTGGTGCCGTTCGGCTGGGAAGGTCAGGGTGCCACGCCTTTCGATCTCGCCGGCGTGATCGATGCGAATCTAAAGCGCACCGGCCTGTTCGAACCGATGGGGCGGGGCGATATGGTGTCGCGCCCGACCACGGCCGAGGGCGTGGATTTCCGCGACTGGCGTCTGCTGGGGACGGACGTGCTGGTCATCGGGCGCATGCTCGATCGCGCCGCAGACAACTACGAGATCCAGTTCCAGGTATTCGACATCCTGCGCGGTGAGCAGTTGATGGGCTACCGCACCACGTCTGATCGCCGGGCCCTGCGCAGCACCGCGCATCGTATCAGCGACCTCATCTACGAGCGTCTGACCGGCGTACCGGGCGCGTTCAACACGCGTATCGCGTATGTGACGGTGGACGGCAATCCTCCGAACCGCACCCACCGGCTGATCGTGGCCGACAGCGACGGCGAGAACGAGGCGGTCATCGCCGAATCGCCGCAACCCATCATGTCGCCGGCATGGTCGCCAGACGCCCGCCGTCTGGCCTACGTGTCGTTTGAAGGCGGCCAGTCGGCCGTGTACGTGCAGACGCTTCGCACCGGCGACCGACAGCGCGTGTCCGCGCGGGCCGGCATCAACGGCGCACCGGTGTTTTCCCCGGACGGGCGCAGGCTGGCCCTGGTGCTGTCCCGGGAATCCGGCCGGCCGGACATCTACACCCTGGATCTGAGCACACAGGTGCTCACGCGGCTGACCGACAGCCCGTCGATCGACACCGAGCCCGAATGGTCACCGGATGCCCGCTCGATTTACTTCACTTCCGACCGGGGCGGTGGTCCGCAGATCTACAGGGTACCCGCCGATGCCCCCGGACGGGCCCAGCGTGTGACCTTCGAAGGCCGCTACAATGCCCGCCCGCGACTCTCGGCGGACGGCAAGCAGATGGCCGTGGTTCACAACGATGGCGGCAATTTCCGTATCGCGCTGGTGGATCTCGAGCGCAACACCACGCTGGTGCTCACCGATGGTAGTCTTGACGAATCGCCCAGCTTCGCTCCAAATGGTGCCATGCTGATTTATGCGACACGTCAGGGCTCCCGCGGGGTGCTGGCGACGGTCTCGGCAGACGGCCGCGTTCGCCAGCGGCTGACAGTCCGTCAGGGCCAGGTGCAGGAACCTGCCTGGTCACCACTGCTGGGGCCCTAGCGAAGCGGCAAGCAGCGTTCGGGTCGCAGCATCGTTCTGGTTTTTCGAAGTGTTATCACGCTAAAGAGGGTTTGCAGTCATCATGAACACATACCGGATTCTGCTCGCCACCGGGCTGGCCCTGACACTCGCGGCCTGTGCCGGGCGTGGCACGACCCCTGCGGACGAGGGCATGGGCGCCGAGAGCGTGCCGCGAAGCTCCACCGACGCCTCGGGCACCACACGTGCTGATGCCGGGAGTTCACGGTTCGACGAGATGGAAGCCCTGGAGCCGGATCCGAGTGATCCCGTGCTCTCGAACATGGTCATCTATTTCGACTTCGACCAGGATTCCATTCGCTCCGAGTTCACGCCCACGCTGGATGCCCACGCGCGTTTCCTGATGGGAAATCCACGCCGTCGCGTGCGCCTCGAGGGGCACACCGACGAGCGCGGCTCGCGTGAGTACAACATCGGTCTGGGCGAGCGGCGCGCACTGTCGGTACGCCGCTACATGCTGCTGCAGGGTGTGTCCGCCGACCAGTTGACCACCGTGAGCTACGGCGAGGAGCGACCGGCAGAGCTTGGCAGTGACGAGTCGACGTGGTCGCGCAATCGTCGCGTCGAACTCGTCTACCGCCAGTGACATGGTGATGTACGTGCGTAAGCAGGCTGGCTTGACAGTCACCCTGGCGCTGGGCGCGCTGGTGCTCTCGGGCTGTGCGGCGCTGCCGGCTGAAGAGGATCCCGTCCAGCTGCGCCTGACCGACATCGAGGCACGGGTCATTCGCATCGAGCGCATGCTCGACAACCGCACGCTCGCGGAGCTGGCCGAACAGATGAGTTCGCTGCAGCGAGAGGCGCAGGAGCTGCGCGGTGATATCGAGACGCTGAATTTCGAGCGTGAACAGGGCCAGGAGCGTCAGCGCCAGCAGTATGTGGATCTGGATGATCGACTGCAGCAACTCGAGCGTGGCGTGAGCACCTCGGGTGCCTCGGTGGCGCCCTCGGGCGGCGGCGGCGGTGTGCGTGCCGGGCAGCTGCCCCTGCCCGGGGCGGGTGACAGGGCGAACTATCAGGCCGCCTTCGAGTTGCTCAAGGAAGGCCGCTTCGACGAGTCCGCCAATGCGTTTGGCCAGTTTCTCATCACGTTCGCGGACAGCCCGCTCGCCGACAACGCGCAGTACTGGCTGGCAGAGACCGCGTACGTGAACCGTCGTTTCGACGAGGCGCTGCCGCAGTTCCAGCGCGTTCTTGACGAGTATCCTGATTCGCGCAAGTCGCCCGATGCGCTGCTGAAGGTGGGTTACTGCAACTACGAGCTGCAGCGATGGGGCGCCGCGCGCGACGCGCTGCAGCGGGTCGTCAACGAGTTTGGCGACACGACCGCCGCGCGGCTGGCACAGCAACGCCTCGACCGGATGCGCAGCGAGGGCCGTTAGCATGTCGCGCGCTGTGGCCAGTGCACGCAATGCGCTGCCTGCAACCCAGCGCCTGCTGATCGCCGAAGTATTTCACTCGCTGCAGGGCGAGGCCGACGCGGTCGGCTGGCCGAGTGTGTTCATCCGGCTTACGGGCTGCCCGCTGCGCTGTACCTACTGCGACACCGCCTATGCGTTCACGGGCGGGCAGTGGCGTGATTTCGACAGCCTGCTGGCAGAGACCGCCCGGTACGGCGTGCGCCACGTCTGCGTCACCGGCGGTGAGCCCCTGGCCCAGGCCAACTGCGCAGGCCTGCTCGTGGCGCTGTGCGATGCAGGCTACGAGGTCTCGCTGGAAACCAGCGGTGCGTTCGACATCGCGCCGGTGGATGCGCGCGTGCGCCGCGTTGTCGACCTGAAGACGCCGTCGTCCGGCGAGATGCATCGAAACCGCATGGAGAATCTGGCGCATCTGACTCCGCATGATCAGCTCAAGTTCGTACTTGGCGAGCGTGGGGACTATGAGTGGGCGCGCGAGGTGCTCGCAGCCCATCGCCCGCATCAGCGTTGCCAGGTGCTGTTCTCACCGGTATGGGAACGCCTCGAGCCGGCCACACTCGCCGGCTGGATCCTTGAAGACCGCCTGCCCGTGCGATTCCAGGTGCAGCTGCACAAGCTGCTCTGGGGCGAACTGCCCGGGCGTTGAGCCAGGCTTGCGAGGTGAATCGCGGTGGCTGACAGGGCGGTGGTCCTGGTCTCGGGGGGGCTGGATTCCGCCACCGCGCTGGCCTGTGCCCGCGAACGTGGCCACGAATGCTATGCCTTGAGTTTCGACTACGGCCAGCGCCACCACTCGGAACTCGACGCCGCCGTTCGGGTGGCGCGGGATCTGGGCTGCATCGAGCAGCGGACCATGCGGATCGACACTGCCGGGATCGGCGGATCCGCACTGACCGACACGCGTATCGATGTGCCCGAACAGCCTGCGCAGGGCATTCCTGTCACCTACGTGCCCGCACGGAACAC
>CAYLNP010000253.1:0-3780 GCA_964384925.1 uncultured Woeseiaceae bacterium
GCGCCTTGAGCGTGGCCAGCAGACTTTCCATATTTTCCAGCGGCCATGCGTTGGGTCCGTCGGAAAGCGCTTCCTCCGGACGCGGATGCGTCTCCATGAACACGCCGGCGACACCGGCCGCGACCGCGGCGCGTGCGAGCACCGGCACGAACTCGCGCTGGCCACCGGAAGCATGACCCTTGCCACCCGGCAGCTGCACCGAATGCGTGGCATCGAACACCACCGGGCAACCCGTGGCGCGCATCACCGCAAGGCTGCGCATGTCCGAAACCAGATTGTTGTAGCCGAAACTGAAGCCGCGCTCGCAGACCATGATCTGATCGTTGCCGGTCGAACGCGCCTTGTCGACCACGTTGCCCATCTCCCATGGGGACAGGAACTGGCCCTTCTTGATATTGACAGGCTTGCCCTGCGAGGCTGCATTGACGATGAAGTTCGTCTGTCGGCACAGAAACGCCGGGGTCTGCAGCACGTCGACGACGCTGGCAACCTCATCGAGCGGGGTGTCCTCATGCACGTCGGTGAGCACCGGAACGCCAAGCTGGCGGCGCACCTCATCGAGCACCCGCAGCCCCTCCTCGATGCCCGGTCCGCGGAAACTCTCACGCGAGGAACGGTTGGCCTTGTCGTAGGAGGATTTGAAGATGAACCCCATGCCAAGCTTGCGGGTGATTTCCTGCAGGGTCCCGGCCGTATCCAGCGCAAGCTGCAGGCTCTCCACGACACAGGGACCGGAGATCAGGAACATCGGCTGATCGACACCGGCCTCGAAGCCACAGAGCTTCATGCGCGCGCCTGCACACGCTGCTCGCTGCGCCGGCTCTGGCGGGCGGCAGTGATGAAACCCGAAAACAGCGGGTGTCCGTCGCGCGGATTGGAGGTGAACTCCGGGTGGAACTGGCAGGCAACGAACCACGGGTGATCCGCCAGTTCGATCATCTCGACGAGTCCGTCGTGCGAGAAGCCGGAGAACACCAGGCCGCTGCTGCGCAGCGACTCGAGATAATTGTTGTTGAACTCGTAGCGATGGCGATGACGCTCCTCGACGACATCGCTGCCGTAGATCTCGCGCGCGCGTGTGCCAGGCTTGAGTTCACAGGCCTGCGCGCCAAGGCGCATCGTACCGCCGAGCTCGGAGTCCCGACTGCGCTCGTGTCGGATGCCGGAGGGGTCTTCCCACTCGGTAATCAATGCCACCACCGGATGAGCAGCGGCGCTGTCGAATTCGGTACTGTGCGCGCCGGCCAGACCGGCGACATTGCGCGCAAACTCGATCACCGCCACCTGCAGACCCAGGCAGATGCCCAGGTAGGGAATGCCGTGCTCACGCGCATAGCGCACAGCGGCAATCTTGCCCTCGATGCCGCGCTCCCCGAAGCCCCCGGGCACGAGAATGGCATCCATGCCCGAGAGCGCCTCGATGCCGTTGTCCTCGATCTCCTGGGATTCGAGGTAATGCACGTTGACGCGCGTGCGCGTGCGGATGCCGGCATGCACCAGCGCTTCACACAGCGAGATGTAGGAGTCGCGGAAGTGCACGTACTTGCCGACCATCGCGACGTTGACCTCGGCACCGGGATGCGCCTTGGCCTCGACCACGGCCGACCATTCACTCAAGTCCGCGGGCGGCACATCCAGATGCAGCTTGCGGGCGACGATCTCGTCGAGTCCCTGTTCATGGAGCATCTTCGGGATCTTGTAGAGATCGTCAACGTCGCGTGCCGAGATCACGGCCCCCTCCTCGACATTCGTGAACAGCGCGATCTTGCGCCGCTGTTCGTCGGGCAGTGCGTGTTCCGAGCGGCATACGAGAATGTCTGGCTGGATGCCGATCGAGCGCAGCTCCTTCACGGAGTGCTGCGTCGGCTTGGTCTTGATCTCCTGGGAGGCGGCGATATACGGCACGAGCGTCAGATGGATATACACGACGCGATCGCGCCCGGCCTCGATGCCCATCTGCCGGATCGCTTCCATGAATGGCAAGGACTCGATGTCACCCACGGTGCCGCCGATTTCCACCAGGCATACATCGGCGTCGCCTGCGCCGAGGTACACGCAGCGCTTGATCTCGTCGGTGATGTGCGGAATGACCTGTACCGTGCCGCCCAGGTAATCGCCACGCCGCTCTTTTGCGATCACCGTGCTGTAGATGCGCCCGGTGGTCCAGTTGCTGTTACGACTGGTGGTGGTGCGCACGAAGCGCTCGTAGTGACCGAGATCCAGATCGGTCTCGGCCCCATCGTGGGTCACGTAGACCTCCCCATGCTGGAACGGACTCATCGTCCCGGGGTCGACATTGATGTAGGGATCGAGCTTCATCATGCTGATGCGCAATCCGCGCGCTTCCAGCAGCGCGCCGAGACTCGCCGACGTGATGCCCTTGCCCAGTGAAGACACCACCCCGCCAGTGATGAAGACGAAACGCGTCATGGTTCCAGAGGTCTCCCCGCTGAAGGTTGAGGCAGCAGAAACTCAAAAGGCCGGAGAGCCACTGCGCAGTGATGACACGCCCGAAGGCGGCCATCGCTTGACTCGCGGTGTCTCTCCGACCCTGGGAACCGTCAGCTCTGGTCCCGCGTGAGCAAGTCGGGTGAAAAGGCTACCACAAAACCGCCGCCCTGCGGCGCTCCGCGCACCGCAGCACGGGCCTCCTAAAGCGACCCGGTGAGCCGTGTCAGTCCCGGCCGCAGACTCTCAGACGGCGCCCAGCGCAGCCGCCAGCCTTCGTGCAGCCGAGCGCGGGTCGATTCAGCGGCCGCAGAATACCAGCCGGCAACGGCGACGACTTCGTCGTCGACGAACACGAGCGGCAGGCGATCGCGCAACCACACCGGCACATGCGCATCAGCCAGCACGCGCGCCAGTGCGCGTGCGCCAGCACCCGCCGTGCGCAGGCGCTCTCCACCCCTGCGGTAGCCGACATGCACGCCGGCCTGCAGCTGGCTTGCCGAGATCACACAGCTCCGCGCATCGTTGTCATCGGGCGCCCATGGCAGCAGGCGTAGCTCACCACAGGCATCGCTGAGAACCCGGTCCGGCAGCAAGGCGACGCGTTGCGTCGGGGGTGTCGGCAGCGGTGACAGCAGCCACAGCGTCATGCCTTCGCGATGGATCTCCGCACCCTCCCAGCACACCCGCGCCTGGCGATCGGTGCGCGCCGCGCGCAGCTGTCTCAGGGCTTCGGCGAGACGTGCCTGGGGCGGCAGCGGCAAGCCGCGCGCGATCAGCGCATGACGCAGCGCATTGGCAGCACGTGCATCGGGGAGCGCGCGCAGGTGCGCCACCGGCAACTCGGCACTCCCCGCGCAACCCGCCAGATCCAGCCGGGCCAGATCGCCCAGCAGCGCGGCATCTTCGGCCAGTTGCGCCGCATTGCGCGCGCCCGTCCTGGCCGCATCTGGCCAACGGCGCTTCAGCGCCGGCACGACGTTGTGGCGAAGGTGGTTGCGGTCGGCATGGGTAAGGGCATTGCTGGGATCTTCGATGAACGCAAGCGCATGCGTGTTCGCATAGGCCAGCAGCGCCTCGCGCGGCCAGGCCAGCAGAGGTCGGCGCAGCGTTCCCTGGCCCAGCGCGCGGGCCGGTGGCATGCCGGAGAGCCCGCGACTGCCCGAACCCCGCATCAGTCGCAGCAGCACCGTTTCGAGCTGGTCGTCGGCATGGTGGGCCAACAGCAGGCACTCACCGGCCGCCAGTCGATTGGTGAACACCGCGTAGCGAGCCTGCCGCGCCGCAGCCTCCATCCCCTGGCCACGGGCGTCCTCGACCCGCACCCGCACC
>CAYLNP010000254.1:0-3764 GCA_964384925.1 uncultured Woeseiaceae bacterium
ACCGTGGTGCTGGGCACCGTGATCGACCCGGAGATGGACAACAGCATCCGCGTCACCGTGGTGGCCACCGGCCTGGGTCAGCCGTCCGCACAGTCGCAGCCGCGGCCGGTCAGTGCGCAGCAGCCGGTGCGTATGGTGCGCCGGTCGGCCTCGGCGGAGCCGAACTACAAGATGCTCGAGCAGCCGACCTTCCAGCGCAAGCGTGCCGTGGGCGAGAGCTTCGCGCCGGCGCAGGACGCCAGTGAGGATCTGCTCGATATCCCGGCCTTCCTGCGCCGCCAGGCGGACTAGCCCGGGACGACCGACAGGCGGACACCGCGCTGCCGTGCCCTCCGTGGCGCGGCGTCCGTCTGTCGTTTTTGCGACACGATCGTGTTGCTGCTGGCCGCGGCCCTGTGCTAACTTGGGTCGCTACTTTGCCTGCTGTTATGTAAAACAGTGGCCATGAGGGATTCCCCATGCTGAAACAGAGAACACTCAAGACCGCGATCCGCGCGACCGGCGTCGGCCTCCACGGCGGCCAGAAGGTCTATATGACGCTGCGTCCGGCCCCGGCCAACACCGGTATCGTGTTCCGTCGCGTCGATCTGGACAACCCGGTCGACGTGCCTGCTGACGCCCGCCGTGTGTCCGAGACCATGCTCGGGACCACCCTGGTCCACGAGGGCGCGCGCGTGGCCACCGTCGAGCACCTGATGTCCGCGCTGGCCGGCATGCGTATCGACAACCTGTTCATCGACCTGGGTGCCGCCGAGGTGCCCATCATGGACGGCAGTGCCGCACCGTTCGTGTTCCTGATCCAGTCGGCCGGCATCGAGGAGCAGAACGCCCCCCGTCGCTTCGTGCGTATCCGCAAGACTGTCGAGGTCGGCGACGGAGACAAATGGGCGCGTCTGTCGCCCTACAACGGCTATCGCATCAATTTCGAGATCGACTTCCAGCACCCGGTGTTTCGTCGTCATCCGCAGCGCGCCAGCGTCGAGTTTTCGACCACCACCTTCCTGCGCGAGGTCAGCCGCGCGCGTACGTTCGGCTTCATGCGCGACATCGAGCTGCTCAGGGCCCGCAACCTGACACTCGGCGGCAGCATGGACAACGCCATCGTGCTCGATGACTACCGCGTGCTCAACGAGGAAGGCCTGCGCTACAACGACGAGTTCGTGCGCCACAAGATCCTCGATGCCATTGGCGACCTTTACCTGTTCGGCCCCAGCCTGCTTGGTGAGTACACCGGCTACAAGTCAGGGCACGAGCTCAACAACCAGCTGCTGCTGGCGCTGCACGCGCAGCCCGACACCTGGGAAGAAGTGGTTTTCAACGACGCGCGACGCGCGCCGATGGCCTACCGCCCGCAGGGCGCGCTGGCCAGCTGATCAAGAGACGAATGTTCCGGCCGGTTATCACCGGCCGGTTCATTTCCGGGGCAGCACCTTGATGGCGACGTGAGTCGCCGGCAAGCCTTCGGCGGCCAGCGCGTCGAGCAGCTGTTGCTGTTCGTAACGCAGCCGGGTCGCCCAGGCGGCGCTGTCCACGGTCACCGTGGCCTGCCCCGCGGCAGACACGCTGACGTGCTGCACGTGCGGTTGCAGATCCGCGGGCAAGCGGGGGGTGATACGCCGGGTCAGGCCCGTGCGGCGGGCGGCTTCGCGGGCGATATCCGCAAGCCGGCCTTCGCCGCCGGCGATGAGGGTTTTCAGGGATGACAGCTGCAATTGACGCACGCAAAGGACCTGTGAAGCATGATTGAGTTGCTGCAAACGAGAACCGCGTCGCGGCTTGTTCGAGCATTCTTCGGCATATTGCCGGCAACGACAATGGCAAAGTCACCGAAAGGTGGCGACGCAAAGCTTCCGGTCTACGGGTCTTCGGCCTACGACAGCGGGGTTGCCGAAACCATGAAGCCAGATTCCTGCACCGGCCACCGCGCCGCACCCGAGTGGCCTTGCCTGCCCAGTGCCGTGTGCACGGCATGATCAAGCTGCTGTTCTATTCCGCCAGGCGTCGCCAGGTCCGCCAGATCGACCTGAATGCGCGCCGAACCCTGGCCTTCGGGGCCCTTGCCGGGCTCGTCGTGGTCTCCGGCCTGTTCGCAGGCGGACTGAAAGCCGGGCTGATGATCAGCGATGCGCGCCCCGATGCAGCGGCGATCGCCTGGAAGGGCGCACTGGAGCAGCAGACCCGTGAACTCGAGGCCCTGCGCGCGCTCACCCACGAAAATCTCGATGCCCTGGCGCTGCGTGTAGGCCAGATGAATGCCCACGTCATCCGCCTGGATGCCTTGGGGCAGCGCCTGACATCAATGGCCGAGCTCGATGACGGCGAATTCGACTTCAGCCGCGCGCCCGGCCTGGGTGGCCCGGTCGACCTGCTCGCCTCCGACAATGGCGAGAGCAACGAGCTCGGCGACGTGCTGCGCATGATGGAGGAGCTCGACGGCCAGCTCGCCGATCGACGCACCCAGCTCGCGGTGCTCGAAGGCCTGATGCTCAACCGCAATCTGCGCGCCCGGGTCCAGCCTGAGGGCCGCCCGGTTGCCTCCGGCTGGCTGTCCTCGCGCTTTGGGCGACGCACCGATCCGTTTACCGGCAAGCCGGCCGTGCATCGTGGCGTGGACTTCGCCGGGCGTCCGGGGACCGAAGTACTGAGCGCCGGCGATGGCGTCGTCATCTTCGCCGGCAGCCGCTATGGCTATGGCCGGATGGTGGAGATCAACCACGGCAACGGCTACGTCACCCGCTATGCCCACAACAAGGACAACCTCGTCGAGGTCGGCGACACGGTCCGCAAGGGCCAGGCGATCGCCACGATGGGCGCCACCGGCCGCGCTACGGCCCCTCACCTGCACTTCGAAGTGCTGCGCGAGGGCCGCCAGGTCGACCCGCTGCCCTACATCCAGGCCCGGCGCTGAAGCGCAGCGCCGGCGCGCCTGAGAGGAACCTCGGTTCCGCCGCGCGGTCGTTCCCCCTACAATAGACGTTTTACCCAATGGCGCGGAAAGCGCCCGGGCATTCGCATGGCCGGCCGTTTTCCGGTCAGTTCTGCGTGGCATCGCGCCCGCCAGTCATCCGGGAAGTGGAAACCTTGGCCAATTTTCTGACCAGCCTGTTCGGCAGCCGCAACGAGCGCCTGATTCGCAAGTACCGCAAGAATGTCCAGCGCGCCAACGCGCTCGAGGAGGAGTACAAGGCACTCTCCGACGAGGCGCTCGCGGCAAAGACCGATGAATTCCGTCAGCGTTACGCCGACAGCGGCGATCTCGACGCACTGATTCCGGAGGCATTTGCCGTGGTCCGCGAGGCCGCCCGGCGCACGCTGGGCATGCGGCATTTCGATGTGCAGCTGATCGGCGGCATGGTGCTCAACGAAGGCAACATCGCGGAGATGCGCACGGGTGAGGGCAAGACGCTGGTGGCCACGCTGCCGGCCTACCTGAACGCCCTGACCGGCGAGAGCGTGCACGCCATCACCGTGAACGACTATCTGGCCAGGCGCGACGCCGACTGGATGGGCCCGGTGTACCGCATTCTGGGCCTCACCGTGGGCGTGATCCGCAGCGGGCAGGCCGCCAACGAGAAGCGCGAGGCGTATGCCTGCGACATCGTCTACGGCACGAACAACGAGTACGGCTTCGACTACCTGCGCGACAACCTGGCGTTCAAGCAGGAAGATCGCATGCAACGAAGCCTGGCCTTTGCCATCGTCGACGAAGTCGACTCCATCCTCATCGACGAGGCGCGCACGCCGCTGATCATCTCCGGGCCCTC
>CAYLNP010000255.1:0-2662 GCA_964384925.1 uncultured Woeseiaceae bacterium
CTGACGCTGCTGGTGTGGCGACATGCGCAGCGCCGCCGCTGGCTCGTACACGCGCAATGAACCCAGACCAAGTGCATACCCGTCATCGCAACTGGCTGCTGCTGTGGCTGATGAGCGTGGTCGTGGTCACGCTGATCCACCATGTGCCAACGCTGCTCGTCGCCGCGGTGCTGGTACTGCTCGTCTCCGGCCCCGGAAGAGGACGACTGGGCGGACGGGCGCTGCGGACGGTGGGACCGTTGCTGCTGCTGATCTCGAGCGGCTGGCTGCTGATGGGCGCACTCGCAGGCCAGCTGCAGGCCCACGCGCTGCTGCTGATCAACGTCAGGGTCGCACTGCTCGCACTGCTGACGGCGTGGATGGTGCGCGACGTGGACCTCGCCCAGGCGCTTAGCCAATGGCCTGCGGCGCAGCGCTGGCTGGTCGTCGTGCGCGGCCAGATCGGCCTGTTCAGAAGGCTAGCCTCCGATCACCAGCTGGCGCGCCGCAGTCGCAGCAGCGTTCGACCTACCCTCCGCCAGCGCTACCTCGGGGCTGCTGCGGTGTCGCTGGCAGCGATGGACAAGGCGGTGCACAACGCCGAGACGGTCACCCAGGCGATGAGGTCGCGAGGCGCACTCCATGACTGAGCCGCTGATCGAACTTGCTGATGTGCATGTCGCCTACCCGGATGGGCGCGAGGCGCTGGCAGACATCAACCTGCAGATCCGTGCATCGGAGCGCGTCGTGCTGCTGGGCACGAACGGCAGCGGCAAGAGCACGCTGCTGAAGCTGCTCGACGCGCTGGTGCTGCCGGATCAGGGCGAGTATCGCTTCGCCGGTGAGCGCGTCGATGCCGCAGGCACTCGGCGCGCCGACTGGAATCGCAGCTTCCGCCGACGCGTCGTACTCATGTTCCAGCAGCCCGAGGCCATGCTGTTCAATGCCAGCGTGGCCGAGGAGATCGGCTACGGCCTGCGCCACCTCCCCGCCGATGAACAGCACGCGCGTGTTCAGACATGGGCACAACGCATGCGCCTGGAAGCGCGCCTGGAAACGCCCCCGTCGGAGCTCTCGGGGGGGGAGAAGCAGCGCCTGTGCCTGGCGTGTCTGCTGGCCGTGGAGCCCGACGTGCTGCTGCTCGATGAACCCACCGCGAATCTCGATCCACGGACCGCCGGCTGGTTACTCGACTGGCTCGCCGATCACGACATCACCAGCGTGATCGCGACCCATCAGCTGGCGCTGGCCCATGAACTGGGTTCACGGCTGATCATCCTCTCGGAGGAACATCGTATCGTCTTTGACGGCGCGGTGGAGGCCGGTCTTGCCGACGTCGATCTGCTGCTGACCCATGGGCTGGCACACGAGCATCGGCATCGGCATGACGGCACGCTGCACCGGCATCCGCACAGCCACGACTGGTGAGCGGCTAGCGGCTGCCGCGAT
This sequence comes from uncultured Woeseiaceae bacterium, assembly GCA_964384925.1. Classification (GTDB taxonomy): domain Bacteria; phylum Pseudomonadota; class Gammaproteobacteria; order Steroidobacterales; family PWYM01; genus PWYM01. The sequence goes on from CAYLNP010000255.1 coordinate 1,429, forward strand.
TGCCCGTGTCGATGCTGGTGACGCGCCCGTCAATCAGCGTGATGATGCGGTAGAAGCGCTGCGGACCGAAGTCGTAGATCCACTGCTCCTCGAGCACCACGCTGTTGTACGCAAACGGCGTCCCGACGCGCTGAGCGAAAGGACGTACACGCTGCTCGCGATCTGCCGGTTCGCCACAACGTGCCAGCAACTCCAGCGTGCTCATCTCGGTGCGGAGATCCTCAGGCCGACAACTGCCCGGGGCTTCCGGCGCAAACCCGTAGCCTGCGCTTTCGATGGCGATGATGCGATCTCCACGCAGCCGCAGCGTGCGCAACAGGCGCCGAGGACCATGGTTGTAGTACCAGACCTCTTCGTAGGGCAGCACGGACAGCGCGTCGATCACGTCGATGCGCACCGGCACGCGCAGATCCGGCTCACCGCAGGCGATGATCGCATCGTATCGGCGATCGCCGACACCGACGAGCTTGCCGTCGCAGCGCAGCGACTGGGCCGCAGCAGGCAGGGCGAACAGAATTGCCACGAGGCCCGGCAGCAGGCAGGCAAGCACAAAGCGCATCGATGCGTTCTCCACGGGACCGGGTGTTCCGCAAACTTGTCTCGGGAACCGCTTTCCTCAGGAACTGCAGGAGAGCATCGAGCAGCCCGCGCGGTGGCGCGCCCACTCCGGTCGACGCGCCTCGAATGCCTCACTACCGGCCTGGTCCTCGTAGGGCCGGCGCAGCACCTTCAGAAGATCTTCGATCATCGTAAAGTCGTCTTGTTCCGCGCGATCGATGGCCTGCTGGGCGAGGTAGTTTCGTAGCACGTAGCGCGGATTGACCGCGTGCATGCGCGCACGCCGGCTCGCTGCGTCGTGCCCGTCGGCGCGCAGTCGCGCTGCATAATCGGCAAGCCAGGCCTGCCAGTCGTCGGCGTGGCGCTGGCGCAGGTCCTGCCGATAGAACGCAGTTTCCAGCGGCGCCATGGCAGGGGCGTCCGGGTCGATATCGGCGAGCGCGCGGAACGCCAGCGTCATGTCCACCTCAGCCTGCTGCATCAGCGCATACAGACGCTGCACCAGCGCGACGTCTGCGTCGTCGAGCTGGCGCAATCCGAGCTTGGCTGCATGCATGCGCCGGTACTCTTCGGCGTAGACCTCGGCATAACGATCCAGCCCGGCGCGCAGCACCTCCGGATCATCGAGCAGGCCTGCCAGCGCGCGCGCCAGGCAAAGCAGGTTCCACTGGGCGAT
>CAYLNP010000255.1:2672-3746 GCA_964384925.1 uncultured Woeseiaceae bacterium
CTCGAGCCAGCCGTAAGGTCCGTAGTCGATGGTCAGGCCCAGCACCGAGAGGTTGTCGGTGTTCATCACGCCGTGCACGAACCCCACGCGCATCCAGTGGGCGATCATGCGTGCCGTACGAACGCAGACTTGCTCGAACCAGCGCTCGATCCGGTCGGGCGCTTGTGCATCAAGCTCGGGGAAATCCCGGCGGATCGTGAAATGCACCAGTTGCCGCAGAATCGCCGTCTCGCCACGCGCGGCAAAGATCTCGAAATTGCCGAAGCGGACGAACGAAGGCGCGACGCGACAGACAATGGCACCGGGCTCGGCCCGCGGATGACCGTCGTAGAACATGTCGCGGACGACGTGCTCGCCGGTGAGCACGAGGCTCAACGCGCGCGTCGTCGGCACGCCCAGGTGATGCATCGCCTCGCTGCACAGGAATTCCCGCAGCGAGGAACGCAGTACCGCCCGACCATCAGCCGTGCGCGAATAGGGCGTGAGGCCCGCACCCTTGAGCTGCAGTTCATGACGCCGGCCATCGGCGCCGATCGCCTCGCCCAGCGAGATGGCGCGGCCGTCGCCGAGCTGACCGGCCCAGTTGCCGAACTGGTGGCCACCGTAGCACGCCGCATAGGGCTCCATCCCAGGCAACAGGGTGTTGCCGGCGAATACCTGCGTGAACTCGCGACTGGCGATATCCGCTGGCTCCAGACCCAGCGCCTCTGCGACCTCCCGCGAATGGGCGATCAGGCGCGGTGCCGCGACCGGGGTGGGATCTACGCGGGAATAGCAGGCACCGGTGACCTGCCGGGGACGCCGGTCGCTGAGAGGATCGCCCGGAAGTTCACGGACGAACGCATTGTCGAAACGCAAAGCTCGCATGCCTGAGTCTCGCATGGGCGCTCAGCGCAGCTCAACGATCGAATACGCCCGAGGTGTTGCCGTCATCCAGCAATGTGGCCATCACCGCCTGGGTGATGCGTTTGCGCTCGGCATCGAGCTTCGCCTGGAGCTGGGCATCGGGCACGTGGCTGTCTACCAGCGAGCCGACATCGAGCCCCTTGGTCTCCAGCACGTGCTCGAGCACCA
>CAYLNP010000256.1:0-3722 GCA_964384925.1 uncultured Woeseiaceae bacterium
GAGGCCTGGCGGTCGCACGCCGTGACTTCTTCAGATACAGCCCATGCCGGTGACAGACCGAAAAGCGTAAAGATCGTCAGAGCCGCCGCGAGGCAGCTGCGACACCGTGAAGTGAACTTCGACATTTCATGAACCTCGCAGTTAGACAGGTTTCACCAGCACCGCGGAAGGGCATCGACCGGCGTTGCTGCCAGAGTCTCAAGCCGCTCCGGCAGCACGGGCGCGTGCTCGGGCCACCAGCGGAAAGGCCGCTCCGGCGCCACATACTCGGTTCGCAGTGGACCGCCTTTGGTACGGAAGAAGTAGAGATTGCCGGTCAGGGTGCCATAGGGCCCGTGAGGAAAATGCGGCGGGCGCCAGAAGTAGGCGCCGGGACGCATCACACCGCGATCGCCGTGGACCTCGCCGCTCAACAGGTACATCTCCTCCACCGCATCGTGCTTCTCGGAACGCTCGGCCCAGCGCATCGGCATGGTCCCCAGGATCCACGATGTGTCGCCAGTGTCGGGATCCTGGTAGAGCAGCTTGCGGCCAGCACCCGGCGGGAACTCGGGATGGAAATTGCCGGTGTACGGCACGTCGAAGCCGTCGCAGCACTCGACCACACGCGCCGGGTCGGGCGCGCTCTCGTTGGATGGGGCGGGCCGTGCTGAGTAGAAGGTGAGCACTATGGCACCGTGCGGCACGCGACGCTCGCCCGCCTGATAGCCGGCCGGCCAGTGCGCGTAGCCGAAAGGACCAAAGCGCAGATCGCCGATTTCCAGCGCGCCGTCCAGCACCAGGAATTCCTCGTCGACCGCGAGGCTGCCGGCAGGGAACCGGTAGCCCGCCGGATAGCGCACGAGCAGACTCGACGCCCCCGTCTCAGAATCCTCACTGAGGCACTTGTACTCCACCTCGCCCCCTGGAAGAGGCAGCTCACCGCTGCTCCACGGCAGGCTCTGCGACTGTACGAACTCGATCCATTCCCTGGACATGCTGCTCAACTCCTTTTGCCTGACGCCTCGTGGCGCAGCGGTTTGCGCGGATCGTCGCTCTCGGCCAGCACGCGCATGAGCCGTCTCATCGCCTCATCGAGACTCTCGCCCGCGCGGCGTCGATATTCATCATCGGTGCCAAGCGCCTCGGCGGCGCCGGCGGGCAGCGCACCCGCGCGTTCGAGTGCCAGTTCCAGCGCGATGCGCCGCGCCCGCTCGATATGCAGCTGCGAGGCCAGCTCGAAAACCAGGCCTGCCAGACGCTCGGCATCCAGCGGCGCCTCGGGCAGCGTCACCTCGAGCGCGCTCACGCCGGCTTCTCCGCTTCGAGTACCGCCCAGGGGAAATGCCACTCGCGCCGCGAAGGCCAGGCGAGCCTGTCCAGCCGCCCGGCGCCGCGCTCGTCGAACGCGACCCAGCGCACGGCGGTCAGGCCGGCTCGTTCTGCCATTGCCACGAGGTCGGCGGCCATCATCCCCGGCAGATAGGGTTCGTTGTTGCGCGCGCCGTGCTCGCGCATGGCCATGTCGCGCAGCGGGTCGCCGGTAAATTGAAAGTCCAGGAAACGCAGCGCACCGCCGGGCGCGAGTACCCTGGCGGCTTCGGTGAACAGCGCCTCCAGCGCCTCGACCGGCATTTCATGCACCAGCATGGTTGAGGTGAACAGGTCCGCGGACCCGGCGTCCAACCCTGTGGCCGTGGCGCAGGCCTGACGCCAGCGCAGTTCCAGGCCTCGGTCGGCCGCCCGGCGTGCCGCCAGCTTCAGACACGGTGCGGAGAGATCGATACCGACCACCTCGGCCTTGGGAAAAGCCGCCTTGAGCGGCCATGCGGACTTGCCGAAGCCACAGCCGACGTCGACGATCCGACGCCAGTCGCGCTTCGGTACTGCAGTCTCGACGAACACCCGGTGGAAGCTGTAGTCGTCGTTCTCACCCAGCATCACCAGCTTTGCGCCGAATTCGTAGACAGCCGCCGCGTCATCGCTGGACCAGACGCCACCCGGCTGTACATGAATATCCCAGTCGGTGTACCAGGCAGGCAGTTCGAGGGTCTCGTCGACCTCGATCGGTGGCGCGTCCCCGCCGCTCGCGGGCTCGCCAGCGAGCGCATCCATGACTGCCCGCCAGAGCATTTTCTGGGAACCCCGCTCCATCCAGGAAAACCAGGGATAGGCCGGCAGCGCCCGGATCGCTGTTTCGTCGGGCGGGCTGCCTTCGGGTGTGTGCTCCTGCCACTGGGCGTGCAGGGACGGATAAAGAGTGTCTGCCCAGCGACGCCGCAGCGCGAGCACGAAATCCACTCCGGCGCGTTCGCCGAGTCCGATTGCCATCGTCGTCTCCTTCAGACCGATGCTGGCAGCGCGAAAAACGCCTTACTGCCAAATACACTCACCACGGGTATAGTCGCGAAACAGCCGATTTTGACGCCCAAGCTTCTGCCAGAACGACCAATTTTGCAAACGCAACGGATTCCGAAAGGCAGTGAAAAAAATTCACACGGATAGCCGCTCATTGCCGTCGCTGCAGGCCCTGCAGGCGCTGGACGCCGCCGCCCGGCACGGCAGCTACACCGCCGCTGCCGCTGAACTGGGACTTACCCACGGAGCGATCAGCCATCGAATCCGCGAGCTGGAGCAGCGTCTGCAGTTCCGGCTGTTCGAGCGCCGGGGGCGGCTGATGCAGCCCACACGCGAGGCCATGTCGCTGCTGGCCGCGGCCCGCCAGGCGCTGCTGCTCATCGAGGGTGCGTTCCCCGCCAGACGCACCGAACCCGCAGCCAGGCTGGTGGTCGGCGTGCATCCGGCGCTGGCCAGCCGCTGGCTGGTGCCCCGGCTGGCCGACTTCGAGGCCGCCGCGCCCGGGGTCGCGCTGGAGATCCGCTCGATAGCCGAACTGGGCGACTTCCTCGCGCCCGGGGTTGACCTTGCGATCCGGTACGGCGGCGGGCGCTGGCCCGATGTGCAGGCCGAACACTTCGCCGACGAACAGCTGTTCCCGGTCTGCACGCCAGCGTATGCGCAGCGCCTGGACCTTCGCGAACCCGCCGACCTGGCGCGCTGCACGTTGCTGCGTCACGCCTGGCAACCCTGGCTGCCGTGGCTGCAGGCTGGAGGTGTTGCGATTGGCGAGCCCGCGAGTGGCCTGCTGGTCTCGGATTCCTCGATGCTGATCGCCGCGGCGGCCTCGGGCGCGGGCGTGGCGCTGGCCAAAGCCCGCTACGCGGAGCGCGACATTGCCGCGGGAACGCTGCTGCGGCCCTTCGACATCGCCATCAACGACGTGCACAGCTACTACGCCATCTGGCGCAACGGCACCCGCCCGGACGCCCTGGCCGCAAGTTTCCTCGACTGGCTGCGCACACAGTTCCATCCATCCGCCGGGCACAGGGATGCCCGGCGACAAGACCCGGGAGCCACCTGATGACAAGCCCAAGCGCCGATGACGCCCTTGCCCTGATTGCCGCTGCGCGTTCGGCGGCCGAGCGCGTTGAACGCGCCATGGCCTTCGCGGTGGTTGATGCCGGCGGCCATCCGCTGGCGCTGCTTCGCATGGACGGGGCGACTCTGCTTGCAGCGAACACCGTACTGGGCAAGGCCCGCACCGCCGTGTTCTGCCAGCGACCCACCCATCTCACCGTCGAGCGCGCCGGGGTGTTCCCGGAGGTATGGCAGAGCCTGGGTGCCGCCACGTGTCCGCCGCTGGTGTTATCCATGGGTGGCTTTCCCCTCTACCGGGGCGGCGA
>CAYLNP010000257.1:0-3712 GCA_964384925.1 uncultured Woeseiaceae bacterium
TGTAGCCAAGTGGTAAGGCAGCGGGTTTTGATCCCGTCATTCGCAGGTTCGAGTCCTGCCACCCCAGCCATTCCCCGCCTTCAGGGCGGGTCAGCGTTACTGAAAAAACAATAAGGGGGATATCTCGTTGGATCCGGCCAGTCTTTCGCTGTTTTCGGGAAACGCCAATCCGCGACTCGCACGGGCCATCGCCCGGCACCTGCAGATACCGCTCGGCAAGGCGCAGGTCGGGCGCTTCAGCGATGGTGAGATCAGCGTCGAGATTATGGAGAATGTCCGCGGCAAGGATGTCTTCCTGGTGCAGTCGACCAGTCCGCCGGTCAACGACAATCTGATGGAGCTGCTGGTCATGGCCGATGCCGTGCATCGTGCCTCGGCGGCTTCGATCACCGCAGTGATTCCGTATATGGGCTACGCCCGTCAGGATCGTCGCCCGCGGGCCAGCCGGGTGCCGATCACCGCGAAGCTTGCCGCCAATCTGGTCGGCGTGTCGGGCGTGCACCGCGTGCTGACGGTGGATCTTCATTCCGACCAGATCCAGGGCTTTTTCGATGTGCCGGTGGACAATGTGTATGCCTCGCCGGTGCTGCTCGGTGACGTATGGAAGCAGGAGTATCCGAAGATGATCGTGGTGTCGCCCGATGTCGGCGGCGCAGAGCGCGCGCGCGCCCTGGCGCGCCGGCTCGACAATGCCGACCTTGCGATCATCGACAAACGCCGCCAGCGCGCGAATGTCTCCGAGGTCATGAACATCATTGGCGATGTCGAGGGCCGCACATGCGTGCTGGTCGATGATCTCGTGGATACCGCAGGCACGCTTTGTCATGCAGCGGCCGCCCTCAAGGACCACGGTGCCGCGACGGTGATGGCCTACATCACCCATCCTGTGCTGTCCGGCCCAGCCGTGCAGCGCATCACCGACTCGGCCCTGGACGCGCTGGTGGTCACCGATACCATCGCGCTTCGCGATGAGGCCCGCGCCTGCCCCAAGATCCGCCAGCTCTCGGTGGCCGAACTGCTGGCCGAGACCATCCGGCGGATCTCCGATGCCGAGTCGGTCAGCTCGATGTATCTGGACTGAGCCGGCGGGTCGCGGCCCGGCGCCGCGCTCCGGGCTGGTGCCGACCACGCACGTCGGCTAGAATACCCGGCTACCCGGGCTGGTCGCGGCCCGGGCCATTTCCACCAATTCTCCGGGAGCATGTGCATCATGAGCATCGATTTCGTGTTGCAGGCCGACATCCGGGACGATCAGGGCAAGGGTGCGAGCCGCCGCCTGCGTCGTCTTGGCAAGGTGCCTGCGGTTGTGTATGGCGCTGGTCGCCCGGCGCGCGCCGTCGCGCTGGACCACAACGAGGTCAAGAAGGCGCTGGCGCTGGAAGCCTTCTATTCCTCGATCGTGAAGATCCGCGTCGGCGAGCGCCAGCACGACTGCATTCTGAAGGACGTGCAGCGCCATCCGTCCAAGGCCGTCATCCTGCATCTGGATTTCCAGCGGATCGTCGCCGGCGAGAAGATCCGCGTGCACGTGCCGCTGCATCTCAAGGGCGAAAGTGTGGCCCCGGGCGTGAAGACCGGCGGGGGCGTGGTATCGCACATGATGAACGAGGTCGAAGTCAGCTGTCTGCCAGCCGATCTGCCGGAATATCTCGAGCTGGACGTCAGCGCGCTGGAACTCGATGACTCGCTGCATCTGTCGCAGATCCCGCTGCCCAAGGGCGTGGAAATCGTCGCGCTGCAGTATGGCGAGGATCACGACCAGCCGGTGGTGGCGATTCATCGTCCGCGCGTCGAGAAGCTTGATGATGACGCCGACGATGCGGCCGGTGATAAGGCCGATGACGCGGAAGACGAGAACGACAAGGAGGCCTGAGGGTTTTCCTTCAGCCTCTGACTTGCGCCTGAAAATGGGGCCGACCGGACACTCCGGTCGGTCCTTTTTTATTTCTCAGTTCAGGCGCAGCACGACCTTGCCGAGGTTGCGACCGGCCAGCAGGTGCGCAATCGCCCGCGGTACGGCTTCGAGTCCACGAAAGTCCCCTTTATCGACCAGCACGCGCAGCTGTGCGTCGGCATACATGCGCAGCAGGCGACGCGCCGCATCGGCATGAAACTCCGGAAACAGGGGATTCATGAAGCCGCGCACCGAGGCCGACTTCCAGTAGAGCTCCGTGTAAATGCGGGTGCGCGAGACGATCTCGGGATCCTCGATATCGGCGGTGTAGCCGCTGCAGATCACGCGTCCGCGAATCGCCACGTGCTCGAGGAAAAGGTCGAATATCGGACCGCCGACGGTGTCGTAGGCCACGTCGAAGCCGCGCGGGTAATCCCGCCGGAAGATCGTGTCGAGATCCTCGCTGCGGTAGTTGAGTACGCGATGGGCGCCCAGTCCTGCCACCGCCGCGCACTTCTCCTGCGTGCCCGCCAGGGCGACGACATGTGCGCCCTTCAGACGTGCCAGTTGCACCAGCAGATGGCCCAGCCCGCCCGCAGCCGCCGAGATCACGATGGTCTCGCCGGCGCGCAGTTCGGCCACCTGCTCCAGCGCTACCAGCGCGGAAATGCCGGTCGGAATCAGCGTGAGAATCTCCGGCGAGGGTTCCGCGATGGCGATGGCCTCGGAGGCCGGCACGCACAGATACTCGCGATAGCCATTGCCCAGGCGGGTGGTGGCCACCGCATCGCCGACGCGCAGCACATCCACCCCGTCGCCGACGGCGACCACCTCACCGACACACTCGATGCCGATATCCACAGGGGGTGTCACCGGCATGTAGGCGACGCGATTGCGTGCCAGACGATCGTCGAACACGCCGTTGACGCCCGCCCAGTGATTGCGCACCAGGATCTCGCCGGCGTCTGGCAGCCTCAGCGGTGTGTCGACGATCTCTATGGCATCGGTGAAGCGCTCGGCAAAGCGCTGCAGCACGATGCGTCGGTAATGGCTCGGCAGCCGCGTCATGCGCCTACATCACCATACATACCGACTTGGTCTCCAGATAGTTCTCGATGGCCTGCTGCCCACTGTCGCGTCCCCAGCCGGACTGCTTGACGCCGCCGATGGGCAGGGACGGGTCGAACATCAGGTGACAGTTGATCCAGACCGTGCCCGATTGCACGCGCGCCGCCAGGCGATGCGCGGTGCCCAGATCCTGGGTCCACACACTGGCGGCCAGGCCGTAGTCGGAGTCGTTGGCAAGGGCCACGACTTCGTCGAGTTCGTCGAAGCGCGTGCACACCAGCACCGGGCCGAACACCTCTTCGCGCACGATCGGCATGTCGGCCCGCACGTTGGCTACGACTGTCGGTCGGATGAAGCATCCGGTCGGTCCGTCCTGGCTGCCTCCGGAGACGATGCTTGCACCGTCCTTGCGGCTGCCGTCGATGAAACCCATGATGCGCTCGGCCTGGCGCTTGTTCACCACCGGGCCAAGCTGTGTCGTGGGTTCAAGGCCATGGCCCAGCTTCAGGGCGTTGCCGTACTCGGCCACGCCCTCGAGCACCTGGTCATACACTGAGCGATGGGCATACAGGCGCGAGCCGGCCACGCAGACCTGGCCTGCGTTGAAGAAAATGCCGTTGGCCGCGCCCGGCACGGCCTGGGAGAGATCGGCATCGGGCATGACGATGACCGGAGACTTCCCACCCAGTTCCAGATGCACGCGCTTGAGATTGCCCTTCGCGGCATCGAGAATCGCCCGTCCCGTGGTGG
>CAYLNP010000258.1:0-3698 GCA_964384925.1 uncultured Woeseiaceae bacterium
ACGTCGTTCGCACAGTGAAATCAGGTCTAGCGTGAAGACCTGACGCTCGGCTCGCCCAGCGCTGATGGCGATATGCCTTACCAGCGTCAGGGTGGTGTAGACAGAAACACTCGATCGCAGGGTGAGTCCGAGTGCCTCGGAAAAAGACTCCTCCAAGGTCTGCTCAATGCGCCGGATGGCATCGGTGGCCATGGTGCTGCGCAGCCCATACTCCAGGACATGCCCGATGAAATTGCCGGCGTCGAGCGCGGGATCCGCGTAGCAGAAAGTGTCGAGGTCCAGGAGGATCAATCGATCATCCGCCATCAGCAGATTGTCGTGGTAGAAGTCCCGATGGCAGGGTCGGGGCGAGCGTCGCGGCAGCGTAGCGGCCAAGGCACGGGCTGCGGTGAGAATCCGCAACAGACGGCTACGCCACTCGGGCCTCGCGCTTGCGGTCGCCTCCAGCCGATCCGACAGAATGCGCAGTTCCTCATCGATGGTGTGAAGCCTGATGGCGGCCAGATCGGCGCATTGCAGGCGCCGCAGCCCTTCAGCCAAGGCGCCGGTCAGACGAGACCCCGACTGCGTCCACAAGTGGGCCAGCGGTGAGGTGCCCTGCACCTTTGCCTGCACCCACATGCCCAACCGCGGGAGCACACCGAGCGGCTGCGCAACCGCGATGCTCGAACCCGCACCGAACCCGCCATTCCAAAGGCACTCCTGCACCTCGAAACTGCGCCGATCAAGGCCTTTTGCGCGAATCTTGCCGAGCACTGAGAACACCGGACCGTCCGCACCGATTAGGGGCTGTTCAAGCACATACTCGATGAGGCAGCGTCGACCCGGCTTGTGGCGACGAAGATGCACGGCCTTGAGAGGGACGCGTCCCGGATGCCCGACCGCAGAGGCAAACGCCGGAAGCCGGGCAAGGTCGCGTTCCATGATCTGGGGCTGCAATGCCAGCGCCAGCTCCGGCATGCTGCGGTCGACTGTCTGTGCCGCAGTGGAGCGAACCACGGTGCTCATCGGCTCGTCCTGAGGCGACTGCCGGCGTCGGCAACGAGCATGCGCGCGGGACGGCGCTGGTGAAACAAGCGCTCTGCACGCTCGATGATCGCATCAGTCACAGCATCCCATTCCGGCACGCGTTGCCGGAACGGTTGCGATGTCAGCTGAATAAGTCTGGCGCACGTATGAAGCTCGACCGCCTTGGTGCGCAGCTCGCCCGCCTGGCGCGCATAACCGTCCAGAAAATCCGTCGCAAGTCTCTCGCGCTCACTGGCGGTCAGCTGCCCGCGGATCTCGTGGTAGTGGAGCCACGCCAGAAAGCTCCCGACATCAACGGCCGGATCTCCCTGCGCGGCGCGGTCGAAGTCGATGATTCCGACCCGCTCCTCGCCCAGCAAGATCTGTTCTGTATGGAAGTCGCCGTGGATCGGTCGAAGCGGCGCCTCTTCGCTCAACACACCCGTGACCACCCGGGCTGCCAGCATGCGAACACGCTCAGCGTGTGCCGGGAGAATGGCAGCAAGCGAGTTGGCGGACGCGAGAACGGACAGCCCGTAGCACTCAGACTTGCGAGCTCCGAGCCCGGCTGCATCCTGTGCGTGCAACTCAGCCAGCGCACGCCCGACTCTTCCCAACCGCAAGGTCGCGACCTTCCGACCGACCAGCATCGTGTCCAGAGGCTCGCCGGTGAGCCACTCCAGAACCAACGTGCGATGCCGGCGCGAACGACCCAGCAGACGTGGCACGCGCAGCGTCTCCGCACATTGAAAGACCCCAGTGGCCTGGTACGCCGACGTGAACGCCTGGTCTGCGTAGATCTTCACCAGCGCGAGTGCTCCGGACTCGCGCTGCAGCGACGCCACGAGTCGGCGTTCAGGCTTGTAGCGCACGACGGTGGCTTCAAGGTCGCACCCGACGCCTGCCTCCGGAAGAATCTTTCGGAGAAAGTCCGGCTTGCTCTCATTCGAAAACAATCTGCGTGCACCACGCAGCTTTCGGTCCATGAGCATTGGCCGCACTACAACGCACGCCTCGTCTATCCACAAGGAGTCCTCGCCTTGCGTGTCGGACGGTGCGAGTGCGCGAGCGCGATGGTACTGACTGACACTGTAGGCCTTTGCGTACAGATGTTGCGTACTGTGGCCTACGCATGCCGTGTAGCCCGCAAGGCAGTTCACGCCGGGCTTGTAGCGCAGATAGTGACAAGCGAGTGCTGTCGGTGAACGATGTCCCCACGATGTCGTCAGCGCGCTGAGCAAGGCATCGCCATCGAGCAACATCCGCAGACCCGGTAGACGACTGTCTCGACCCAGCAAAGCCTCTTCGTGTGTACCCGCCATGGACCCTGTCCTCTACGCCAGTCCGAAGGCGCGAGTGGACAGGCCCGATGCATAGGGGCCGTCGCCACGCATCAGTTCAGCATGTGATCCCTGTTCGACCAGGCGCCCGTCGCGAAGATACGCGATACGATCCGCGCGTCGGGCCAGTTCGGGGTCGTGAGTGATCATCACGACAGTGCGTCGCCGGGCAAGTCGTCCAAGGGCCTCGATCACCGTGTGCTTGTTGGCTTCATCCAAGGCAGCAGTGGGCTCGTCCAGAACCAGCACGGGGCTGGCACGCAGCACGGCGCGCGCGATTGCGATACGCTGACGCTGACCGCTGGACAGTGTCACGCCCCGCTCGCCCAGCACTGTGTCGTAGGCTGCCGGCAACGCACAAATGAAATCGTGCGCATTCGCAACTTGGGCAGCGTTCACCACTTCCTCGCGGCTGGCGTCAAGGCAACCGAAGCGGATGTTGTCCAGCACGCTGCAGGCGAAGAGAACAGTATCCGAGGGTACGATGCTGATCTGGGCGCGCAGTGAGTCGAGCCGATACTCGCGGATGTCCACCCCATCGACGAGTACGCGCCCCCGCTGCGGATCATGCAGACGAAGCAACAGGCTCACCAGCGTGGACTTGCCCGACCCGGACGGCCCCACGATGGCCAACTGTTCACCCGCATTGATTTCCAGCCCTACGCCCTGGAGCACGGGCTTGCCCTCGTCGTACTCGAATGCCACCTGGTCGAAGCAGATCCGTCCGGAAAACCGCGGCGCCTCACGCGCATCAGCGCGATCCTGAATACCCTTGGGCTCATCCAGAAGCTCGAGAACCCGTTCCGCGGCGGCGGTGGCCTTTGCCAGTCGGCTGGTGTACTTCGCGAAAGCTCGAATTGGGCGAAAAGTGTTCTTGAGATAAGTCATGAACACAAGCAGATCGCCGGGCGTGAGCGTGCCGTCGAGCACCAGCCTGGCGCCGAACCAGAGCGCGAGCGCGAGCGAGATCCCGATCAGGACATCGACGTTTCTTTGCAGCGCCGCGGCCAGGCGCTTTGCCTTGACGCCTTCCTTGAGGCTTCGACCACTCTCACTTGTGAACGATCGCTCGAAGACCGGCGCCAGCGACAGCGCCTGCACGTCGCGAATGCCGGCCATGGACTCCGAGGCGGTCGCCGCCATGGCTCCTTCGCGTTGTCTCTGCTCGCGGCTGACGGCCTGAATGCGTCGCCCCGCCCTGGCGCTGTCGAGCCACAGCAGCGGCAAGGGACTCAGGGCAATGAGCGCAAGCTGCCAGTTCATCCACAGCATGACGCCCACCATCCCGGCCAGCACCAGTACGCTGGCCAGCATCGGCAGTATCGCGGTCACCGTGGCTTCCTTGACCAT
>CAYLNP010000259.1:0-3696 GCA_964384925.1 uncultured Woeseiaceae bacterium
CCACCTCCTTGCCCAGCTCGCCTGCGCCGAGCAGCATCATGCGCGTGGCCCCGGGGGCGCCGGGTGTGCCGATGGTGGTCACGTATTTCCGTCCTTCTACTGGCTGACTTCAGCGCGTATCGCGCCAGGTCCCCAGCACGATATCGTGCTCGCGCAGTTGTGCAAGTATCTGTGCGCCGCCACTGATCGTTGAGGCAGGGTCGGACAGGCCCAGTTCGCGTGCGATCGTTGTCAGGACGTCGCGTCCGCGCGGGGCTTCGGGCGGATCGAGAAGCTCCAGCAGCCGCGCCGTGACCGCATTGATCTCCAGAAAGCCGACACGATCATCGCGATTGCGGTACACCACCAGACGCGTGGCGTGTTCGCCGGGTGCTGCTGGTATCTGCCCCGGCGCCAGCCGGTGCACGGGCCACGCATAGGCCAGCGACCAGGCCAGCGGCGACAGCGCCGGTACAGCATCGAGCAGGTCGCCCTGCGCGTCGACCGACTCGAGCGGCAGATCGGTCTCCTCGATCGACAGTGCCAGCTCCACCCACTCGTAGTGGGCCAGTTCCTGCGCAAAATCAGGCGCCGTACCCGGCGCAAGCGTGCCCAGCCAGGCGACGAACTCGTTGGCGATCTGCGTGAAGTACGGCGTGTGGCTGCGGTGATGGGCGTAGAAATTCCGCACCAGCGCGCGCCACTGGTCGCCCGGCTCGAGAATGCGCTTGAGCACCGGGAAGTTGCCGCCCAGCAGGCTCTCGATGCTGTTGAAGAACAGATCGCGGTAGATCGCCATGCGCCGATCTTCCAGATCTGGCGGCGGCGGGTTGTGCTCAGGGTCGCGCAGGTGCGCGGCGAACGCACGCTGCACATCACGGAAGTCGCTGGTACTCATCTGCGCCTTGTCCGGCGGGTCTTCGTCAGCCGGAACATCGTTCATGCGTCGCTGCCGTGCGGCGCCTGCTGCAGGCGACGGATACGCTCGATTTCCTGCAACAGCAGCGGTAGCGCAGGGAAATTGAAGTCGCGCTCAAGCAGCGTGGGAACCGGGCCGAACTTTGCGTAGGCGCGCTCGAGCAATGCCCAGACGGGTTCACATACATCGGCGCCATGCGTATCCACCCGCAGATCCTTGGCTTCCACATAGTGCCCGGCGACGTGCATGTACGCGATGCGCTCTGCAGGCAGGGCGTCCATGAAGGCGGCCGGGTCGTAACCGTGGTTGATGCTGTTGACATAGATGTTGTTCACATCCAGCAGCAGGTCGCAATCAGCGGATTCGAGCACGCGGTGCAGAAACTCGCTTTCGCTCAATTGCGCGCCGGGTGCTGCGTAGTAGCTGACGTTCTCGATCGCAATACGCCGTTCGAGGATCTCCTGCACCCGCCGGATACGGACCGCGACATACTCGGCGGCCTCCCGCGTGAACGGAATCGGCATCAGGTCGTAGAGATGGCCGTCATCACTGCAGTAGCTCAGGTGTTCGCTGTAGCAGCGCACATCGTGTCGATCGAGAAACCCCTTGATGTCGACGACCAGGTCTTCGTCCAGCGCAGCCGGCGAGCCAAGCGACAGCGACAGTCCGTGGCAGACAAACGCATGGCGCTCGGTCAGGCGACGCAAGCGCCTGCCCAGCGCTCCGCCCACGCCGATCCAGTTTTCGGGGGCGACCTCCATGAAGTCCACAGCGCCGACCGGGGCTGCCTCCAGCGCGCCCATCAGGCTGCGTCGCAGTCCGAGGCCCGCACCCTCGACCGGGGCTGGACGGGGCATTGACGGCTCCTGTGGGTTGTTCGTAGTGAGTGCCTGCATGGTGAGGAAGACGCGGTTCCACGGTCAAGTATTGCGCTGGTCAAAATCGCCCTGGTGCCGATACATGCAATCAACCCCAGCGCGTTCGAGTCTGCCTGTCCATGAACGTTCAATTTCCCTGCTCATGCGCGGATGCTTCCGGATGATCTCACTGCTCAACCGTCTGCAGGACCTGCTGGAGGCCACGCGCCGGGTCGATTTTCTGGGGCCCCTGGCGCTGAGGCTCTACCTGGTGCCCGTGTTCTGGGTGGCCGGCATGAACAAGGCCGGGGCCTTCGCAGATACAGTGACTTGGTTCGGGAATGCAGACTGGGGGCTGGGTCTGCCGCTGCCCTGGCTGATGGTCTCGCTGGTGATCTTTGCCGAGGCCTTCGGTGCCATCCTGCTGCTGATGGGACTGGCCGTGCGCTGGATCGCCATTCCACTGCTGGTGACCATGGTGGTCGCAGCCACCACGGTTCACTGGGACAATGGCTGGCAGGCAGTGCACGATCCCATGAGCCCGTTCGCCAGCAAGTACACGCTCGGGCTGGAGGCCCAGGCTGCCGACGCGGCGCGTCAGCGCCAGGAGGCCGCGCGCAGCCTGCTTCGCGAACACGGCAACTGGCGCTGGCTCACGGAGAAGGGTAACTTCGTCGTCTCGAAAAATGGCATCGAGTGGGCGGCGACCTACTTCGTCATGGTGCTGGCGCTGTTTTTCACCGGCGGTGGGCGCTTGAGCCTCGACCACCTTATCGCGCGGCGCTATCGCCACCGTCTGGACCCAGGAATTTCTGCGTGACAGTTCATCAACAACCCAATACCCCACCATCCCAATACAAGGAGCATCGGACATGAAGGCAAAAACGACTGGCAAAGCCCTGGCCCTGGCACTGGGCACCGCGATGGCGACCTCTTTCGCTGCCGGTGCGATCGCTGCAGAGTCCTCCAACCCGTTCCAGTTGAACGTGCTGGACAGTGGCTACATGGCTGACAGCGCGTTCGAGGAGGGCAAGTGTGGCGAAGGCAAGTGCGGCGACGACAAAGGCGGTGAAGGCAAGTGCGGCGAAGGCAAGTGCGGCGACGATAAAGGCGGTGAGGGCAAGTGTGGCGAAGGCAAGTGCGGTAGCGCCTGAGTCTTCTGAACGCACCTCCGCTGCGCAGGCCGCGTGAGGCTCACGGCTGCAGCCACCGCTTCGGGTGACTGCAGCCGTTTTTTTTATCGCTACTGGTAATCCACCGGATAGTCCGGTGGCTCGCCCCCGTCACCCTGCAGATAATGATCCATCCAGCGCATCAGGCGCAGGCTGTAGTCCCAGCGGCTGGCCGCCCTGGCGTTGCCGTGGCCCTCGCCGGCGTAGAGCACCAGTCGTACCGGCGCCTGACCCGCGAGCTTCAGGTACCGATACAGGATCATGCTCTGGCTGACATGGACGCGGGGGTCGGCATCGCCGTGCAGGATCAGCGTCGGCGTGCGCGAACGCTCGGCGTAAAAGATGGGGCTGGCCTCGCGGTACAGCGACCAATCCTCCCAAGGCCAGCTCAGATAATGCACCTGGTAGAGTTCGCGCGGGATGTCGCTGGTGCCAAGCATCGAGATCTTGTCGCTGATGCCGACGAACATCACCGAGGCGGCAAAGCGATCGCTGTAGTAGGTGGCCCCCCACGCTGAGGCATACCCGCCATAAGAACCGCCGGTGATGCCAACACGATCGCCGTCCACCAGGCCGATCTCGATCAGGTGGTCCACGCCGTCGACGAGATCGTCAAACTCCTCGGCGGCCGGTCGGCCGTGGTTGAGCTTGGTGAACGCAACGCCACGCCCGGTGCTGGCGCGGTAGTTGGGGTAGAACACAGCGTAGCCGCGTGCTGCGGCCGCCTGCCCGGGCTGCGAGTAGAAGCTCAGCCAGTGGTTTGCGTAGT
>CAYLNP010000260.1:0-3694 GCA_964384925.1 uncultured Woeseiaceae bacterium
TGTTAACGCATCGTCGTAGCCGATGATGTGACCGGACACGAAAATCGGCGAGAATCTCTTCATGCCCGATGCCCCTCCCCTGAGACCAGACGTCCGAAAGACCGCGTCCGCGTCAGCGATCACCGATGTGATCTTCGATCTCGGCCATGTCCTCATCGACTGGGACCCCCGCCACCTGTACCGCGTTCGCTTCGCGGGCGACGAGGCGGCCATGGAGCGGTTTCTGACCCAGGTCTGCAGTGCCGACTGGCACCGCCGGGTGGATGCGGGGCTGCCGTGGGCGCAGGCAATCGCAGAACTGGTGTCGCGCCATCCGGACCAGGCTGCGCATATCCAGGCCTATCGAGCGCAGTGGGCGCAGATGTTCGCAGGAGAAGTGCCCGGGACCGCGGCACTGCTGCGCTCACTCGAGGCCAATGGTTACCGCCTGCACGCCCTGTCGAACTACCCGGTCGAGCCGGTGGATTTTCTCTACCAGCGCTATGCCTGGATGGATGCGTTCGAACATGTCGTGATATCCGGGCGGTTGGGCGTAGCCAAACCGGATCGGCGCATCTACGAACATCTGCTCGGCGTGATCGAACGCGCAGCGCGGCAGTGCCTTTTCATCGATGATAGACCGGAGAACGTCGCTGCTGCGCGGGCGCTGGGCATCGATGCGATCCGCTTCGACGGCGCAGCCGGGCTGGCCCGGGCGCTGACGGCACGTGGCCTGCTGGCCTAGCAATGCGCATTAGTGCGCGCCCTGCCGGGCGGGCGGCTTGAGACAAACGCCTGGTGCGTTTAGAGTTCTGGTCGCGCGCCCGCGGATGAGTAACTGATGAATCTGGAGATTTCCCTGCGCAACAGGATCCTTGCCTGGCTGATGGCAGGCCTGTGCCTGCCATTGCTGGCGAGTGCGGATATCGCCATCCGCGATCCGCAGGCGCTGGCGCCCACACCGCTGCTCGCTGACGAAGTGCTGGTGCTGAAGGCCGAGCGCAAGCTCTATCTTCTGCGCGAGGGTGAGGTGCTGCGCGAGTTCGACATCATGCTTGGCCTGCAGCCCAAGGGTCACAAGCAGCGCGAGGGTGACTTCAAGACCCCGGAAGGGCGCTATCTGCTGGACCTGCGCAATCCCGACAGTGACTTCTTCCTCTCGGTCCGGGTGTCGTATCCGGATCAATCTGACCGCCTTCGCGCGGCCCGCAACGGCGCAAACCCCGGTGGACAGATCATGATTCATGGCCTGCCCAACGATCGGCGCTACCCGGAGCACTATTATCTCTCCCAGGACTGGACCAACGGCTGCATTGCCGTATCCGATGCCGACATGATCGATATCTGGCTGATGACCCGGGAAAGCACACCAATAGAAATACGTCCCTGATATCCTCGCCGGCCGCACCGGAGAAATTCGCATGGACGCGACCGTAAAGCCTGAAGGCAGCCTGGAGATTCTTTCGCGCGAGGAGGTGATGCGCCTGCGCGCCGGCGGCGACGGCGGACTCCAGGACCTTTTTCGCAAGTGCGCGCTGGCTGTCCTCAACACCGGGGGCACCGAAGACGACGTGCGCAGCGTCATGCGCAAATACGCCGATTTCGAGATCTCGATCATCGATCTCGATCGTGGCGTACGGCTGGAGCTTCGAAATGCCCCGGACAGCGCGTTCGTCGATGGAAAAATGATTCGGGGCGTGCGTGAACTGCTGTTCGCCGTGCTTCGCGATGTGGTCTACATCGGCACGGAGCTGTCACTGGGCAAGCGCCTGGATGTGGCCTCACCCGGGGCGATCACCGAGACGGTATTCCAGATCCTGCGAAACGCACGTGCGGTGCGCACCCCTGCGGAGCCAAATCTGGTCGTGTGCTGGGGGGGGCATTCCATCTCGCGTGCCGAGTACGACTACACCAAGGACGTGGGCTACGAGCTTGGTCTGCGGGCGCTCAATGTGTGCACCGGCTGCGGTGCCGGGGCGATGAAGGGGCCGATGAAGGGCGCGACCATCGGCCATTCCAAGCAGCGCATTCGCAACGGCCGCTACATCGGCATCAGCGAGCCCGGCATTATCGCCGCCGAGTCGCCGAATCCCATCGTCAATGAACTGGTGATCATGCCCGACATCGAAAAGCGCCTTGAGGCCTTTGTGCGCCTGGGCCACGGCATTATCGTGTTTCCCGGCGGTGTGGGTACCGCGGAGGAGATCCTCTACCTGCTGGGTATCCTGATGCATCCGGACAACCGCGACCAGCCGATGCCCGTGATGTTCACCGGCCCCGAATCCAGCCGCCGGTACTTCGACATGATCGGGCGCTTTCTCGAGGCGACCGTTGGCGCATCCGCCCGCGATCTGTTTCAGGTCGTCATCGAAGATCCCCGTGGCGTGGCGCGGACGATGGCCGAGGGCATCGCGCGCGTGCGCAGCTACCGGCACGAGCGCGAGGAAGCCTACTTTTACAACTGGAATCTCGTCATCGATGCAGACTTCCAGCAGCCCTTTGAGGTTACGCACGAATCCATGGCCGGGCTGAACCTCTCGCGTGACCAGCCCCCGCATCGTCTCGCCGCTGATCTGCGCCGGGCGTTCTCCGGCGTGGTCGCAGGTAACGTGCGCGAGGACGGCATCCGCCGCGTGGAGGCGCACGGCCCGTTCGAGTTGCGTGGCGATCCAGCCGTCGCGCGCGCGCTGGATGAGGTGCTGAGCGCGTTCGTCGCCGATCACCGCATGAAGCTGGAAGGGCGCGCGTACACGCCGTGTTTCCGCGTCGTCGCCTGAGCTCCGGAAGCCTGCCGCACCATTACGTCAAATCGTTCACAACAATATGATTTGACTAAAGAATTAAGCCCTTCCGGGTGTGATCCAGTTCCTTCAGGTGCAGCGTCTGCGCCGCTATGCTGTGACCCAACGTCGTGAAGGGTCCGCGCATGGAAAAGTCCAAGCCCAACCAGTTCCGTCCGCCGTCGGGTCTTGGCGTCCGTCAGCGCCTGCCCGGCGCCGATGGCGCGCGCACCGAGGCCGGCTGGGATGCCTACCGCAAGTGGCTGGCCGGCGCGGACAACACGCGGGTGCGCCGGCAGCAGGCCGACATCTCGCTCTACAGCTGGAAGGGATACCAGAACTGGGCCGACAAGATCCGGCGCAGCTGGGATGGCGAGAAGTAATCCCACGACATGTCAGAAGCCAACGCAACCACGATCAACATGTTCATCCTGCCTTTCGATCGCGATGCCTGGGTTGCCCGGGCACGCGAAGCAGCGCTGGCCCATCGCAACCGCGACGTGCCGGAAATGCTGCGGACGCGGATGCCCGCGCTTCGCCGCAACGTGCATCTGCGTGTGGTCACCTAGGTCAGGACGCGTCGGCTCATGGAATGCATGCTGCAGTGGCTCGATGAGCTGGAAGATCTGGCCTGGTGTCTGCCGATGCTCTGGTCGCGGATACGTGCCTGGCTGCTGCTGGCGTTGAGTGCCGCGCTGACTGTCCTGGTGGCGCCTTCGGTACCCGCGATCGCGCCGATGCCGGCCATGCTCGCGGTGCTGTTGCTGGCGAGTGTGACGCTGCTGACGGGACTGGGCCTGTCCGTGCTGCGCCGGCCCGCTCACTCACCGCTTTCCGATCGGGCTTGAAAGCCTCCCACCTGACCCCCACCTTGTTCTAAGAGACGAAGCTGGCGCCTGCCGGCCCTCGCGCGCCGTGCGGCCGCGGGCCGCTTG
>CAYLNP010000261.1:0-3679 GCA_964384925.1 uncultured Woeseiaceae bacterium
AAGGAAGTCTCCATGCTCTCGCATGGCTTCTGCGAGCCCTGCGCGAGCAAACTGCTGGCAGACGACCGGGCTGCAGCTCAGATCAACTGACCGGGCCCTGGTTCATCTGTCACGCCGCCGCGCAGGGCCTCGGCGACGAATCGGTCGACGAGGTTGTACATCCGCCTGGAGCTCCCCGGCGCGTGCACGTGCACGGGTGACCTCGGTGCCAGACAGATGCGGGGGAGGTCATCAACGACAATGAGCACCTGGCGGAATCTGCGCCGCGCAGCCGAGGCCAGCCGCGCTTTCAGGATGCCGTAGGCCTCGTCGCTTTCAAGGCCCAGCAGGTCGCGATCAAGCAGAATTTCCACGACCGGACGTCGTTGTGTCGCCGCCTGACGCGTCCGCTTTACGGGGAGGTTCAGGTGATTTGCCGCTGCCGCCATGTGATGTCTCCACAGCCTTCGAGAGGTTGCCATAGGACGGAAGTGTATCCAATCAGCGACATTGCATGAACACTATTGGGGCACTTCCACGTAGTTTATTTGTCTATTTGGACACAGCTCACACAATATGGCCATCGGCTGTTACATAATGATCTCTCATTAGCCGAGACCAAGCTCATGAATGAATCCGGACCCACGCCCGAGGCCGATGTGCAGGCAGCGGAGGGCTTCCTCGAGACCATCGAGATGCGCGGGTTCGACCTCTCGGGCGGGACGCCTGGAAACTTTCCCGGCACTGGCAGTACCTTTGCACAGCGGCTGGCCTACTCGGTGGGCAACGAGACGGTCCGTGCTTTCGCCATCCGCTCGGGTCTGGCGCCCGCAACCGTGCGAAAGTACCTGCGCGACGAGCGAACCGACCCGGGCCGTTCGGCCCTGGTGGCGATGGCCACCGCCGCGGGCGTCTCGCTGGAGTGGCTGATCACCGGGATGGGAGCACCCTATCTTTCGGCCACCGACCCCATGCCGCCGGATGTGCGGCGCGCCCTGGCGGCATCGTTCGGCCGCTATCGCCAGTCCGTCGGCGCGAGCCTCGAGATCAAGGAGGCGGTCGCCGATTTCGTCCGGCGCTACAATCGTCCAGGGGCCGAGGCCGGTCTTTATGTCGAGCGCGTGGAGGGGCTTGTACGCGTCAGCGACGCCATGCTCGATCAGCTCGTCGCCCACGCACCTGGCCATCGCGCCGGCCAGTCCGGCCAAGGGTCGATGACCTCGGTTCGCCTCGTATCGCCGGGACAAGAGTCAGCCTCCGTCATCTCCCTGGCGACACGCTATTTCGAGAAGCGCTGGCAGCTGCGTGTCGAAGAGCTGTTCATGGTCCAGGTCGCCGGCACCGGCATGGCCCCCACACTGCTGGCCGGCGACCTCGTGCTGGTGATGCCGTGCACCGAGCATCAGACGCTCGATCCAGGACTTTACGTCATGACGTCAGGTGAGTCGTTGATGGTTCGGCGCCTGAAGCGACGCCTCGGTGATGGGCTCGTCCTGAGCGCTGACGGCGATCCCGACGAACGATGGGAGGGCAGTGAATCGGAACTGCTTGGCGTGACCCGGCTGCTTGGCCGGGTCCACGGGCTCCTGAGGCGATTCGAGGACTGAAGACGCCTCGGGCAGGGCGTTCAGTCTCGCAGCAGGCGGTGGCGCGCAACGCCGCTACTGCGGCGCTGGCGCATCCAGCACCTTGCGTACCTTGGCGGCGAGTTCCTGGCGTCGATAGGGCTTGCTCAAGAGCTCTACGCCCGCGTCGACGCGGCCGTGATGCACGATGGCATTCTCGGTATAGCCGGACGTGAACAGAATCCTGATGCCTGGCCGCAAGCTGCGCGCAGCATCCGCCACCTGCGGGCCGTTCAATCCGCCGGGCATGACGACGTCGGTGAACAGCAGGTCGAAATCAGACACCTGTTGAAGCAGTTCGAGCGCCTGCGGGCCGGCCGCGGCCTCCATGACGCGATACCCGAGCGCGCGCAACTGAGTCACGACATGGTCGCGCACGAGTTCGTCGTCCTCGACGACCAGGATGTGCTCGCGGCCACCTACTACCTTTGGTTCGGCCGTGCACTCCGCATGATCGACATTGCCGCCCGTGTCGCGTCGGAAGTACAGGCGAACCGTCGAGCCCTCACCTGCTTCCGAGTAGATCTTCGCGTGACCGCCTGATTGCTTCACGAAGCCGTAGACCATGCTCAGACCAAGCCCACTGCCCTTGCCGACCTCCTTGGTGGTGAAGAACGGCTCGAACGCGCGGGCAAGCGTCGCGGAATCCATGCCGCAGCCGGTATCGGACACTGAGATCATCACGTACTGCCCGGGCACGACCTCATCGTGGCTCATTGCGTAGTGATCATCGAGCTGCGCATTGGCCGTCTCGATGGTCAACCGGCCCCCGCCGGGCATCGCGTCACGCGAGTTGATGGCAAGATTGAGCAGCGCCACTTCCAGCTGACCGGGGTCGACCTCTGTGGCCCACAGGCCGGCACGCCTGACCACCTCGATCTCGATGTTCTCGCCAAGGGTGCGTCGCAGGAGCGCATCCATGCCCTCGATCAGACCATTGACATCGATGCGCTTGGGCTCCAGCGCTTGACGCCTTGCGAACGCCAGCAGTCGATGGGTCAGCTCGGCGCCGCGTTCGGCCGCCGTCATGGTCATCTCTGCGAGCAGACGCAGACTCTGCTCTTCGGTGAGTTGCTCGCGAAGCTGCTCCGCGTTGCCCAGAATCACCGTCAGCAGATTGTTGAAATCGTGCGCCACGCCTCCTGTGAGATGACCAACCGCCTCGAGCTTCTGTGACTGTCGCAGGCGCTCGTCGAGCTCTCGACGTTCAGTCATGTCGATGATGCTGCCGAGCATACGCTCAGCCTTGCCGCCATTGTCCCGAATGATGAATCCACGATCGACCACGGTGGCGACACCGCCGTCAGCGCGAAGGAAACGGTATTCGTCCGACCAGTTGGTCGCATTTCCCGAGATGGCGAGCTTGAGGCCGGCAAGCACGCGCTGTCTGTCGTCGGCGTGCACCATCTTCGCCCAGCCGGACTCGTCTCCCGACATGGTCGCCGGATCATGGCCGAATTGTTTGAGCAGATTCTCGTTCCACCACAGGCGGCCAGAAACGAGATTCCAGTCCCAGACGACATCGTTGGTGGCACTGGCCACCATTCTGAAGCGCTCCTCGCTGGTTCTCAGCGCGGCGTCGGCGCGCTTGCGCTCGGTGATGTCGCGCTCCACCGCAACGAAATGCGTGTACTGACCGGCGTCATCGGAGATCGGCACGATGTCCAGCTCCAGCCAGAAGGCCTCGCCGGACTTGGTGTAGTTGACCAGCTCGGAGCGAACCGGCTGCCACGCCAGCAAGGCACGCCGGATCCGGTCAAGCTCGCGGCGATCTGTCGCCGGCCCCTGCAGAATACGCGGCGTGAGGCCTATCACCTCGGCGCGGGTATAGCCGGTACGCCGTTCAAAGGCATCATTGACATAAAGAATTTCAGGCCCGTCCGGCGCATCGATCGGCGCAGCCCGCGTAATGATCAGGACATCATTCTGGCGTGCTACGGCAGCTTCCAGCAGACGCAACTGCTCCTGGCTTCTGCGCTCCTCCGTGACATCGTTGAGATATACCGCAAGCCCCTCCAGCACCGGGTAAGCCCGGATGTGGAACCATTTGTCCATGGCGGCATGGTGAAACTCAC
>CAYLNP010000262.1:0-3665 GCA_964384925.1 uncultured Woeseiaceae bacterium
CGGTCAGCAGATCGACGATCTTGCCCTTGCCCTCGTCACCCCACTGGGTGCCGATCACGACAACGTTCTTGCCTGCCATTGAAGAGTGTCCGCCCCACCGCCAAGGAAAAACCGCAAAGCACATGCACCGCTGTAGCGCGGTTCAGGCACGCACCACAAAAAGCAACAACAGCCCGGCCAGCATGATCACCAGCCCGCCGATACGCAGCTCCCTGTCCCCGAGCTGGCCGAGCAGCAAGAGGCTGCGCCGCCAGCGTTGCGGACTGGCGAAGGGTAGCAGGCCCTCGAGCACGAGGTACAGCGCAAACGCTGCGAGCAGGTCGGACCAGAGCATGCGTCAGGAGTCGGAAAAGCGTGGCGGGAAGCCCGGCGCTTCCCGCCGGCTCATCAGGGGTTCAACTGCGGCATGTAGCGGAAGAAGTCACTGTCCGGCTCGAGCACCAGGATATCCTGCTCGCCGCCGATGGAGGCACGATAGGCTTCCATGCTGCGGAAAAACGCATAGAACTCCGGGTTGCGCGTATAGGCCGCCGCATAGATCTGCGTGGCGCGCGCATCGCCATCACCACGGATACGATCTGCATCGCGACGCGCCTCTGCGCGAATGACGACCTGTTGACGATCGGCATCGGCGCGGATCTGGTCGGAGCGCTCGACACCGCGCGCACGCCAGTCGGCAGCTACCCGTGCACGCTCCTGGCGCATGCGGTTGAACACCGAGTCGCTGACTTCGTCGGGCAGATCGATACGCTTGACGCGGATGTCGATGATCTCGATACCAAGCGTACCCGCGGCCTGCGTGGCGCGGGCCAGCATTGCGTCCATCATGTCGGCACGTTCCAGCGACACCACTTCCTGCACGGTACGCCGTGCGAACTCACCGCGCAGACCGTCCTTGACGATTTCGACCAGGCGCATCGCTGCGACGCGCTCGTCGCCGCGTGTGGAGCGGTAGAACTCACCAGGCTCAATGATCTTCCACTTGATGAAGAAATCGACGCGCAGATTCTTCAACTCCGCGGTCAGAAACTCCTCAGGCGGGTTGTATCGGGTCAGCACCTGGTTGGAGAGCTTGACGATGTTGTTGACCACCGGGATCTTGAAATGAAGCCCGGGTTCGTACTGGTCGCGGATGATCTCGCCGAAGCGGAACTTCAACGCGTGTTCACGTTCGTTGACGGTGAACACAGACATGCCCACGGCAATGGCCACGACGATCAGCAGCGCAAGCAGAAGATTGAACTTACCCATGAATGAACTCTCCTAAGCGCTTCTAGCGCGTCACGCGCGCGCGGCGGTCGTCGCGCGGATCGCCACTGGTGTCGGGCAGCTGCATCGGGCGCAATGAACTCTGCGGCTCCATGCCGGCGCCATCGCGGCCGGCACCGCGGCGCTCCAGCAGCTTGTCCATCGGCAGATAGAGCAGGTTGCCGCTGCCCTCCGCATCGATGATCACCTTGGATGCGCGACTCAGAACATACTCCATGGTCTCGATGTACAGACGCTGACGGGTGACATCCGGTGCCTCTTCATAGGCTTCAAGAAGCTTGACGAAGCGGTCGGCCTCACCGTCGGCCTCGGCGATCACGCGATCGCGATAGCCCTGCGCAGCTTCGAGCTGCTGCGCGGCCTGGCCACGTGCGCGCGGTACGATGTCGTTGGCGTAGGACTGGGCCTCAAGCTGCAGACGCTCGAAGTCCTCTCGCGCCTTGATGGCATCCTGCACCGCGGCCTGCACCTGCGCCGGGAAATTGGCTTCCTGCAGATTGACCTGGGTCACCTCGATGCCGGTGGCGTAGGCATTGAGTGTGGACTGGATCACCTGCTGGGTGCGCTGCGCGATGTCGGCACGCCCCTCCGTGAGGATGAAATCGAGGTCGTTCTTGCCCACGACCTCGCGGATCGCACTCTCGGTGACGTCCGCAAGGGTTTCCTCAGGATCGCGAACGTTGAACAGGAAGGCCACCGGGTCGGTGCGCCGGTACTGCACGGCGAGATCGACCTGCACGAGGGTTTCGTCTCTGGTGAGCATGCGCATCTGCAGCGGGAAGCGGTCGACCTGGCTGACGTTGACCTTCTCGACGGTCTGAACGGGCCAGGGAATACGCCAGTGCAATCCAGGCAACGTGGTAGTGCTGTACTCGCCGAAGGTCATGACCACGCCGCGCGCTGAATCATCCACCTTGTAGAAGCCGGTCAGCAGCCAGACGACGACCGCAGCTGCCACGATGATGCCCGGGCCGATACCGCCGCCCGAAGACAACGCACCGCGACCGCCGCCTTCCCCGCCGCCGCTGCCGCGCTTGCCGAACACGCCGGAGAGACGCCGCTGAAGATCACGTACCACCTGATCCAGATCCGGAGGCCCCTTGTCGCCACCTCCTGAATTCCAGGGGTTTTTCTTATTGCCACCAGATTCGTTCCAGGCCATGTGTTGGTATTCCCAATCCATCTATCGTGCAAAAAAACCGATGCCGCGGGCCGGGTATCGACCGCGCGACCTGTTGTGCAAAGGGCTATCGACCCTCGAGCAGTTCCGGCGACATGCCCTCGTGGCGGCACAGCTGGCGGAAACGGCTGTCGGAAAGCTGCACATCGAGCAGCCAGCCACCCTCGTCGGTGAGCCGCTCATGGCGAACCGCATCGATTTCGAACAGCCGCGAGCGAATCCGCCCCTGGCTGGACGCCAACCGCAGCGTGCCCGCCACCATATCACCATCCAGTTCACGGCGTACCGCACTGAGAAACTCGGGCAGCCCAGCGCCAGTGGCCGCCGACAGCCATACACGCATGGGGCGACCGTCAGCAGCAGTTTCGAGTCTCGGGGACTCATCGAGTATATCAATCTTGTTGAACACCTGTAACATCGGCACGTCCTCGGCGCCCACTTCTGCGAGAACATCCTCGACCTGGCGGATGCGCTCGGCGCGGTGCGGATCCGAGGCATCGATCACGTGTACCAGCAGATCGGCCTCACGCGTCTCGAGCAATGTCGAGCGAAAGGCGGCCACCAGTTCGTGCGGCAGGTCCTGCACGAAACCCACGGTATCGGCAAGGACGGCCTGCCGGTGCGGGGCGAGTTCCAGGCGGCGCACCGTGGGGTCCAGCGTAGCAAACAGCTGATCGGCAGCATACGCGCCGGCGCCGGTCAGGCGGTTGAACAGGCTGGACTTGCCGGCGTTGGTGTAGCCCACCAGTGACACCGTCGGCACGGCCGAACGCTTTCGCAGCCGGCGGCTCTGCGCGCGCTGACGATCGACACGCTCGAGCCTGCGCTTGAGCTGGCGGATGCGATCACCGATCAGACGACGGTCGGTCTCCAGCTGGGTTTCGCCCGGACCACGCAGACCGATCCCGCCTTTCTGGCGCTCCAGATGCGTCCAGCCGCGCACCAGGCGTGTGGACAGGCGCTCCAGCTGCGCCAGTTCCACCTGCAGCTTGCCCTCGAACGAACGCGCCCGCTGGGCGAAGATGTCCAGGATCAACCCGTTGCGATCGAGCACCTGAGTGCAGACTGCGCGCTCGAGATTGCGTTCCTGACTGGCCGACAGCGGACGATCGACCAGCACGAGATCCGCTGCATGTTGCGCGACGGCGGCGGCAATCTCGTCGGCCTTGCCGCTGCCGACGAACAAGCGCGGGTCCGGCCGATGCCTGCGCGCATC
>CAYLNP010000263.1:0-1987 GCA_964384925.1 uncultured Woeseiaceae bacterium
CTGGCGCTGGAAATAGCCGGTGTTGAACACCGCCGAACCGCGGCCGCCGGCGAACTGACCGCCGAGCGTGAGGTCGGCAGCCCATTCCTCGCCGTCACCCTGTTCGGTGATCCGGTACTGCGAATCGACGGCGACGCCTTCAAAGTCCTTTTTGGTGATGAAGTTGACGACGCCGGTGAGTGCGTCCGGGCCGTACACGGCGGCCGCACCACCGGAGATCACTTCGACCCGCTCAATCAGCGCCGCCGGGATGGTGTTGACGTCGACGATGGTACCGCCGTTGCCCTGGCCCATGGCCCGACGGCCGTCGATCAGCACCAGGTTGCGGGATGCCCCGAGACCGCGCAGATCGATGAAGGCCCGACCGCTGGAACTCGGATTGTTCGACTGGGAGCTGAAGTTCGGCACGATCTGCGGCAGCGTGTTCAGGTACTGCTCGACAGTGACGAAGCCGCTGACACGGAAACTCTCCTCGTCGACCGTGTAGATCGGGCTTTCGGCAAATTCGTCGCGCCGCTGGATACGGCTGCCGGTGACGACGATTTCTTCAAGTGAGGTCGCCTGCTCCTGGGCAGAGGCGAATTGCGGTGCCGCGGCCAGCGGTAGCAGTGCGAGCGAAATGGAGGCTCGCAACAGTCGATTTGGTCTAGCCATGAGGGTGATCCCCTAATTTGGTGAGTGAAGTAATTGTCGTTGCCACCTGAGCCGGGCCAGACACCGCGGACGCTTCCGTCGGTAACCCCGGTCGAATTGGTGACGCGTGAAACCTTTATACGTATTTTTTGTCGCGGAGCCAAGCCTTTTTCAGCGAAAAACATCATGTCGTGCCCAGCCGACGATTTGTCGGATCACGAACTGTCCGAAGCGAAGAAATTTATCTGTCCAGAGGGGTTTAGCGCACATTACACGACCCACTTCAGCAAACTCGGAGGTGTGGGCGAAAAGCATCGTCAGGGGTGCAAGATCCAAATGTTGTGAGTTCGCAACGCTTTTGGAGGGGTCGGAGTCCGTTGGCCGATTCCGTTCAGCGCCGATTCAGCCTCGATGGTCGATCGTGGCTCGACGAATCCACCGGCGCGTGCCTGTGGTACTGTCAGTTTTGAGGGGATCTACGCCTTGGGAGGCAAGATTACATGTCACATCCACTGCGCTGCCACGCGGTCCTGATGGCCCTGTTGGCGGGTCTGGGCTTTAGTCTGCCCGGCCTTGCCGCACCCGCCCAGGCTGATTTCGATCGCTCCGCCGCCGCCGGGGGTGAGATGAACCTGCAGCGTATTCAGGCGCTGGACATGCTCATCGGCCAATGGGCGCTGACCAGTACGGAGCGCACGCCCAAGGGTGACGCGCTGCAGGCGCGCGGCACCCGGACCTGTCGCTGGGCCCTCAACGGCACGGCGATTCGCTGTGACGACCGTTTCGACCTTTTCGGCAGCGTCAACGGCGCGGCCCGGCCGGTGAGCGTCGCAGATTCGCTGTTTTATCTGTCCTTCAACGGGCGTACGGGCCTGTACGAATACACCTACTACTCGCCGGAACTGCCCGAGCTGAATACCGTGCCGGCCAGTTATGATGAAACGCTGCGTACGCTCACGGGTTCGGCCTGGATCACCGACGAGCTTGGCGAACCTCGTCTGGCCATGAATGAAAGCCGGCTGCTGGGCACTGACAGGATCGAGGAGACGGTGTCGGTGCACCTGCCCGGCGAGGCCGAGCGGCTCGAATTGCTCGAAATCAGCCTGGTTCGCCGCGCTGATCGGCCGTCGCCGATCATCCACTTCTAGCGCTTGACGGCGTCGCGTTGCGCCGATGATCTGGCTCATCATTATTGCGCTGCTGCTGATCGCGCTGTTCTGGCCTGCGTTCTGGGTCAAACGGGTGATGAGCCGGTATGCCTCGCCCGAAGACCGCTACCCGATCAGTGGCGCCCAGCTTGCCCGCCGCCTGCTCGACAGACTGGGCCTGACCTCAGTGCGGGTGGAGGTCACCG
>CAYLNP010000263.1:1997-3661 GCA_964384925.1 uncultured Woeseiaceae bacterium
GTGGGGGCCCAGACCATCGACCGCCTCCACGGGGTGGAGGTCACCGAGGCGGGCGATCACTACGACCCTGAGGCCAAGGCCGTGCGGCTCAGCCAGGTGAACTATCGCGCTAAGAGCCTGACGGCGATTACCGTGGCGGCCCACGAAGTAGGTCATGCGCTGCAGGATCATCGTGGCTTCGTGCCGCTGCGGCTGCGCGGATCACTGGTGCGTGTGGCGATGAGCGCGCAGAAAGCTGCACCCATGCTGCTCCTGGCGGCACCCGTGCTGGTACTGGCCACGCGCTCGCCATGGCTGGGCCTCGTCGCCGCGGTCGCCGCCTTCGGCTCGATGCTGCTGATGACTGCCGTGCATCTGGTGACGCTGCCCGCGGAGCTCGATGCCAGCTTCGGGCGCGCCATGCCGATGCCCGGCGACGAGCCGCACGCGCGCAAGCTGCTCACCGCCGCGGCACTGACCTACGTGTCTGCGGCACTGATGAGTCTGCTGAGCCTCGCCCGCTGGCTGCCGCTGCTGCGCCGCTAGGCGCGCGGGTCGGCAAGGGCTTCCGGCCAGCCGGAATCGAACCATGCATGCACGACCCGGTCGCCGGTCGCCAGTCCGAGCTCGGCGGCAAGCCCGCCGTTGATCTCGAGCACCGAGCGCGCCGGTACGGGGCTTGCGATGGTGCTGAGCGAGTGCGGCACGGCGTCGGCGGAGATATGCACGACCTGTCCCTCGGCATCGAGAAACACCATGTCCAGCGGGATCAGCGTGTTTCTCATCCACATCGCGGGTTGCTGGCCAGGCGCGAACGAAAAGATCATGCCGGTGAATCTCGGCATCGCCGGCACATGCATCAGGCCGCGTGCGCGCTGACGGTCGGTGCGCGCCATGTAGGCTTCGAAGTGGTAGCACATGCCCGCGGCGCTGCTGTCGATCAGCAGCGAGGATCGCTCGTAATCGCCTTCCAGTCCCGGCACTGGACGCGCGATGGCTGCCAGTGTCCACAGGAGCAGGGAGGCGGCGATCAACGCCTGTGCCGTCCGGGCGCAGGGGATCGGGCGAGGCTCAGAGCGGAATGGAGTCATCGTTGTCGTCGTCCAGATCCTCGTCAGGTGCAAGCAGCCCGACGAAACTCAGGTCGGTGATGCCGACGCTGGCACCGCCGCCCACCTGCGGCAGGCCGCGGACACAGTAAATCTCGCCGCGCACGAGATGGCCGTGAGCGCCCAGCGGTTCATTGGCCAGGATATCGGCCCAGCAGTGGCTTTGCTGCATGCTGCCGAAGAACAGACCCCGTCCCTCGACGACCAGCGTCAGGTTCGCCGGGAGCTCGCGGGCCGTCACACCGGGCGCCAGGCGGTCGATGCCAATGACCACTGCCAGCCCAAGCCCGGGTTCCAGCTCACCGCTGAAGCGCAGACGCGCGCCACCGGCATCGGGTCGGGGCATGCCATCGCAGTCGAGCGCCGGGCTCTGCCAGTGGATCTCCGCCGTCAGCGCACCGCTGAGTGTGACCTCGAAGTGCCCTTCGACGCCCTCCGGACAGGCCTGCGCACTGGCTGCCACGCCCGCCAGCCATGCCATCAGGGCCAGGCGTGGAACCGCCGTGCTGCGCGGGCTGTCTGTGAAACGGGATGTTCGCATACGCGTCGCGTGGGTCCTGCGCGGGAACGGCTCGA
>CAYLNP010000264.1:0-1969 GCA_964384925.1 uncultured Woeseiaceae bacterium
CGTCGCCAACCGAGCAGGGCGTTGAACGCGGCCAGTGCCAATACGCCCGCAACCAGCCTCTCCCACGGCAAGTGCAGGCCAAGTTGGTTGGCGGCAAACAGCAGACTGATGCCTTGCCCGGCCGCCGCGCACCAGCGCAGCCAGTAGAGGGTGGTTTCCAGTTCGCGCAGGGCCGGTGTGCTCATGGCGACAGGGTAGCGGACCGCCGCGTCGGCACGCGATGGGCTGGGTGCGTCATCGGCTGCAGCTGACGGCTTGGGCGGACGCTGATGACGATCTCGCGGTTAGCGGGGTG
Source organism: uncultured Woeseiaceae bacterium (assembly GCA_964384925.1). Classification (GTDB taxonomy): domain Bacteria; phylum Pseudomonadota; class Gammaproteobacteria; order Steroidobacterales; family PWYM01; genus PWYM01. The sequence goes on from CAYLNP010000264.1 coordinate 296, forward strand.
CCGTCGAGGGTCTGCTCAACGACAAGACCAGTCGGTCCAGACACAACAGCACCACCAGGCTGATGCCTACGAGTGGAAACACGATGCCGAGGGCGACGGTGATCGTCAGTACGGTCATCGTCGTCCGATAGCTCTTGGGCACTGCGGGCGCACCGATGCGCCCTGATGGGCGACGACGCCACCACAGCACCACACCCGTCACGGCAGTCAGAACGAGCAGCACACAGCTCACCAGTCCAAGGAACTGATTGACCCGTCCGTACTCGCGACCCATGTGCACCGAAACGCCGAACTCGGTCGCCTTGCCGACGGGACTGTAGTCGGACCACCGCACGTCGCGAAGCGCCGCGCCGCTGTATTGATCGAGGTACACCGTGCGCTGCTGCGCAACCTGATCGGGCAGGTAGCCGAGTCGGAACGTGCCGGCGGGTGTCGTCGGATAGTTGATTCGCAAACCCGGCTGCCAAAGGCCCAGATCACGAATGCGGGCTTCAACTGCAGCGATGGGCAGACGCGTGAAGCCCTGTTCGGAAAGCACCGCACCGGCATGGCGGAGGCTCCACGGAAGCTCCTTGTCAGCGCCGTGATGAGCGTGCTCGTCATCCACTGCAGCGACGCTGAAGCCGCTCGGCAGGTGACTCTGCGGGATGGGCGCGCCGCGAAAGTTGGGCGAAGAAGCGGCCATGTGGCTGACGGTTCCCAGCCGCGCCAGCTGGTCGCCCCAGAAGCTGGACCACGGCAGCCCGGACAGAATCAGAAAGGCGATGAACAGCGCATTCCATGCGGCGGGGACGGCGTGCAGGTCGCGCCAGAACGGCCGACCCTCGGCGGTCAAACGCGGGATCAGCACGCCCACCAGCCAACGATCACGCGGCCACCACAGATACAGGCCTGTGACCAGCAATACGAAGGCCCAGCAAGCGGCAAGTTCGATCAGCAGATCGCCAGCCCGACCGATCATCAGGGTGCCGTGCAGCTCGACAAGAATGGTCATCAGGCGCTGCATGGGGGCCAGATGTCCAGTGACGTGGCCGGTGTACGGATCGACGAAGACCGCAAGGCTCTCGGCCGAAGCGCTGCGAATCGACCACTCATTCGCGCGATCCGGCAGGCGCGCCAGCGTGATCCGCTGGATCGCAGCGTCAGGAAACGCGGTCAGAATTGCGGCTTCCTGCTGCGCCAGCGGCACCGTCGTCGCCTGCGCCGGCACATCCACCTGCATCACGTCGGCGTGCCACCAGCCCTCGAACTCGTGCTTGAACAGGTAGGCGCCGCCGGTGACGGCCAGCATGATGACGAAGGGCACCACGAACAGGCCCGCGTAGAAGTGCCAGCGCCAGACCGCGCCGTAAAGGCCACTCGACCTCGCCGGAACCGGATGTGCCGTGCTGCTCATGCCAGAACTCCTGATCGGCGTGCCGTCAGCGGCGCGAGCGGCAAGGTGCCGTAGGCGTCCAGACGCGCTCGCTGCTGAAGCTCATCACGCGACCAGCCTCTCATTCAGAACTCGATCCGCAGCGAGGCGATGGCAGAGAGCGGTGCGCCGGGATACACGCCGAGCCGCGGGGCGACGTTGGAGTTGGGATCGGTCGACTCGAAGTACTCTTTGTCGAGCAGGTTGCGCACGTTGAGCTGCGCCAGCATCCGGTAGCCCGCAAGCTCCCAGCCGCCGTA
>CAYLNP010000264.1:2069-3631 GCA_964384925.1 uncultured Woeseiaceae bacterium
CCGTGAATCGAACAGCTGCGCCTTGAGCCCCAGCTCGAATTGCTCACCGATCTGCGGATCAAACGTCGAGCCGTCCGCCGCAGGCGCATTGTTGGCTCCGAACGAGGTTGACCAGGTGCCGTAGACGCTGAGGTCGTCGCGCAGCTCATACAGCACGCCGACGCGCGGACTGAAGCCGGTGTCTTCGCGAATGAGCGAGGGCGTCGAATTGAACAGCGCGTCGGTGGCGGCGGCAAAGCCTCCGGCACGCGTCGCTCTTCCGCGCCCTGTTTCCGCCCAGTCGTAACGCCCGCCAAGCATCAGGTGCAGACGGTTGATCGTGATCTGATCCTGGACGTAAAGCCCGTACCACTGGTTGTAAATGTCGCTGCGCGGAAACGGGGTAGACGATGTCAGCGTTGCCGCATCGAACACGGATTGTGGGATTCCATAGCTTGGCCAAGGATTGAAGATATCGATCGCCAGCGCCGGATTGGGCGCGACCCACTGCCCGTCCGATCCATACAGATTGTTCGACTTGTAGTAGTCCACACCGATCAGCAGATCGTGGCGGACGCTGCCGGCATCGACGCTACCGGTCAGGTCGAGATTGGTTGAATAGACCTTCTGGTGACTCTGCTGCTGAAAGATGTTGCGCTGCATGATCCCGGTGATCGGGTTCAGCGCGAGCGCCGCGTTGAATGCGGGAGCGGGATTGACGAAGGTGTTCATGCCGCCAGTCCTTGCCACCAGAAAGCGCTGGTGGATGGTCCAGCGATCGCTCAACGCCTGATTGATCTCGGTGCTGAAGATTCGGCTGCTTTGATCGCCAATAGGCGTGTTCGGATCGCCCAAGTTGCGGCTGATCGGTATCGGTGCGGGACGGGTGCCAATGACGGGAATGCCGAAATCCGCGAACGCGTGCTTCTTCTGATATTCGAAGTCGAGCGTGATGTCGGTGCTGGACGTTGGCCGCCAAGTCAGGCTGGGGTTGACCAGAAACCGGTCGGCGCTGACGAAGTCGCGAAACGAATCGTTGTCCTGGTAGGCGCCCGAGAAGCGATACTGCCAGCGACCGTCCTGCGAGACGGGGCCACCGGCGTCCCACTGGGTGCGGTAGAAGTCGTAGGAGCCGATGCTCTGCTCAACCATCGCATAGGTCGTGTCCAGCCCGCGTCGGGTGGAGAGGTTGATGATTCCGCCCGGTTCGGTACGCCCGTACAGCTGCGCCGGCCCTTTAACGACCTCGATGCTCTCGAGGTTAGCCGCGTCGAAATCGCCGATTGAGCTGCCGGCCGTGGTCAGCAGACCGTTGCGATAGACGTTGCCAGTGCGGAAGCCGCGAATGAGATACCCCGAACTGCCGCCCAACGATGGCTGTGCGCGCACGCCGCTCACGTTTTCCAGCGCGTCCTTGATGGTCGACACTTTCTGGTCATCCAGCACCGCGCGCGGCACAACCTGCACGGCCACCGGCGTTTCGATCAGGGGCGTCGCGGTCTTGGTGGCTGAGCGACCCTCGCTGGCACGGTAGCCGGTGTCCGGATTCGCGCCGGATCGACTGGTGATCTTCGGCAACAGGA
>CAYLNP010000265.1:0-3624 GCA_964384925.1 uncultured Woeseiaceae bacterium
ACAACACCGCAGCGGCATAGGCCGATTCCAAAGGACAATCCAGCTGCAGGCTTTCACGGCGTCGATGCATGGGCGGTCTCCATCCATGGAGGATCACGCGACAGGGATCGCCTGTCCGATGCACAGATTGGTGCCTGCGCCCGGCGCAGGCCACATGCAGAAGTGGCGGGATCAGCGTGATTCGCTGGCGGGCGCGATCACTCGGCGGGGACGACGGCCTTCAGATAGGCCGCGATCGCGTCGAGATCCTCGGCGGGCAGCTCTCCGAGACTCTCTACCACTGCCGTCATCGAGCCTCCAACGGAGTCGAAACTCGGCGTGAAGCCGCTGGCCAGGTAGCCTGCGATTTCACGTTCCGACCAGGTCAGCTCGGCGGGCGTGATGTTGGGAATGGAACCGCGGCCCGACGGATTGGGTGCACCAGCCAGCCAGCGCGATGCATCCAGCCCGCCCAGTGCGTTGCGCGGCGTATGACACTCCCCGCAGTGGGCCAGGGCTTCGGCAAGATAGCGGCCGCGCTGCTCCTGCTCACTGAGTTCGCCTTCCAGGAAGAACGCATCGTCCATGAACAATCGCTTCCAGATCCCGACAGTGCGGCGCAGATTGAACGGAAAGGCCAGGGCGTGGGCATCGTTGGGCCGGTCCGACGCCGGCAGGGTGTCCATGTAGGCCTTGAGGTCCGCGACATCCTGGAGTTCGACGCGCACGTAGGCCGTGTAGGGAAACGCAGGATAGTAGTGCTCGCCCTCGGGGGATACACCACGCAGCATCGCGTTGCCGAACTGCGCGAGCGTCCAGCCGCCGATGCCATATTCGCGATGTGTGGAGATGTTTGGCGCATGGAACGTGCCGAACTCGCTGTCGAAGCTGCGCCCGCCGGCGAGCACGAGACGATCATCGCCGCGTGCCCCGTCGGCGGAATGGCACGATGCGCAGCCAGCGGCCCAGAAAACCAGTTCGCCCTGGGCCACATCTCCGACCAGGCCGTCGAATCGCGATTCGTCGAGCGACTGCGCGCGGGTCGCCCACGCCAGCGCAGCCACGACAAGTGCCGCAATCAATGCGCCAGTTGTGAGGATTCGGCGCATGCTCAGCACACGGCGAGCGGCTCAGCGCTTGTTCGCGCGCGCCGACGCAAATCGCGCTGGCTGCCTACTCGGGCTGCCGATACGACTCGTGACAGGCCGAGCAGGCGCCGCCGAGTGTGCGCAGCTGACCACGAAGCGCGTTGAGATCGGTGCCCGCAGCGGCCTGCATGGCGCGCGCCGCCTCACCGAGATCATCGAACTTCGCTTGGAAGTCTTCCGGGTTCTCCCAGATCGACGGCAAGGCACGGGTGGTGTCGATGCTGTCGTTATCCGAGCCTTCGGGCCACAGCCGCGCCTGGTTCAGGGAGGCCAGCGCGACGATGTTGTCGGCAGCGAGCTGCGCCGTCGCTGCGTCGTATTCGATATTTCCCTGCGCCATACCGACAAGTGGACCGATGTTGAAAGCCATCAGCTTGAACTGTCCCTGGCGGGCGCCCAGCTCACTGGAAAACGGCTCGTCGGCCAGGGCTGCGCCGAGCCCAACGGTGGCGGCGGCAGCAACGATGAGAACACGCGTCAGACTCATGGATTCATTCCTGTGACGATACGGCGGGAATACGCGCGCTGAGCGTAGCACAGGCGCGCCTAGCGTCAACCCGAAGGCGCCCATGCAACCAGTCGAGGACCGCTCGGGTGGCCAGGCCGGCCCCCACCCGGTATGCTGGCCGACTGCGTTGCATCATGCGCGCTTTCATCACGGCACCGAAGTTCATGTCTCCGGCCCTTGAACTTGCGGCCACAGAGCACATCACGCCGTGATTCATCCAGTCCGACGCGCTGCGGGCCAGACGGCCCTGTCACAGACCTGCGGAAGCCTCTGGCTTCCACGCCAGACTGCCGGCGCAACAGCACGGAGCGAAAACACATGGAAAACGCCCTTGACGTACGCCGCCTCAAGACCGTTGAACCGCGCACCTTCAAGGTGTTCACACACCACCAGCTCGATCAGATCGACCAGCTCGGGCGCCTGGCCGAAGACATCCGCTTCGATATGCGCGTGGTGGCCAATGTATTGCCGTTCCGTGTTAATGAATATGTCATCGAAGAGTTGATCGACTGGACCCGTGTGCCTGACGATCCGATCTTCCAGCTCGTGTTTCCGCAGCGCGAGATGCTCGAGCCCGAAGCGTTTTCGCGCATGGCGACGCTGCTGCGCGGGGAGCCGTCGAGGGCGCAGATCAGGACGCTCGCGACACAGCTACGCGCGGACCTGAATCCGCACCCGGCGGGACAGATGGAGCTCAATGTGCCGGCGCTCGACGACGAGTCGGTCGACGGATTGCAGCACAAGTATCGCGAAACGGTCCTGTTCTTCCCCAGTCAGGGTCAGGTGTGCCACAGCTACTGCACGTTCTGTTTCCGCTGGGCACAGTTTGTCGGCGACAAGGACCTGCGCTTCGCGCTGGGCGAGGCCGCCAAACTGCATCGTTACCTGCGCGAACACCGTGAAGTCTCCGATCTGCTGGTCACGGGCGGCGACCCGATGGTCATGAAGACCCATCACCTGGCGGGGTACCTCTCGGCGCTTACCACGCCCGAGTTCGATCACATCCAGACCATTCGCATCGGCACCAAGTCACTGACCTTCTGGCCCTACCGCTTCGTCAGCGATGCCGACAGCGATCAGCTGCTGCGGCTGTTTGAAAAGCTGGTGCGTGCCGGCAAGCACTTAGCCCTGATGGCGCACTACAACCACTGGCGCGAACTCGAAACCCCGATCGCCCGCGAGGCCATCCGCCGCGTGCGCGAGACGGGTGCGGTGATCCGCAGCCAGGGCCCGCTGCTGCGCCACATCAATGACGACGCCGATGCGTGGGCGCGAATGTGGCGTACCCAGGTACAACTCGGCATCGTGCCGTATTACATGTTCGTGGAGCGCGACACCGGTGCGCGCCGCTACTTCGAGGTGCCGCTGGTGCGTGCCTGGCAGATCTACCGCGATGCCATCCAGCAGCTCTCGGGGCTGGGCCGCACCGCGCGTGGACCGTCGATGAGTGCCAGGCCCGGCAAGGTGGAGATCCAGGGTGTCACGGAGATCAATGGCGAGAAGCTGTTCGTGCTGCGCATGATCCAGGGTCGCAACCCCGACTGGGTGCAGCGCCCTTTCTTCGCCCGCTACGACGAGCAGGCCACCTGGCTCGACCAGCTCCAGCCTGCATTCGGCGCGGAGAAGTTTTTCTTCGACCTCTAGCAGGGGCGGTGCCTGCACGCCATCGCAGCGCCATTGCCAAAGCCACCGAAACCGCCGACCATCGCTGCGGTAACAGGCGACTGCGGGGATGTGGACGATGAAGCTGTTCGGTCTTGAAAAGCCGGCAACCTGGCGCCGATTCAGCGCAGGTGTGTTGATGCTCTTGCTGGGCCTTGCAGGCATGCTGCCGGCCCAGGCGCAGAACGCCGCCGATCACCGGCTCAGCCCTGCGCCCTTCATTCGCGACGGCAGCTTCAACCAGGATCCGGCCATCGGTTCACTGGCCGGCCGCGTGTTGCGACTCAAGCGCGGCTGGCTGCTGGTCAGCGATCTGGAACGCTCGGT
>CAYLNP010000266.1:0-3599 GCA_964384925.1 uncultured Woeseiaceae bacterium
TCTGGTTGGCGTTCATGCCTTGGTTTCCATCGCGGTTGCCATCGCGGTTGCCATCCCGATTGCCGTCGCGGTTGCCATCTGCGCCCTTGGGGCGATTGCGTGCGGTGTTGCCCAGATACCCTCTCACAGGTGCGAATCCAGGAAGTCCTTGAGCTGGGACTTCGACAGCGCACCCACTTTCTGGGCTTCGACCGTGCCGTTCTTGAACAGGATCAGCGTGGGGATGCCGCGAATGCCGTAACGTGGCGGCGTCTGCGGATTCTCATCGATATTGAGCTTGGCAATGGTGATGCGATCGCCCAGGTCCTCTGCCAGCTCATCGAGCATGGGGGCGATCATCTTGCAGGGGCCGCACCACTCGGCCCAGAAATCCAGCAGAACGGGACGATCGGCCTTGAGCACATCCTGCTCGAAGGACGCATCGCTGGTATGCACAATGCGGTCACTCACTCTTAAGCTCCTTGAGGTAATCAGCCTGATCTTGATTGCAGTTAACGGACTGGTGGCCACCCGTCCTGCCCGGGAGAGGGCTGAAAGACACCGGTCGCATATGGGGATGTGACGTAGCCTGACGAATCAGGCACAATGTTCGGGCTATTTCAAGCGCGTTCCGTCTATGGCCGTCAAGGTGCTCGGCATCTGCCAGTTACGGAGGGCGGCGACGGACGTCACCATAGGTTTTGCCGTATTCTGACCCTGTCGCGGGCAATTTTGCAATAGCCTGTGTTCAACTGCTTTCCTGGAGTCCCATGACCGATCATCATCTGAGCACATTGGCCTATGCCGATCTGCCGCTGCACGAAGCCGTGGCGGCAGGTGTTCGAGAGGCCGGGTTCACGTTCTGCACGCCTATTCAGGCCCGCACACTGCCTCTGGCGCTCGAAGGTCACGATATTGCCGGCCAGGCGCAGACCGGCACCGGCAAGACCGCAGCTTTCCTCGTTGCTGCCTTCAATCGACTTCTCAGCGTTCCGGCCCCGCAGGATCAGCGTGGTCCGCGGCTGCTCGTCATGGCACCGACCCGCGAACTCGCCGTGCAGATTCATGCCGATGCGGCGCTGCTCGCCACGCATACCGGGCTGCGCCTGTGTATTGCGCATGGCGGCACGGACTATGAAAAGCAGCGCGATGCGCTGAGCGCAGGGGTGGACGTACTGATCGGCACGCCCGGTCGGCTGATCGACTATTTCAAGCAGAACGTGTTCGATCTCAAGAGTGTCGAGGTGATGGTCCTCGACGAAGCCGATCGAATGTTCGATCTCGGTTTCATCAAGGACATCCGCTACGTGATGCGGCGTCTTCCGCCTGCGGACAAACGACTGTCGATGCTGTTTTCGGCCACGCTCTCGCAGCGCGTGCTGGAGCTGGCCTACGAACACATGAACGACCCCGACCTCGTTCGTATCGAGCCCGAGAAGGTCACTGCAGATCGGGTGCGCCAGATCATCTATTACCCCTCCAACGAGGAAAAACTGCCATTGCTGGTGAGTCTGCTGCGAAGATTCGGCACGACTCGCTCGATGGTCTTCGTGAACACGCGACGCGAGGCCGAATATCTGCGCGACCAGCTCAACGCCAACGACATCCATGCCGAGGCACTTTCCGGCGACGTACCGCAGAACAAGCGCCTGCGGATGTTGCGTGAGTTCCAGGCAGGCAGGTTGCCGGTGCTGATTGGCACGGATGTCGCCTCGCGCGGGCTGCACGTGCCTGAAGTCAGTCACGTCTTCAATTACGATCTGCCGCAGGACGCTGAAGATTACGTCCACCGGATCGGTCGCACCGCCCGGGCCGGGGCCGCCGGCGACGCCATCAGCTTCGGCTGCGAGCGCTACGTCATGTCGCTGCCGGACATCGAGACCTATATCGGTGCGCGTATTCCGGTAGGCGCCGTGGAGGCCGACATGCTTGCCGAGGTCCGACGCGCACCCCGGCCACGCCGGCGGCCTGTGGGCGCCGACGCACGTTCCGCCGATCGAGCGCGTCCACGGCGAAGCCGTCCCCCTGCGGATCACGCGCCCCCGCCCCCGTCGACCAGCGCTGCGCCGGCCGCAGAAGGAACACAGGGAGACACGGCGGCACCGAAGAAGCGTCGCCGCCGCCGACGCAAGGCGCCTGCGTCGGGTCAGGACAGCTGATCGGGCACCCGCGCATGCGCGCGGGCATGAAGCTGCGTCAGACCGCCGGCAGGCCAGCATCCACGACGAGATCGGCGACGCGGGCAACACAGTGAAACTCGTCCACATGCCGCGCCGGCAGGGTGGTGTCCGGGACGCCGATCGTCACCAGGCCCTGCACGCCATGATGCCTGGCCGAGCGCAGCACCGGCAGGCTGTCATCGACAAGCACGGTGTGCGCGGGATCGAAGCGTTCGCGCAGTGCCAGGCGCTGCCAGAATTCCGGGACCTCCTTGGGCATTGCAAACTCATGCGAGGAATGAATGGCATCGAGCTGACTGGCCAGCGCGGTTTGCTGGAGCTTGACCGCCAGCGTGTCAGGATGGGCGTTGGTGACGAGCACCAGGCGCAGACCGCGCGCCCGGGCGCGCGCCAGAAAGCCCTGCGCCCCGGGCAGATAGCGGATCTGCGCGGCGGTGTCCCGCTTGAGCGCCCGCAGATCCAGCGCCAGTTCACGACTCCAGTAATCCAGGCAGTACCATTCAAGACGGCCCTCGAGCGCGGCAAAACGTCGCAGCAGCTCGCGCTGTGCGGCGGCTGTTGCCACGCCATGACGACGTGCGTATACCTGCGGCAGATGCGTCCGCCAGAAAAAATTGTCGTAGGCCAGATCAAGCAGCGTACCGTCCATGTCCAGCAGTACGGTCTGCACCTTCGTCCAGTCGATTTCCGGTGCGCTGTGCATGTGTCTCGTATACTGCCCTTTCACTGTGACCATCACGAGGCATGTCCATGATCCCGGAGCAAGACAGGTTTCCCATCTCTGAGGTGATCACGTTATGCCAGCGCGCCGGCGCGGCGATCATGGAAGTCTACCGCAGCGACTTCGACATCTCTCGCAAGGATGACGATTCGCCGCTGACCCAGGCCGACATGGCCGCTCACCGCATCCTGTGTGAGGGCTTGCCGTCGCTGATGGATGCACTGCCTGTACTCTCCGAGGAAAACGCCGCACAGATCGATGCGGCGGAGCGCATGGCCTGGCAGCGCTACTGGCTGGTCGACCCGCTGGACGGTACGCGCGAGTTCATCAACCGTCGCGACGAGTTCACCGTCAACGTGGCGCTGGTGGAAAACCACGTAGCGACCCTGGGCGTGGTCCACGCGCCGGTGACGGGCATCACCTACTGGGGCGCGCCGGCCCATGGCGCCCATCGGATCCAGGCGGACGGACAGACATCGCAACTGCAGGCCGCAGCGCAGACAGGCAGTCCCGTTCGCGTATTGGGCAGCCGAAGCCATCCCGATGCTCATCTGGAGCACTACCTGTCATCGCTGGGCAAGCATGTCCTCAAGGTCGCAGGCAGTTCGCTTAAATTCTGTCGTATGGCCGAGGCCGAGGCGGACCTGTATCCGAGGTTCGGACGCACCTGCGAATGGGACACCGCAGCCGGCCAGGCCGTCGCCGAAGCCGCCGGAGCG
>CAYLNP010000267.1:0-3595 GCA_964384925.1 uncultured Woeseiaceae bacterium
TATTCGCAACAAGGAGCGCGAGGTTGAGGTGGAGATGAGCGAGAGCTGCGACCCGCTCATCCTTGAAGAAGCCAGCGCCGAGTACTGGCGGGACATCCGCGATTGGCGGCGTGGCGACATCGATCAGCCGCGCACCATCATCGGCTCCGTCGACTTTGGCGGCTTGACGCCTGACAAGGCCGAAGTGCCGATCTGTCCGTTTCTCATCACAGCACTCGAGTTTTCAGATGCTACGCGCACGTCGCGCAGCATCGTGCAGTCCGTATTCATTCCATGATTCACACGTATCGACTCTTGTATTCCCTGATCACAGCAGTTTCTGCGCCACTTACCTGCGCATCGCGAGGCGGTTATGAGCATTAGCAAAATGAAGCTGACCCTGATCCTGGGCACGCTCACCTGGCTGGCCGGACTTTCGGCGCCGGCCCATGCGGCCCTGGATCTGGCACAGAAGCCGCTGTACCTCGGCGTATCGATCAAGCCGTCCTTCATCATGGCCCTGGACGACTCGGGTTCGATGCGGTGGGACATTCTGACCACCAATCAGGATGGCGAGGTGATCTGGAGTCGCGACTCAGCGACTTCCCCGTACGGATTCTTTGCCGACGATGGTTCTCTGCGGTTGGGGCCGGTTCCGAAGCCTAATCCGTATGATGCGGACACTCGTGTTCGGTGGACCGAGCTGTTCCCCTTCAGTGGCCGAGGGACGCGACGGAAGACTGTGCCACCGACACCGCACTTCGGATTTGTTCGCTCTCCTGAGTTCAATGCCGCCTACTACGATCCGGGTACCGAGTACCTGCCTTGGCAGAACTTTGACGGCACACCTTACGAAAGCATGGACACGCCGGCGGAGTGGCAGTCCGTTAAGCTCGACCCGAGGCAGGTCGCTAGTGCAGCCCGCTACAACCTGACCGAGCTGATCTTTGATCGGTCGGACGATACCAATAGCCCTGACAACCAGTTTGCAAACAACACGGTTCTGAACGCGGATGTTGTCCTTAAGTCGGGCTGGCAGGTGCAGAGCACCGCCGCAAACACTGACCGCACCTGTTACTCGACCACGGGTGACTTCCTCGTCCCCCGTTCCAGTAACGGTTGGACGACGCTGACCGCAAATCGAGTGCTCACAGACTCCTGCAACGGGAGGCTCCGGGCTCGGATTCCCGCGCACTCTGGAACTCTGGATCCGGATTGGAGCAATGGCAACGGCGAGTTTATTGACCTGCGCGAAGGCATGGTCATCCCTGCCGGCACGCAGTATTTCGCAGTTCAGCCGTGTGGCGCCATAGGCGCCACGCCAGCGGATCTCGGTGTGTGGCGCACGCTTGCCGTCGATGTCACGGTGCCAGAGAACGGGTGTCGCTGGACCCAGAACAACGGAAATAACGCAACTACGGCGGACACCTACAAGCTCGCCATCGCCTATTACGCGCCGACCTACTATCTGACCAGCGATACCTCTCCAGATGGCAATACAAGTCCCACCTTGTTCAACACCTTGCCCGGGGGGCCCCGTGCGGACACCGTCCCCGGCAATGGCCGGCTTTACCGCTATGAGATCAAGCCAGGCAACTACGTAGACTACGCGGCCTACGAGCGGGCGATGACTAACTACGCCAACTGGTTCGCTTACTATCGCACACGCAATCTGTCTTTGATCGCGGCGCTGACCCGTTCGCTAAATAACGTTGACTTCATGCGCATCGGTATGTTCACCATCAACAACCGCAATACGGTGGTCATGCATGAAATGAGCGATTTTGAGGACAGCATAGCGGTGGCTGGACGCAAGCGCCTTTATGATGAAATCATCGGGCTGCCCGCGGGTGGTGGTACCCCCAACGCACGCGCCGTGGAGCATATGGGCGAGCAGTTCAGGCGCACCGAGGGCACCAACAGCCCGCAGTCCGACTCTCCGATCAACAATGTCTGCCAGTTCAATGCCGGCATGCTGTTCACCGACGGCTACCATAATGGCGGTCGGCCCGAGACGATCGGTAATGTCGACAACGACGCGCCCTTCCATGGCATCGACCCTTTCCGGGATGGCCACAGCAACACGCTGGCAGATATCGCTGCCTTCTACTACAAGACCAACCTTCGACCCGACCTGACGCCCGGTCTGGTGCCTGTTCCGCCAGGCTGTGCTGCTGCGACCCCTGACCCGCGTCTGGATTGCAACCGCAATCTGCACATGAATTTCTACGGCATCACCCTAGGCGCGGCGGGAGAGTACTTCGGGATCGATTACCAGCAGGATCCCGACAGCTTTGAAATCACTCCCGATGTCTTCGTCGGGGGAAACGAGCCTGCTTGGAAGGGGTGGGCAGAAAATTCCCGCAGTTCGGTCGATGACCTCTGGCATGCGACGCTCAATGCGCGCGGCCAGTACGTCAATGCAACCAGTCCGGAAAGAATAAGCCGGGCGATGAACGCCATCATCGAGTCGATCAACAATTCGGCGCGACGTTCCGCCGGTACGGCCGCCAGCGGTGCGCGCAGGACGGTGGGCTTTACTGCCTACGTGCCCGAGTTTGATCCAAATTCCTGGACCGGAGACGTAAAGGCCTACACCGTGAAGCCCGACGGCACGCTGAGCGATGCGGTGTGGAGCGCGGTCGAGATGCTGCCCGACCCGGCCGATCGAAACATTCTCGTCTCGCGCAGAAAGGCTGACGACAGCGGTTACGAGCTGCGGCCGTTCACCTCGCCCAACCTGGGCACCACCGAGGCGGAGCGCCGCGCCGCTGTTGGCTTGGGCGCCGGAGATTTCGGCACCACAGGCACGTTCCGCGACCGAACGATGGCACAGGTGGTGGAGTACCTTCGCGGCGATAGTTCGCAGGAGGGAGGGGCGACCGGACAGTTCCGCTCGCGCCTGCTCCGCAACGTTGACGGCACCGAGCAGCATCGCGCGATCGGCGATATCCTTGGCTCGCAGCCGGAAGTCCTGAACCGCGCGGCGCTGCGCTATGCGCGTTTGCCGCGGGAACTCGGCGGCCGGTTCTACGTCGATGGTGACGGCATCACGCGCCTGGTGCCGTTTGACCAGCCCGGCACTTACTCCGAGTTTGTCAACAATACCAAGGCGTCCCGCACGCCGGTTCTGATTGTCGGCTCCAACAGCGGAATGATTCACGGCTTCAACGCCGCGGCGTCCGGCGCCGACCGGGGCGAGGAAGTGTTCGCCGTTGTGCCCGACTCGCTGCTGGGAAAGATGGGCGAGCTGGCGCGCCGCGACTACGAGCACACCTATTACGCCGACGGCTCTCCACGGGTGACCGACGCCTGCATCGGAGAGCCGGCTGGACAGGCCACCTGTTCCTGGAAGTCGGTGATGCTGGCGGGCATGGGGACCGGTGGCCGCGGCGTGCTTGCCCTGGATGTCACCGACCCGGTCGCTTCGTTCAACCAGGGCAATCTGCTTTGGGAGCTGAACAACAAGCAGGATGCCGATATCGGCTTCGTGATCAATTCGCCGCGCGTGTTCATCGGCGAGGATAAACAGTGGTACGCCGCCTTCGGTAACGGGCTCAACTCGGACTCGCACCGCGCCTACGTATTCATCGTGCACTTGAAGACCGGCACGGTC
>CAYLNP010000268.1:0-3593 GCA_964384925.1 uncultured Woeseiaceae bacterium
AGACGCCCATCACCGCGAACTTCCGTGAAGGGCTGAACGTCCTGCAGTACTTCATCTCCACGCACGGTGCGCGCAAGGGCCTGGCCGATACCGCACTCAAGACCGCCAACTCGGGTTACCTGACCCGCCGTCTCGTCGACGTGGCGCAGGACCTGGTGGTCACCGAGTTCGATTGTGGCACGACCGAAGGGCTGCCGATGTCACCGCTGGTGGAAGGCGGCGACGTGGTCGAGGGCCTGGGTGAGCGTGTGCTGGGTCGTGTGGTGGCGCAGCCGGTGTACTTCCCGGGCACCGAGAAGGTGGCGGTGGATGCCGGTACGCTGCTCGACGAGCAGTGGGTCGCCAAGCTCGAGGAATGGTCGATAGACGAGGTGCTGGTGCGTTCGCCCATCACCTGCGAGACGCGCTATGGCGTGTGTTCGCAGTGCTATGGTCGAGACCTGGCCCGCGGCAACCAGATCAACCGCGGCGAGGCGGTCGGTGTGATCGCGGCGCAGTCGATCGGCGAGCCCGGCACGCAGCTGACCATGCGCACCTTCCATATCGGCGGTGCGGCGTCGCGCTCGGCTTCCATCAACAGCATCGAGGTTCGCGCCAAGGGAACGGCGCGGCTGATCAATATCAAGACCGTGCGTCAGGAGGCCAAGGGTCACCTGGTGGCCGTGTCGCGCTCAGGCGAGCTGACGATCACCGACGAGTTCGGTCGCGAGCGCGAGCGCTACAAGGTGCCTTATGGCGCCTTCATCACGGTCGAGGACGGCGCCGAGGTCGAGGCCGGCAAGAGCGTGGCCACCTGGGATCCGCATACCCACCCGATCATCAGTGAGGTGACCGGCTATCTGAAGTTCGAGGACTTCATCGATGGCGTGACCGTCACGCTGACCACCGATGAGATCACCGGGCTTTCGAGCATCGAGATCCTCGATCCCAAGCAGCGCAGCCAGTCGGGCAAGGATCTGCGTCCTACCGCCCGCCTGGTTACAGAGGATGGCAAGGAAGTCTGCTTCGGCAACACCGATATTCCGGCCGCCTATGCGCTGCCGGCCGGCGCGCTGATCAGCATGTCCGACGGTGCCCACGTGGCCGTCGGCGACGTCATTGCGCGTCTGCCGCAGGAGAGCTCGAAGACCCGCGACATCACCGGTGGTCTGCCACGTGTGGCCGACCTGTTCGAAGCTCGCAAGCCGAAGGAACCGGCGATCCTCGCCGAATACTCCGGCACTATAAGCTTCGGCAAGGAGACCAAGGGCAAGCGTCGCCTGGTCATCACCGACGATAACGGCGAGAAATACGAGGAGCTGATTCCGAAGTGGCGCAACCTCAACGTTTTCGAGGGTGAGACCATCGCCCGCGGAGAGGTCATCGCCGACGGTGAGCCCAATCCGCACGATATCCTGCGTCTGCAGGGTGTCGAGGCGCTGGCCAACTACCTGGTGCGTGAGATCCAGGACGTTTACCGCCTGCAGGGTGTGAAGATCAACGACAAGCACATCGAGGTGATCATTCGCCAGATGCTGCGCAAGGTCGAGATTACGGCACCGGGCGACACCCGCTTCCTGCAGGGCGAGCAGGCCGATCGGGCCCGTCTGCTGGAGGCCAACGAGGAAGCCGCTGCCAGGAAGAAGGAGCCGGCCTACGCCCAGACCGTGCTGCTGGGCATCACCAAGGCATCGCTTGCCACCGAGTCGTTCATCTCCGCGGCGTCGTTCCAGGAGACCACCCGGGTGCTCACCGAGGCCTCCGTGCGTGGCCTGCAGGATGACCTGCGCGGACTCAAGGAAAACGTCATCGTGGGCCGTCTGATTCCGGCGGGTACGGGCTACGCCCATCACGAGGAGCGTCGCAGGACGCGCGAAGATGTGCTGGCGGCCGAACTGCAGGGACTGGAGAGCAGCGCCGCGGCGCAGGACGAGCCCGCTGAGGAGGCCCAGGCGCCGGCTGAAGGCACTTGAGGATATTTGACACGGAAGCAGCCGCCGCCTAGAATTCGCGCCCTTAATCTTGGGGCCGGGTCAGGCACTCCTGGTGGGAGTCGGGCCGGCCCCGATTTGTCTACAGGCGGCCCTGCTGGCCGCGCCGGGGCGCAAATCGGCCCCGGTGCGAGCAAGGCTTTGCAGCGCACCTACGTGCGGATGCGGCGGGCGCCCACGGTGCGTATCGAGGTTTTGCGATACCGGACGGGGCGTTCGTCGCGCTCGTCTATTGATGCATTCTTACTGAAACAGGACAAGCATGGCTACGACGAATCAGCTGGTACGCAAGCCGCGTTCCACCAAAAGCGCGAAAAGCGACGTTCCGGCTCTGCAGGGCAGCCCGCAGAAACGCGGCGTGTGCACGCGTGTCTACACCACCACGCCAAAAAAGCCGAACTCGGCCATGCGCAAGGTCGCCCGCGTGCGCCTGACCAATGGCTACGAGGTCAGCAGCTACATTGGCGGTGAAGGCCATAACCTTCAGGAGCACTCGGTGGTGCTGATTCGCGGTGGCCGCGTCAAGGACCTGCCCGGCGTGCGTTACCACACCGTGCGCGGCACGCTGGACTGTGCGGGCGTCAGCGCGCGCCGCCAGGGCCGCTCCAAGTACGGCGCCAAACGTCCGAAGACCAAGTAGGCACTAACGATCACCCCCAGGTCGGATACCCGCAGGAAGACGATGTAGACGTCGCTCCGCGAGCCGATTCTTCACCAGACGGAAACACCAGATGTCCAGAAGAACAGCAGCCCCCAAGCGCCACATCCTGCCGGATCCCAAGTATTCCAGTGATCTGCTGGCGAAGTTCATGAACATGATCATGAATGACGGCAAGAAGTCGGTGGCCGAGAGCATCGTCTACGGTGCGATCGATCGCATCGCAGAGAAGAACGGCGCCGATGAGCAGCGGGCGCTTGAGATGCTCGAGCAGGCGCTGGACAACGTCAAGCCCTTCGTCGAGGTGAAGTCCCGTCGGGTCGGCGGCGCCACCTACCAGGTACCTGTGGAAGTTCGCCCCACCCGTCGCCAGTCGCTGGCGATGCGCTGGGTGATCGACGCGGCGCGCAAGCGCGGCGAGAAGTCCATGGCCCATCGCCTGGCCAACGAGTTGATGGACGCGGCGGAGAACCGCGGCTCGGCCGTCAAGAAACGCGAAGACACGCACCGCATGGCCGAGGCCAACAAGGCGTTCTCCCACTACCGCTGGTAGAGACGCCACCAGGATTTATCGAGGACGATACCGTGCCCAGAACGACCCCCATCGAGCGCTACCGCAATATCGGCATCATGGCCCACATCGATGCCGGCAAGACCACGACCACGGAGCGCATCCTGTTCTACACCGGTGTGTCCCACAAGATCGGCGAAGTGCACGACGGCGCCGCTGTCATGGACTGGATGGAGCAGGAACAGGAGCGCGGCATCACGATCACCTCTGCGGCCACGACCTGCTTCTGGAAGGGCATGGACCAGCAGTTCGACGAGCACCGCATCAACATCATCGACACCCCGGGGCACGTGGACTTCACCATCGAGGTCGAGCGCAGCCTGCGTGTGCTCGATGGTGCCGTCGCGGTGTTCTGTTCCGTGGGTGGCGTGGAGCCGCAGTCCGAGACCGTCTG
>CAYLNP010000269.1:0-3587 GCA_964384925.1 uncultured Woeseiaceae bacterium
ATAGAGTTCGACGGCATGAAGCCTTTCCTCCTCCTCGGCCAGTCGGGTATGCGCGATGCGCAGCGCCTCAGCGGCCTGGCGCTCTTCTTCGCGCTTCAAGCTCGCGACGAGTTCGAGTTGTGTGTGCTGCGGGGTCATTCCATTGCTCCCTCGGCTTCTGATGCGTGGGTCTCTCCCAGCAGGCGGGACAATGCCCGCATGCTCGCCCCCACGCCGACCGCCTCCTCGGGGGTCTGGGTCAGAAACGCTTCCATGCGGGGGTAAAGATCGATGGCCCGATCGACCGCGGCATCGCTGCCACGCCGGTAGGCGCCTACTGTGATCAGGTCGCGATGCTGCTCGTAGCAGGCAGTGATCCGTCGAAAGCTCTGCGCGAGCTCGCGCTGCGCCGGAGTTACCATTGAGTGCATGACGCGACTGATCGAGGCCTCGACATCGATCGCCGGGTAGCGGCCACGTTCGGCGATGCGACGCGACAACACGATATGACCGTCGAGCACGGCTCGCGCCGCGTCGACCACCGGATCCTGCACATCGTCGCCCTCCGCCAGCACCGTGTAGATGCCGGTAATCGATCCGCCGGTGTTGGAGTTGCCGGCGCGCTCCAGCAGCTGCGGCAGCTTTGCGAATACAGAAGGCGTGTAGCCACGCGTTACCGGTGGTTCGCCGATCGCCAGACCGATCTCACGCTGCGCCTGGGCGTAGCGGGTCAGCGAATCCATCAACAATAGAACGTGCCGGCCCTGCTCGCGGAAATACTCGGCGATCGCCGTGGCCGACTGCGCGCCCTGCAGACGCATGAGCGGGGGTGCATCAGCCGGGGCCACAACGACGACCGCGCGGGCAAGCCCGGCAGGGCCAAGAATCTCGTGAATGAACTCATTGACTTCACGACCTCGCTCGCCGATCAGGCCCACCACGATGACGTCGGCAGCCGTGTGGCGGGCCATCATGCCCAGCAGCACGCTCTTGCCGACGCCGCTACCCGCGAACAGGCCCATGCGCTGACCACGCCCGATTGCAAGCAGTGAGTTGATGCTGCGCACGCCGACATCGAGCACCTGACGCACCGGCTCTCGCTGCAGGGGATTGATGGTGCGCCCGGCCAGCGGCATGCGATCGCGGCATCGTGGTGTGGCTGCCGAATCCAGCGCCTGACCGGTCGGATCGATGACCCGGCCGAGGAGCATGTCGCCCACCGGCATCTGACGCGCCCGCGACACGGGACGTACACGCGCCTGCGGCGTGAGCCCACCGATCTGCCCGACAGGCATCAGGAACATGCGGTCGCCGGCGAAGCCGACCGCCTCGGCCAGCACCGGGTCGTGACCGCGACCGAGGATTCGGCAGCGCCCGCCAACGGGCATCTCGCATCCCACCGCCTCCAGCGTCATGCCGACCATGCGCACCAGGCGACCTTCGGCGACCGGGCGCAGCGCCTGGGCCGCCGATTCCTGCCAGGCACCGATCTGCGCCACGATCTTGCGGCGGCGGCGCTGCACGCTGTTCGGATCATTCTCCGGCATGGTCATCGTCTCCGGACATGGCGTGCGCCGACTCTTGACCACCGAGGCGTTCATCACCGAGCAGGCGCGAGGCGATGGCCCCCAGACGTGTATCCACACTAGCATCCACCAGCGATACGTCGGTCTCCACGCGCGCGCCCCCGCGGCTGAGCGTCAGGTCGTCATGCAGGCGAATCGTGCGCTCCAGTGTCTCAGCGGGCAAAGCGTCACGGACCAGACGCACATCCTCTGGATGCAGGTGGATGTGCACCCGCGCTTCGGACATCGGCAGTGCAGCCATGGCCTCACGGACGACACGCACGATCTCACCGGGTTCACGCGACAGCTCGCGGCGCACGAACTGGCGCGCGATCGCCACGACCAGCTCGCCGATCTGCTCCAGCAGCGGTTCATCGAGCACGCCTGCCAGGGGGTCGATGCTTGTCACCAGGTCGTCGAGCCGCTGTGCCGCCTCGCGCATCAGCAAACGGCCCGCCGCCTGACCTTCCTCCAGGCCGCGACGAAAGCCCTCCTCATGTGCCTGTGCTTCTATCTCGCCGATACGCTCTGCGGTGAGCGGCATCGACATGCCACCGGATTGTGGGGACCGGGACAGTCCAGACATGTCCGGCGCATGCCAGCGCCGTACGGTCCGGGCCTCGGTCGAAGCATCGGCAGTCGATGCCGCGGAATCAGACGAAGTCATCGCCACCCTTGCCTCCCATCACGATCTCGCCTTCTTCGGACAGGCGCCTGACGGTGCCAAGAATCTCCTTCTGTGCCGCCTCCACCTCGGAGACACGCGTCGGACCACGCACTTCAAGATCTTCCTGCAGACTTTCCGCAGCACGCTTGGACATGTTGCGCAGAATCAGGGCCTTGATCTCGGCGGTTGCGCCCTTCAAGGAAATCACCAGCTGATCGCTGGAGATCTCGCGCAGCAGACGCTGGATGCTGCGGTCATCGAGATCCAGCAGATTCTCGAAGGTGAACATGAGTTCCTGAATGCGCCCGCCGAGGCCCTCGTCCGAGGCCTTGATGCTCTCGATGATGGCCGACTCCGCTGAGGAGTCCATCAGGTTGAGAATGTCAGCCGCGCGCTTGAGACCACCCACAACGCTGGTTTTGGTCGTCGATGTGCCGGAGAACTGACGCTCGAGGATCAGGTCGAGCTCCTGCAGTGCGCTGGGGTGAATGCTCTCGAGCGAGGCGATGCGCATGATCACATCGCTGCGTACGCGATCGGACAGAAAACTCATGACTTCCGCGCCGTGATCGCTGTCGAGATAGGAGATGACGATGGCCATGATCTGCGGATGTTCGTTGCGGATCATGTCCGCCACTGCCCGGCCGTCCATCCACTTCAGCGACTCCAGTCCGGTGGAGCTGCCGCCCACCACGATGCGATCGATGAGGCTTCGTGCGCGGTCCTCTCCCAACGCCTGCGTCAGCACCTTGCGCAGGTATTCGTCACTGCCCACACCGATCGGTGTCTGGTCATCCATGACAGCCTTGAATTCCGCCACCACACGAGCGAGCTGCGTACGACTGACCGCAGGCATCGCGGCCATGGCGGTGCCGATACTCTGCACTTCCTTGGGTCCCAGATGCTTGAGCACCTCCGAGGCGGCATCTTCGCCCAGCGTCATCAGGAAGATCGCCGCGCGGCCCACGCCGCTGATGGCCGCTTCATTTGCCGGTTGCGCCTTAGTTGCCATCCTGGCTCATCCATGTCCGAACAACCTGAGCCACCAGCCGCGGATCTTCCGTAGCCACCTTGCGTACCCTTGTCAGTTCGTCTTCGAGACCGTCGCCGCCTCCGGCGCGACCCGAGGGATTGACTGAGTCGCCCTCGGGACGTCCAAGTTGACCCGCCATCTGACCGCCGGGCTGCGGCAGACCGGGCGCGTCACCGGCCATGGCGGGTAGCGCACGACCGGGTGCGGGTGTCGGCAGCTGTGCGAGCTGACGCAAGGTCGGACGCAGCACCAGCAGCACCAGCAGCAGCACACCCACCACCGCCAGGCCCTGGCGGACGAGATCACGGATCCATGGCTCCTGCCACAGGGGACGGGCTTCCAG
>CAYLNP010000270.1:0-3575 GCA_964384925.1 uncultured Woeseiaceae bacterium
GTAGGGCCTGATGTCGAGTGTGACCGGCCATTCGCCCGACGCGCCGCTGTCGACAGCCAGCCAGTGCAGCGTCCCGGCAGACAGGTACACGAGCGTGCGATTGTCGGCCGTCCACGATGGTGCCGTGGCGACCTGTGAGGTCAGTTCGCGCAGGCTGCGGATGGACTCTCCGTAGCTGTCCAGCTCGGCTATCCACAGGCGCGAATCGCGAACCAGCGCCAGACGACGGCCGTCGGGACTGGCCACCGGCCCGTCGTGACCGCGCGGGCCAAGCCCGCCCGGTGGCAGCCCCGGGACGACGGTGCGCTGACGCGAAGGCAGATCCACTGCCAGCAACTCCGCTGGTGCCCCCGGTGTCGCCGCGGCAGACGCCATCACCAGCCGCTGGCCGTGCACCCACGTGGGCCTGCCGGGGGCGTCCAGGTCGGCGATCAGAAGGGTCGACGCACCGTCGGCGACGTCGACGACCGCAAGATCGGTTCGACGCCGCGCGGCGTCCCGGGCGATCAGCACGGCGATCCGTCCGCCATCGGGCGACCAGGCCGGCAGGTGCACGTCGCCCTGCGCCGTTGCCAGCCTGCGAAGCGCGCTGCCGTCCGCGCCGACGACGTAAAGCGCCATTCCCCCATCGCCGTCGGCCGCGAAGGCGAGCTGCCGGCCATCCGGCGACCAGGCTGGATCCAGTGCGGCGCCAGCGCTGGCCACCAGCGTGCGCGCAGACCCGTCGCGCTGGATCAGCCACAGCGCCCCCTTGGCGGTCACCGCCACCTGACGACCGTCGGGCGACACACCGGGCCCGCGCAGGCCCCGCACCGGCACGCGCTGATCGAGTTCGAAGCGCGGGGCCGGTGGCGGTGGGTTGGGCGCCGGCAGGGATGCGACGGCGAAGAACGGGATGACCTCGGCGCGCCGCGAGCCCACGCTGCGCCGCTTGATCAGGCCATCGGCCGAGTAGATGAAACTTTCCCGATCAGGCCACACTGCGGCGCTCGGCGCGACGCGTTCGCCCCAGCTTGCCGGTTTGAGCACGGTCTCCTGACCCACCAGCAGCATCATCAGTTCGGCGCGGCCCTGGCGTTCGCGCACCACCAGCAGCAGCGAGCCGTCCGCGCGCCACGACGGCGCGCTCAGCGCGTCGGCGCTGCTCAAAAGTGTGGCCTGCTCCCCGGTGGCAGAGCGCAGGCGCAGGTGATGGCCATCGACGTCGTGCGAGATGTAGGCGATGCGTTGTCCGTCAGGCGATACGGCCGGCTGGGATTCGCGACTGGCATGAAAACTCAGCTGCTCGAGCCGCCCGTCGGCCAGGCGCAGGCGCCAGATGTCATCGGCGCCACTGCGATCGGAGACGAACACGATGTGTTCTCCGTCGGGGTGGACCACGGGTTCACGGTCGGCGAAGGGCCCCTGCGTGAGCTGCCGCGCCGGGCCGCCATCCAGTGGCAGCTGCCACAGGTTCCAGGCATCCGGGTGCAGCGCCGAGAACACCAGCGAGCGCCCGTCCCGTGTAAATCGCGGATGGCGAGCCTGCCAGAGGGGATCGGTGCGCGGTGTTGCCGCACCTCCGCTGGCGGGGAGCGTCCAGGCAATCCCCTGAAGGTCCATCGCCAGTTCGCGACCATCCGGAGAGAGGTCCAGCGCAAGCTGGGTTCCCTGGGTGAATTCGACCAGCGTGCTGGCGTCGACTGCCGGCACCAGCAGAATGCTTGCGGTCAGCCAGCTCATCGTCGCTGCCATTGCGCGCGGGTTCATTCGCTGCGGCCGGCCTCCACAGCCTGCAGCACGTCATCCACGCACATCACCGTGATGTCGATCGGATTGCAGCACACCTGGCAGTCCTCGACGTATTGCTGATCGCCGGTGGAGGTGTCGACGAGCACGACGATCTGCTCCCAGCACCACGGGCAGGTGATGGTCGCCTCTTCGAGCAGGCCGCTCACGGTTGCAGGCGGGAGCCAGACCACGGCCCCGCCGTGAATCCGCCGGTGTTCGAGGGCTCCAGCGTGCGCTGCCAGCGGGCGCGGTCATGCACGCGCGCCGCGCCCTCCACCCAAAGTTCGATCGCCCGGAGCCAGACGCGAAATCCCCCCCAGTGCGGCGGTCTGGGCAATGCGCCGTGCGGTGGTACCACCTGCTGCAGGGTCGTGTTCTCCGGCAGGCCGAGCGCCCGTGCGCGCGCCAGGGTCTGGTCGATCAGCGCCTGGCGTGACGCCAGCGGTCGGCTCTGGTCGCTGCCCCACGCGCCTAGCTGGCTGGCCGGGTCGCGACTGGCGAAATAGCGGTCGCTCTCTGCATCGGGGGAGCGCAGCGCAATGCCCTCGAAGCGCACCTGACGGGCAAGCGTGTCCCAGTGCAGGCAACAGGCCACTTCGGGATGTGCATCGATGGCGCGACCCTTGCGGGATTCATAGTTGGTGTAGAACACCGCGTAGCCTGGATCGGCGACCAGCGACTTCAGCAGCACGATGCGCACCGAAGGCCTGCCGTCGGCGTCCATGGTGGCGAGGCTCATCGCATTCGGGTTGGGTTGGACGGCCGCGCTCGCAGCCTCATGCAGCCACTCGGCGACGACAGGGAGGGGATCCTCGGGCAGCGGGGTCGGCAGGGGCGGATTGTCGCTCACGCGCGCATGCTGCCACAGTCTGCGCGCCAGGCGCATCAGCCTGCGCCGGGCTTGCGCCTGCGCTTTCGGCGGGAACGCCCGAGGGTCGCGACCTGCGGACCATCCTCGGTATGCAGTTCCTCCTCCAGCCCCCCCCAGCGGTCGCGATGATGCTGTTCGGCATCGGTGCGCACGTTGGCGTGTCTGGCGCTGAGCAGCAGGGCGCCGGGCGGGCACACGCGCGCCCGGATCAGGCCCAGGTCTTCGGCTGCGGCAAAGATGCTGGGATACCAGGTCTGCCAGCCGGGCAGCAGGGCCTCGACCTGCTGACGCAGCGTCAGGCCGGGGCTGTGACGTTCGTCCATTGGCATAGCCTACCAGCCCGCAGCCGGACTGGCGTGCAGCGTGAGAATCGAGAATTCATTCACGGACTGCCTCTGCGGGCTGCTGCATGCTGGGAATATGTGAAACAGGCAGGAAGGCGCTTGGCCAGATTCCCACTCCTTGCGGCCGCGCAGCTGCCCGCAGTCGATGCGCTGGCGGCCATGCCGGCGCACGCCGCGGCACCGGCGTGGCTGCAACCGGTGATCCTCCTGCTGTGCCTGATCGTCTTCACACTCGGCGGCAGGTACCTCCTCAAGGGTCGCAGAGTCCTGCAGCATATGCGCGACACCGAGGCACGCTACCGCGTGTTCTACGATCTCGCTCCGGTTGCCATGGTGGTGCACGACCAGCAGCACCGGATCACCGACTGGAACCGCGCGGCCGAAAAGCTGTTCGGGTGGTCCCGCGAGCAGGCCCTGGGCCGGGACTTTTTCGACCTGCTGGCACCCCAGAAGCTCTCGGAGATGCGCGGTGCGGTGGATGCCACGCTCAAGACCACGTGTCGCAGCACGACGATGAACTGGAGTGTGCGTCAGGACGGACACGAGGTGCTCTGTGACTGGAGCAACTCGGTCATCAAGAACGACCACGG
>CAYLNP010000271.1:0-3489 GCA_964384925.1 uncultured Woeseiaceae bacterium
GCCATTCGCAAGATCGATCGCGAGACGCGCACCCGATTCAAGGAAACGTTTGATCGCGTGAATCACGGATTGGGTGAGTTGTTTCCTCGCCTGTTCGGAGGTGGTCACGCCTATCTCGAACTCACTGGCGAGGATCTGCTGGAGTCCGGAGTGACCGTAATGGCGCGACCGCCGGGCAAGCGCAACAGCAGCATTCACCTGCTTTCCGGTGGCGAGAAAGCATTGACGGCAGTGGCCATGGTGTTCTCGATTTTTCGTCTCAATCCAGCACCGTTCTGCATGCTCGACGAGGTCGACGCACCGCTCGACGATGCCAACGTCGGCCGCTTTTGCGAAATCGTTAAAGAGATGTCGGAGAAGGTCCAGTTCGTGTTCATCACGCACAACAAGACCACCATGGAGATGGCCAGCCAGCTGGCTGGCGTGACCATGAACGAGCCGGGTGTCTCGCGGCTTGTCGCCGTCGACATCGACGAGGCGGTCAAGATGGCGGCGATGTAATCATGGACGAGCTTCGGTGGGCGTTGCTGCTGCTGGGCATCATTGTGGTGCTCGCCGTGTATCTGTACTCGCGGCACCAGGCCAACGAGGCCAGCGCGCGTAGTACCGAAGGCTCACAGGGCGGAGACGATCGCGCTGAGCCCATGATCACCGGCGAGGATCTCTGGGGCGCTGACGAAGACGATCGCCTGAATCCTCAGGAAACGGCACTCGCACGCAAGACAGCCGCCAAGTCGGTCGGTGAAACCCGTGGTGCACCCCCCCGCGAACGTACACCCGTCATGGACGCGTGGCGTCGCGAGCCGAGTCTTGGCGATGCGCCGACCGAGGAGCATGAGGCTGCGAGCGTCGCGCGTGAACCCGAGCCCAAACCTGACGTTGAGATCGAACCGGTCGTCGCACAGGATCCCGGCCCACCGATCGATCCAGAGAAGATCGTCGCCATGCGCATGGCTGCGCGTGCGGGCAGTACCATGCCGGCAGAGGCACTGGTGCTGAAATTGCGCGAGCTGGGTTTACGCCACGGCAAGTTCGGCATTTTTCATCGTCATCGCCCTGACGCTGACGGACCTCCGCTGTTCAGCGTGGCAAGCATGACCGAACCGGGGTCCTTCGATCTGACGAAAGTGCGCGATACCCAGCTCCCCGGTGTCACCCTGTTCATGGTGCTGCCCGGGCCTGAGGACCCAGTGCGTTGTTTCGAGGAGATGGTCGAGGTGGCACGCGCGCTGGCGCAGGATCTCCAGGGCGAGATTCTGGATGAGAGCGGCAGTACCTGGAGCGTCCAGCGCGAGCGCTACATTCGTGAGGAACTGATCCGCTACAGAATGCAGCATACACAAGGGTAGGTCTATCGTGAGTGCGATGCGCCCCGCAGACGAGGTGCCCGAGGCTTGCGCGTCGCGTGCCGAGGCGTTGCGCGCGGAAATCGACCATCACAACTACCGCTATTACGTGCTCGATGACCCGAGCGTTCCAGATGCCGAATACGACCGCCTGATGCGCGAGCTGCAGGCGCTCGAGACTCGCTATCCGCAGCTCATCACAGCACAGTCCCCGACCCAGCGGGTCGGCGCCGAGCCGCTCGGTGCCTTCCGGGAGGTGCAGCATTCTGAACCGATGCTCTCGCTCGGCAACGCGTTCTCCGAGGAGGAGTTGCGCGCGTTTGGCAAGCGCGTCGTCGACCGACTTGCCGCGGCGGGCATCGACGCAGCCCACGACATGGCCTTCATGGCCGAGCCCAAGCTGGATGGCACCGCGATCAGCATCCGCTATGAGCAGGGCAATCTTGTGCTGGCGGCGACCCGCGGCGATGGTGCCACCGGTGAGGATGTCACCCACAACGTGCGTACCATCAAGGCCGTCCCGCTGCGCCTGAGCGGGGACGAGATTCCGCCTGTGATCGAGGTGCGGGGTGAAGTCTTCATGCCAAAAGCCGGCTTCGAGAAGTACAACCGTGAAGCCGCCGAGCGTGGCGACAAGGTGTTCGTGAATCCCCGGAATGCGGCAGCGGGCACCCTACGCCAGCTCGATCCACGCCTGACCGCGAAGCGACCTCTGGATGTGTTCTTCTACGGGCTGGGCGAGGTCGACGGCTGGAACATTCCGTCGCGCCAGAGCGAAATGCTGGGCGCACTGCGCGCGTGGGGTTTGCGGGTGTGCCCGGATGCTGAACTGGTCGGCGGCATCGAAGGCTGCCTCGACTATTACCGCAAGATGGGCGAGCGCAGGGCGGCGCTGCCCTACGACATCGACGGGGTGGTCTACAAGGTAGACGAACGTGCGCATCAGCGCCTGCTTGGGTCCGTATCCCGGGCGCCGCGCTGGGCGATCGCACACAAGTTTCCGGCGCAGGAAGAATGGACGCTGGTTCAGGGCATCGAGTTCCAGGTCGGGCGAACCGGTGCGCTGACTCCGGTGGCCAGGCTCGAGCCCGTCTTTGTGGGCGGCGTGACCGTCAGCAACGCTACGCTGCACAACATCGACGAACTCCGGCGCAAGGATGTGCGCGTAGGCGATACGGTGATCGTACGCCGCGCAGGCGACGTGATCCCGGAGGTGGTACAGGCGATCAGCGAACGGCGGCCAGTGGATGCGCAGCCTGTGGACTTGCCCTCCCACTGCCCTGTCTGTGGTTCGGATGTCGTTCGACCAGAGGGGGAGGCGGTCGCCCGCTGCGTGGGCGGCCTCTATTGCCCCGCTCAGCGAAAGGAGGCACTGCGCCATTTCGCGTCTCGAAAAGCGATGGATATCGTCGGGCTGGGCAGCAAGCTGATCGACCAGCTTGTGGACCGGGAGTTGGTGCACACACCGGCGGATCTGTTCTCGCTGTCGCAGGATTCACTCGAATCATTGGAGCGAATGGGCGCGAAATCCGCAGAAAAGCTGCTGGAGGCTTTGACCCACAGCAAGCAGACTACGCTCGCAAGGTTTCTTTTCTCACTGGGTATTCGCGAGGTTGGTGAAGCTACGGCGCATGCTCTGGCCATGTACTTTGGCGATCTGGAGAAGATCGTTGCCGCAGATGACGAGGCGCTGCAGGCGGTGCCGGATGTCGGCCCGATCGTCGCCGCACACATCCGGGCGTTTTTCGCCGAAGACCATAACCGCCAGGTCATCGATGCCCTGTTGGCGAGCGGCATCACTTGGCCCGAACCCCTCCAGGCGCCGGCGGCAGCCGGGTCGCCCTTGGCCGGCAAGACATTCGTCTTGACCGGAAGTCTGGAGAGCATGACGCGCGAGCAAGCGAGCACTAGACTGGTGGCGCTCGCGGCGAAGGTGACGGGCAGCGTATCGAAGAGCACGGATTTTCTTGTGGCGGGCGCGAAGGCCGGCTCGAAGCTCACGAAGGCGGAGTCCCTGGGCGTGGCGGTGCTCAACGAAGAAGATCTAGAAAGATTGCTGGCTCAGTCAGAATGACGCCCAGATGAAGATGAGGTCGTCCTGCTGGGCGAACAGGCTGAATCGGGTTGGCTAGATCATGAAGAC
>CAYLNP010000272.1:0-3484 GCA_964384925.1 uncultured Woeseiaceae bacterium
CCATTCGGTCGATGGCATCGGGCACGTATTCGCTGTCCGGGAAGCGTTGTACCAGCTGCTGGAACGACGAGAACGACTCCAGGGTGGTCTGTGGCGCGCGGGCGTTCAGATCCACGCGCAGCCAGCGATCGAAGATATTCGGCGTTCGTTCGAAATTGATGACACCCTGCATGTACAGCGCATAATCGACGCGCGGGTGAGTGGGATTTTCACGCGTGAACTGGCGGGCCGAATCCAGCGCGGACTCGCGGTCGCCGTTGCGGTAGTAGGCGTAGATCAGATCGAGCTGGGCCTGGCGCGCCTGGTTGCTGAACGGGAAGCGCGCCTCGAGCTGTTCGAGGTAGGCAATCGCATTGCGGAAGTTGCCGCTCTGGATGTTGGTCGTGCCCCGTTCGTAGAGAATCTCGGCGGGGGCCTGCTGCGCAAATCGATCGCCGCGCGAGCAGCCGGACACGGCAGCAGCTACGATGATCAGCAGGGCGAAGGTTCGGATCAGTACAGTCATGGTCTCCGCCCGGCGGGCGTGGTTGTCGGCTGGCAGTTCATATCGACGCGCAAGTATAGCGGAAAGTTTCATGACAGCACTTATGCCCCCCGGGCCACGCATTCAGCTCACGGCACTGGTGCCCGCGACAATGGCGGGCGCGCGGCTGGATCAGGCGCTCGCGGCGCTGTTTCCGGAGCACTCGCGCAGCCGCCTGAAGGAGTGGATCCTGGCAGAACAGGTGCGCGTGGATGGACGCCTGCTGCGTCCGCGCGACCGGCTCCTGGGCGGCGAACAGGTCGCGATCGACGCCCGGGCCGCGGCGCAGACGACGATCGGCGCCCAGGACGTGCCGCTGGACATCATCCACGCCGATGACACGCTGCTCGTGATCAACAAGCCCGCAGGGCTGGTGGTGCACCCGGGGGCCGGCAATCCGGAGGGCACCGTGCAGCATGGGCTGCTGCACTACGACGCGCGCCTCGCCAGCGTGCCCCGCAGCGGCATCGTGCATCGCCTGGACAAGGACACCACGGGGCTGATGGTGGTGGCGCGCACGCTGGCCGCCCACACCTCGCTGGTGGCTCAGCTGCAGGCGCGCGAGGTGCGCCGGGACTATGTGGCGCTGTGCTATGGCGAGTTCACGGGCGGCGGCAAGGTGGATGCCCCGATCGGGCGTCATCCCCGCGATCGCGTGCGCATGGCCGTGGTGCCGCGAGGCAAACCGGCGATCACGCATTACCGACTGCTGCGCCGCTATGACGGGTTCACGCTGCTCAGGGTGTCGCTGGATACCGGCCGGACGCACCAGATTCGAGTGCACATGGCCCACCTGCTGCATCCGCTGGTCGGGGATGCCACCTACGGCGGACGGCTGCGGCTGCCATCAGGCATCGATGAGGCCAGCGCCGAGGCGTTGCGCGGATTTCGCCGCCAGGCGCTGCATGCGCAACATCTGGCGCTGGTGCACCCCGACAGCGGCCAGACGATGCGCTGGCAGGCGCCACTGCCGGAAGATTTCCGCGTGCTGCTCGAGGTGCTCGACACGGCCGCGGGCGCCTCACCCATCTGCGATGCCCAGGGTCGGCTCACGGTGGCGGAGCCGACGGGGTGAGCGGGTGGCTGTGGGCCGACTGGCCGGCGCCCGCGCACGTCTGCGCCGGTGTGTCGACGCGCCAGGGTGGGGTCAGCGCCGCGCCGTGGGATTCCCTGAATCTGGCGCTGCATGTGGGCGATGATCCCGCGAGTGTCGCCGAGAATCGCCGGCGTCTGGCAGAGCATCTCGCGCTGCCTGCGCAGCCGTGCTGGCTGCAGCAGGTCCATGGCACCGCCGTGGTGGCTCTGCCGGGCGATCGTGATGCCCTGGTCGGCGACGCCGCGGTGAGCTTCTCCGCTGACTGCGTGGCCGCGGTGATGACCGCCGATTGCCTGCCGGTGGTGCTCACCGATCGGACTGGCAGCTGTGTCGGTGTGGCGCACGCCGGCTGGCGGGGTCTGGCCACAGGGGTGCTAGAGGCCACCGTGACCGCGCTTGAACGTGCCCCCGCCGAGCTGATCGCGTGGCTGGGGCCGGCGATCTCCCAGCCGCACTTCGAAGTCGGCGACGAGGTGCGTGCGGCGTTCATGGCCGGGGACCCCGGTGCCACCGGGGCTTTCGTGGCGAATTCGCGCGGCCGCTGGCAGGCCGATCTGTACCTGCTGGCCCGGCGTCGTCTGACCACGCTGGGTGTCGGGCAGGTGTATGGCGGCGGGCGCTGCAGCTTCGCGGAACGCGAACATTTTTTTTCGCACCGCCGCGACGGGGACTGCGGGCGCATGGTGACGCTGGCCTGGCTGCGGTGATTGCGTATGGGTACGGGCAGCCGTATCGGCTTGAATTCTCGCCCAAGCGCCCAATCTCCCTAAGGGCAACAGCGCTTACGTGTCCCGGCGTCGCGTGCGTGAGGTCTTGGGCGGAATGGCTCCCTTCGGTCCGCTTTATTTCCGCCCAAGACCTCACGCACGCGACGCCACCCGCGGCTCAAGTAGGCGCCATCGCCCTTACGCAACAGATCGTTCCGGAGCCCGCCGATGCGCATGGACAAACTCACCAGCAAATTCCAGACCGCCCTGGCCGATGCCCAGTCGCTCGCACTCGGGCGCGACCACCAGTTCATCGAACCTGCGCATGTGCTGGTCGCGATGCTCGATCAGCAGGGTGGCAGCGTGCGTCACCTGCTGGGCAAGGCAGGCGCCAAGGTCAACCTGCTGCGCTCGCATCTGGGTGAGGCGCTTGAGCGTCTGCCCCGCGTCGAAGGCACGCCTGGTGAGGTTCACCTGTCAAACGACACGGGCCGGCTGCTCAACGTCACCGACAAGCTCGCCCAGCAGCGCAACGATGCCTACATCTCCTCCGAGCTGTTCCTGCTCGCCGCCGCAGAGGACAAGGGCGAAGTCGGGCGACTGCTGCGCGAGGCAGGCGTGGTCAAGGGTGCCGTGGAGAAGGCCGTCGACGAGATGCGCGGCGGTGCGCCAGTGAATGATCCCAACGCCGAGGAACAGCGTCAGGCGCTGGAGAAATACACCATCGACCTGACCGAGCGCGCCGAGCAGGGCAAGCTCGATCCGGTGATCGGTCGTGACGACGAGATCCGACTCGCGATCCAGGTGCTGCAGCGCCGGACCAAGAACAACCCGGTGCTGATCGGCGAGCCCGGGGTCGGCAAGACCGCGATCGTCGAGGGGCTGGCCTTGCGCATCGTCAACGGCGAGGTGCCCGAGGGCCTGAAGTCCAAGCGCATCCTGGCGCTGGACATGGGCGCGCTGATCGCCGGCGCGAAGTTCCGCGGCGAGTTCGAGGAGCGCCTCAAGGCCGTTCTCAATGACCTGGCAAAGCAGGAAGGCCAGATCATCCTGTTCATCGACGAGATCCACACCATGGTGGGTGCCGGCAAGGCCGAGGGCGCGATGGACGCCGGCAACATGCTGAAGCCGATGCTGGCTCGCGGCGAGCTTCATGCC
>CAYLNP010000273.1:0-3427 GCA_964384925.1 uncultured Woeseiaceae bacterium
CCGCTGCCCTCGAATTCGCCGAGCAGGCTAAGCCCGATGGCGTCGGCACGCAGGCCGCGCAGCGCCAGCGTGCCCGCCCCCATATCGGCGCTCAGCGAGGCGGCACTCATCGAGGCCTGCTGCCGTGTGGCCGGCACCGGCTCGCCTACAGCGGTGAATTCCACATTCAGATCATCGAGCGTATAGCGCTGCGCGGCGAGCTCTGCGGACATCGAGGCCGCCTGAACCACGCCTTCGAACTGCGCCAGCGGCGCATCCGGCGACCCGCTCAGATCGAGATCGACCCTCAGGCCGGTCATGCCGAGCCGGTCGGCATCCAGATCCAGGGTGAGCACACCGCCACCCGATACCGAGCCCGAGATCTCGGGGCGCTGCTGGCGCAGCCCGAAATCGAAACTCAAGCCCGTGGGCTGGCCAACGACCAGTGCGTCGAGGGCGAGATTGAAGTCTTCCAGCGCATAGATCTGGTCGGCCTGGGCGTCGGTATAGCGCACGTTCGCATCGCGGATCTCGATGCCGCCGATGCTCAGGTCGGCAAGATCGAACTCGCGGTCACCTGGCGGTGGCGGGTCGACATCGTCGACATCGTCTTCATCGACGAGATCCGCCCAGTTGGTGTTGCCCTGCGCATCCACTTCAAGATTCAGCGCCATCCCACCGAGGCGCACGGTGCCGATTTCCACACGCCGCGAAAACAGCGGCATCAGGCGCAGGCTTGCCGAAAGCGCTTCGATACGGGCGAAGGGCGCGTCGCTGAAGCCGGGTGCATTGGCCAGCTCGATGGCCCCGGAGGTCACCCGCAGCCAGGGGAAGAGCTTCAGTTCCAGATCACCCTCGATGACGAAGCTGCGCCCGGTTTCCTCCTCTACAGCCTCGGCGATCTGCGCCCTGTAGTCATTGGGATCAAACAGCCACGCCACCAGCACCACGGTGACCACCAGGAGGGTCACCAGGCCGGCGACGGCGATGATGAGGATCTTGAAGAACTGAGCCATGGGATATTCTCTGGACAGCAGGCAACATCGCCACTGTACTACGGTGGCCATGAAGGAAAAACGTGAGGACCGCAAACATGAGGATACAAGGCAACATCGTTGCAATGCTGGTGGCCCTGGGCCTGATGTCGCCGTCGCTGGCCCAAGTGCCGCAAAGCGTCTTCGAGCGCCATGACAGCACCGGCGTACTGGTGTTCGCGCGCGATGTCGCCGACTCGGGGCCGCGCCGGGCCGGCGCCAACGCCGAACACATGGCCTATATCGACACCATCGTCGACCGCATCCTGGTGGCCGGCCCGAAATACGACGCCGAGGGCCTGAGGATTGTCGGAAGCGTATACGTGCTTGCCGTGAAGAACGAAGCCGAAGCACGCGCGCTGGTCGAGGGCGATCCCTTCCACGCCGCCGGCGTCTGGGCCAGCGTGGAGTATTTCCCGTTTCTGCCGGCGGCCGGGGAGTGGATTCAGGGCGTGATCTGGTAGGCGGTGTCGGGCTGGTCGAGGGCTTTTTCGACGAGGTGCTCGGCCTGCGCATGCAGCGCCCAGAAGTCCGGCACGCTTTCGCCCCTGATGCGCCGTTCGATTGCAGCAAGGTGGGCATGCCAGCCGCCGCCGACCTTCAGCTCCGTCGGCCTGGCCATAAACCACCGGGCGCGCAGTTCAGGATCGACCAGTTCTCGCCGATCTCACCCGTCTCGGCCCGCACCTTCGATCTCGAGGATGAGGACGCCGCCTGGGCATGGGTGCGCGCATCCTGAGAACCGCAGCCGCTGCCGGCACACACCAGAAAGGGTCCCGACAGGACCCTTCATGGACGGCATCTTGGAGCGGGTGATGGGAATCGAACCCACGTTATCTGCTTGGGAAGCAGAAGTTCTACCATTGAACTACACCCGCCCTGGGCCCTGATTCTATTTCGCTGAATATGTGCGCGGCAAGCCGTGGGCATCGCGAGGTCCCACCTGTCACGGCACGACTGTATATTGTGGGTGTTTCGGATCAGGAGACCAGGACATGAGCTTACCCAGCGGTGGTCGCAGGCTGTCGGCCTTCAGCATCGTCCCGTGGACGCTGACGCTGATCATCTACATGGTGGTGGTGCATTTCAGCGATCTCGACATGAGCGGCGTCACCGGCTATGCCTTTATCGCCCTGGGTGTGGCCGTGCTGTTCGTGGAGTTCTTCAAATCCGGCGACATCAATGCCTTTGCCTTCCTCGTCGACCTCCTCGGCGCCGTGATAGCGCTGATCGCAGCCACGGTGCTGATGGCCTACATATACCTGGAACTTGGTCAGATCCCCACGTTTTTCCACTGGTTCGGCTGCGCGATCATCCTTGGCGATGCCATCCTCAGCCCGTTCAATGCTTACCGGACGGCACTGCGTAACTTCGGCCTGGGTGTATCGACCTGAAACGGCGCCACAGGAGGCCTTCGACCTCACACGACGATGACGGGATCAGGCACCGCGTGGATCGGCTCGGCGCCGTTTTTGCCGATCAGCATCAGGTCCTCGAGGTGAGTGGTGCCGCCAAGCCCCGCCTCCATCACGGGACAATCGACACTGAGCACCATATTTTCCTCGAGCACGAGCTCATCCAGACTCCTCGGGCCGAGCAGGGACGGCTGAGGGTGGTCGGTATGAAACAGGCCGACACTGTGCGGCGTGAAGCTCACGCTCAGGTTCATCCCCTGGCGGCGCAGAGACGCCTGGCCGATGCGTGGAATGTCGGCAAACCGCATCCCGGGTCGTAGCTGCTCCTGCACGTCGCGCCAGGCATTGGCCACGGCGGTGGTGACTGTTCTCATTCGCGCGGGTGGCTCGCCGATGAATACGGTCCGCCCGAAATCTCCGTGATAGAAGCGGCACGCACTCACGCAGTCGATGGAAATCGCCATGCCGTCCGTCAAGGGCTCGTTGAGGACCTCCGAGGAGCTGCCATCGATGACCATGAATACCCCGAGACTCCCCCGGCGCCCGGCCTCGGAAAAGAAGTCCGCGCGCAGCTCGCGTGTGGAGCCATGCTCGCGCAGGCGCGACACGGCAGCGACCGCGGCTTCGACATTGTGCTGCGCAGCCATGCGCATGATCCGGATCTCCGCATCCGACTTGACCATGCGGATGCGGCGCAGGGTGTTCTCCGCGGGCCGCACCCGTATCTTGTCGTTGCCCTCTCGCAGGATCGGCTCCAGCCCCGCCTCGTCGATGCCGACCGTCGCGGCCTGCAGGCCCAGGGCATGCAGTGCCCGCGACAGGGCGATGCCTGCATCGGGCGCAGGTTCGGCGGCAAGCGCAAGCATCCGGCGGCGATGATGTTCTCGCGGCTCGATCAGTTCAGGATCATTGTCGCGGCGTGTACGGATCGGCGCGGCCTCGGGCAGTTCGTCGCCACTTTCCGCGCCGACGGGTTGGGTATAGGGAAACACCAGTCGG
>CAYLNP010000274.1:0-3367 GCA_964384925.1 uncultured Woeseiaceae bacterium
TGGCGGAAATAAAGCGGACCGAAGGGAGCCATTCCGCCAAAGACCTCCCGCAGGCGACGCCAACCGAGGACCAAGGAAGCGCCATTGGCCTCCAGACCCTGACCACCTGCAGGACGGGCATGCGTGGCGTGTACAGTGCGCAGCCCGCGCCGTACACTGCGATGACATCGGAAAATCGCGGGGAAAGCCATGTTATCCAGCCTGTTCTGGCTGCTGCTGTTCATCGTCATCGGCACGACCCTGGCCTACCGCCGGGTGGATCTTCAGTCCTCCACCATCGTCGTTGGTGTGACGCTGCTCGCCTATACCATCTTCGGCAACGGCTGGCTGCTCTGGGTCCTGCTGCTGTGGGTACTGTTCGCCGGCATGGTGTTTCTTAACATCGAAGACCTGCGCCGCGAACACATCACGCGAAGGCTCCTGGGCATCTATCGAAACATGCTGCCGCCGATGTCGCGCACTGAGCGCGAGGCACTGGAATCGGGCACCGTGTGGTGGGAAGGCGAACTGTTCTCCGGCAGTCCACGCTGGGAAAAACTCATGGACATGCCGCCACCGCGGCTCAGTGAGGAGGAACAGGCCTTCATCGACGGCCCTGTCGAGACGCTGTGCCGGATGGCTAACGACTGGGAGATCACCCACGAGCTCGCCGACCTTCCGAAACCCGTATGGGACTACATCATCGAGAACAGATTCTTCGGCATGATCATTCCGAAGAAGTACGGCGGGCTGGAATTTTCGGCGCTGGCCAACTCGATGGCGCTGTCGAAACTGTCCAGCCGTGGCGTGGTGCTGAGTTCCACGGTCGGTGTGCCCAATTCGCTCGGCCCTGCCGAGCTGCTGCTGCATTACGGCACCGACGAACAGAAGGATCACTGGCTGCCGCGGCTGGCGGCGGGCCAGGAGATTCCGTGCTTCGCGCTGACTTCGGTGCGCGTGGGCTCCGATGCCACGGCGATCACCGACACCGGCGTGGTCTGTCGCGATCAATGGCAAGGCGAAGAGGTCGTCGGCATCCGCCTGAACTGGGACAAGCGCTACATCACGCTCGCCCCGGTGGCCACCGTGATCGGCCTGGCCTTCAAGCTCCATGATCCGGATCACCTGATTGGCGATCAGGATGAGTACGGGATTACCGCAGCGCTCGTGCCGGCAAACCTGCCGGGCATCACAATCGGCCGCCGGCATTTCCCGCTGAACGTGCCCTTCCAGAACGGTCCGACGCAGGGCAGAGATGTGTTCGTGCCACTGGACGCAATCATTGGCGGCCCGAAAATGGCCGGGCAAGGCTGGAAGATGCTGGTCGAGCAGCTCTCGGTGGGCCGCGCGATCACGCTGCCGGCCTCGGCAATGGGCGGGGCACGCGCCGCCGTGTACGCCTCGGGCGCGTATGCTCGCATCCGCCGGCAGTTCGGCCTGCCGGTGGGCAAGTTCCACGGCGTGGGTGAGGCGCTCGCCCGCATGGCAGGCTACACCTACATCATGAACGCGAACTCCGAGGTCACCTCGGGCGCGATCGATCGCGGCGAGAAGCCCTCCGTGCCGGGCGCGATTCTCAAGTATCACAACACCGAGATGGCCCGCATGATCGCCAACGATGCCATGGACGTTCACGGCGGCAAGGGCATCATGATGGGGCCGAGAAACTATCTGGGACGCGGCTACCAGGGAGTGCCTATAGGCATTACCGTGGAGGGTGCAAACATTCTGACACGCTGCCTGATCATCTTCGGCCAGGGGGCGATCCGTTGCCATCCTTTCGTTCTCGACGAAATGCAGGCAGCAGCTAATCCGGATACCGAACAGGGCCTCATCGACTTCGATCGGTCGCTGTTCGGCCACGTCGGTTATGCCATAAGCAACGCCGCGCGCTCACTGGTCATGGCAATCACCCAGGCGCGCTTCACGCAGGTGCCGGCGCAGGGCACGGTGCGTCGCTACTATCAGCACATCAACCGCTACAGCGCCTCGTTTGCGCTCACCGCGGATGTCGCGATGCTCACGCTGGGCGGTGCTCTGAAGCGCAAGGAACTGATGTCGGCGCGGCTGGGTGATGTACTGGCGAGCATCTACATGGCCTCGATGGTCCTGAAGCACTACGACAACCAGGGACGTCAGCGCGAGGACCTGCCGCTGGTCGAGTGGGCCTGCCGCCATCTGCTTTATCGCGCGCAGGAACAGCTGCATGGGTTCCTTCGCAACTTCCCGGTGCGCTGGGTGGCGGTACTGCTGCGTATGTTCGTGTTCCCACGCGGACGCACGTATTCCTCACCGTCCGATGAACTGGGTCAGGACATCGTCGAGCTGATCATGGCCCCCACCGCCACCCGCGATCGGTTGTGTGCCGGCATCTACCGCACGGTCGAACCCGGCAATCCGCTTGGCCTGCTGCAGGAAGCCATGGAACTTGCCATCAGCGTGCGCGATCTGGAGCGCAAGGTCTTCGACGCCATCCGCGACGGACGCATCACCGCCGAGGAGGTGCCCTCGCAGATCAACCAGGCGCAGACTCTGGGCGTGCTCACGCCGGAAGAAGCCGCGCGCGTCCGCGAGTTCGACAGCAAGGTGCTCGAGCTGATCCGCGTGGACGACTTCGCACCTGAGGAGCTGGGTACGCGCGCGGGATCGGGGCGCAGTGGGTCGGAGACAGCCGGTGCCAAGTCCGCCACCTCCGCGCGCACCGGCGCGCGTCCGGCGACCAAGCCGACCGGCAAGGCGCCCAGCCGGAAAAAAGCCCCGGTCAGGGCCTCGGCGCCGGGCGCCAAAGGCCGCTCGGCCCCCGCAGGCATCGACAGCGACGGCGACGCTCCGCGCGGCTGAAAGGTCATGCGCGGGCCATGGCGATGACGGTCCAGCCGATGAGCCGCGCTGACTGCCGCAGCATCCTGCATGTCGACATGGATGCCTTCTATGCATCCGTCGAGCAGCGCGACGATCCGGCGCTGCGCGGCCAGCCACTCGCTGTCGGTGGCACCGGCACGCGTGGGGTGGTGGCTGCGGCGAGCTATGAGGCCCGGCGTTTCGGCGTGCGCTCCGCGATGCCGCTGCGCGAGGCGTTGCGACGCTGCCCGCAGCTGCTGCGCGTGAAACCACGCATGGAAGTCTATCGTCGCGAGTCCGCACGCATCTTCGAGATCTTCCAGCGCTATACCCCGCAGGTCGAGGGCCTGTCTCTGGACGAAGCGTTTCTGGACATCACCGCCAGCCTGTCGATGTTCGGCAGTGCGCAGGCGGTGGCCGTGTCGATCAAGCGCCAGATTCACGATGAGCTGGGACTTACGGCCTCGGTCGGCATTGCACCGAACAAGCTGGTGGCGAAGATCGCATCGGATCTCGACAAACCGGACGGACTGGTGGAGGTCACGAC
>CAYLNP010000275.1:0-3355 GCA_964384925.1 uncultured Woeseiaceae bacterium
GCCGTGTAGTCGGACACGCGCGCTGCCTGCTGCATGTTGTGGGTCACGATCAGAATCGTGTACTTCTCCTTGAGCTCCGAGATCAGCTCTTCGATCTTGGCCGTCGAGATCGGGTCGAGCGCCGAGGTGGGCTCATCGAGCAGGATGACTTCCGGCTCGATGGCAATGGCTCGCGCGATGACCAGCCGCTGCTGCTGTCCGCCGGAAAGGCCGAATGCATTGCTGGTGAGCCGGTCCTTGACCTCGTTCCACAGCGCCACGGACTTGAGCGAACGCTCGACAACCTCATCAAGCACGCGCCGATCGTTGACACCCTGCAGACGCAGTCCGTACGCCACGTTCTCGTACACCGTCTTGGGGAACGGGTTGGGCTTCTGGAAGACCATACCGATGCGCCGGCGCAGCTCCGCCACATCGGTGCTACGGGTATATATGTCCTCGCCGTGCAGATTGATCGTGCCGGTGATGCGACAGGCATCCACCAGGTCGTTCATGCGGTTGAAGCAGCGCAGCAGCGTGGACTTGCCGCAACCTGACGGTCCGATGAAGGCCGTAACCCGACCCGCAGGAATGGTCATGTTGATCGACTGGAGCGCCTGTGTGCTGCCGTAGAACAGGTTGAGATCTTCGACCGTGATCGCGACCTTCTCGTCACTCAGCGTGCGCACGCTGCGGGTGTTCTCCGCAAACAGGCTGGCAGCCATGCTGGTCACTGTTGACTGGCTCTCTCTCATGACTTTCTCCGGATTATCGTTCTGATCGTGCTTTCACGGAATGCGCGCATCTTCTCAGTCGCTCTCGGCACGATACTTCTCGCGCAGATGATTGCGGATGGTGATGGCCGACAGGTTGAGTGCCACAATGAGCAGCACCAGCACCAGAGCCGTGGCATAGACGAGTTGCTCGGCGGCCTCGGCATGCGGGCTCTGGAAGCCTACGTCGTAGATGTGGAACCCGAGATGCATGATCTTGCGCTCGAGATGAATGAACGGAAAGTTGCCGTCGATCGGCAGCGTAGGCGCAAGTTTCACCACGCCCACGAGCATCAGCGGTGCCACTTCTCCGGCGGCCCGTGCGATGGCCAGAATCAGTCCTGTCATCATCGCCGGCGTGGCCAATGGCACCACGACCTTCCAGAGCGTTTCGCCCTTTGTGGCCCCAAGTGCGAGCGAGCCTTCGCGGATGGTCGACGGGATACGGGCCAGACCTTCCTCAGTCGAGACGATGACCACGGGCAGGGTCAGCAATGCCAGGGTCAGCGACGCCCAGAACAGCCCAGGCGTACCGAATGTGGGCGATGGCAGCGCCTCGGGGTAAAACGCCTGGTCGATCGTGCCGCCTACAAAATAGACAAAGAAGCCGAGGCCGAATACACCGAACACGATCGAGGGTACGCCCGCCAGGTTGTACACGGAGATTCGCACGGTCTTGAGCAGCGGACCCTGCTTGGCGTATTCGCGCAGGTAGATGGCAGCGAGGATGCCGAACGGCGTCACGATGATCGACATCACCAGTACCATGACGACGGTACCGAAGATGGCCGGGAAGATGCCGCCCTCGGTGTTGGCCTCGCGCGGATAGCCGAAAATGAATCCTCTGATGTCGCCCAGGTAAAAGCCCAGCTTCGAGAACACCGACATCGTGTTTGGCTGCCAGGCCTTGACGACATCGGCGACGCGAATCGTCACCTCGCTGCCGTTGGCGACCTGCATGACGATGCTGTCACGTCTTGCATCAGCGTAGAGCTCGTTCAGCCGCGCCTCGAGCACGGAGTATTCGGCGTCCAGCCGGGCCCGTCGCTCCGCCAGCTCGGCCTCGACATCAGGTGTGAGATTGCCGCGCAGTTCGGCGCGCCGTCGGTCGAGCCGCACCCGCTCGATGCCGAAATTGATGCGCCCGATGGCGCCGCGCTCGATGCTGACTATCTCGTCGTAGAGCTGGTTGCTGCGACGCAGGCGGGCCTGAAACTCCGGCCAGAGCTCGGTATCCGTAACTACGGGATTGCCGTTTTCGAGCAGGCGCAGCGGGGTACCGTAGAAATCGCCCCATTCCCGACGCTCCAGCACGGAAGCCTCCGGCGGATATACCCATTCATCGAGAAAGTCTTCAACGAAGAAGCCAAAATCCCGGCCCGTGACGTCCCGGTTGCCCATCTTCACCAGATGACGGGTGACAAGTGCCTGCTCCTGGGGGATCGGCAGTCCTGCGTCGCGCATGGCCTCGGCCGTGAACACTTGCGAGCGCCTGAGTTCCCCGAGAATCGGCACCACATCGGCGCCCGGCTGCGAGTAGCTGGTCTGGAAGACCGCGTGAGGCCAGAACGCGCCAAAGCCACGCACCAGAATCAGCAGGATCAGGCCGAATACCATGATCATGCTGATGGTGACGGCGCCGCCGTTCAGCCAGATCCAGGGGGCGCCACTTTTCCACCATGCTTTCATTTGCACGTACTCATGTCGGGCAATGACCTACAGGGACGCATAGCGCTTGCGCAGGCGCTGACGCACGATCTCGGCCAGCGTGTTCAGAACGAACGTAAAGAACAGCAGCACGAGCGCGGAGAGGAACAACACACGGAAGTGGGTGGAGCCCACATCCGTTTCGGGCAGCTCGACCGCGATGTTGGCCGCCAGTGTGCGCATACCCTCGAACAGATTGAAGTTGAGCACCGGGCTGTTGCCCGAGGCCATCAGCACGATCATGGTCTCACCGACAGCGCGCCCGAAGCCGATCATCACCGCAGAGAACATGCCCGGACTGGCGGTCAGCAGCACCACGCCCATCACCGTCTGCCACGGCGTGGCGCCCAGTGCCAGAGACCCGGTCGTCAAGTGCTTGGGCACGTTGAACACGGCATCCTCGGCGATCGAGAAAATGGTCGGAATGACGGCAAAGCCCATCGCCAGGCCGACGATAAGGGCGTTGCGCTGGTCATACGGAATGCCGACGTTGGTCAACCACTGGCGCATCGAGCCATCGAAGAACAGCACTTCAATCCATGGGCTGGAAGTGACCACGATCCAGCCAGTGAGCACAACGACCGGAACCAGCAGCGCGGCCTCCCAGCCTTCCGGTACGAGGTTGCGCACGTCACTGGGCAGCCTCGACCATGCGAAAGCCGCCACAAGGATCAGCAGCGGGAACAGCACCGCGCCGGTGACCAGGATAGGAAGATTGTTCTCGATATAAGGGGCGAGCCAGATACCGGCGAGGAACCCCAGAATGACGGTTGGCAGCGCCTCCATCAGCTCGATCGACGGCTTGACGATGCGCCGGATTCTCGGCGCCATGAAATAGGCTGTGTAGATGGCGCCCATCAGTGCCAGCGGCGTGGCCAGCAGCATCGCGAAAAGCG
>CAYLNP010000276.1:0-3300 GCA_964384925.1 uncultured Woeseiaceae bacterium
TGATCACTTTTCTGTTGATCGGCCTTGTGGCCATGGGATTGCTGCTCACCGGCTGCACGCCAGGCGACCCGCCGGAGGCGCGCACCAGTTCTGCCACCGACCCGGCAACGAACGCAGCCGACCCGGCCGCCGACCTGCCGGTCGCGCCGGTACGCAATGTGCAGGAGAGCTTCTTCGGCACACAGGTGGACGATCCCTACCGCTGGCTGGAGGATGCCGCCGCGCCGGAGGCGGCTGCCTGGATGCGCGCGCACAGCGATCACGCGCACGCGGTGCTGGGAGCCATCGAGGGCAGGGAGCGCATGCGCGAGCGTCTGGAAGAACTCGAGGCGGCGGTGCCGGCGCGGGTGGGCAACGTCGTACGACGGCCCGGCGACCTGTATTTCTACCAGCGGCGCGGCGCGGGCGAAGAGCAGTTCAAGCTGTATATGCAGGAGGGTCTGGACGGCGCGCCGCGGCTGCTGTTCGATCCGGAGCTTCTCGCTGAAGCGGCCGGCGTGCCGCACGCGATCAACTATTTCTCGGTCTCGCCGGACGGCTCGCTCGTGGCGCTGGGCGTCTCCGCGGCCGGTTCCGAGGAGGCCGCGATGCGCGTCCTCGACACCGCCACCGGCGAGCAGCTCGGCCCGGAGATCGAGCGGGCCCTGTTCGGGGTTGTCAGCTGGTCGCCCGACGGCGAGGAGCTCTACTTTCATCGCGTTCAGGCACTCGGACCTGATCAGCCTGCCACCGATAAATACCGGAGCAGCGAAGCGGTGGTGATGCGGCCGGGTGACGACGAGGACGGCATCCGCACGCTGATTCGTGCCGGCCGCGATCTCGGCATCCCCGACACCGAGTTCGCGTACATCACCGTCGAGCCCGACGGACGGGCGCTGCTCGTCGCCATCGATGGCGTCTCACCGGACTTCGCCGCGTGGCACAGCACGGTAGAGGCCCTGCGCGGCGAGGATGCCGGATGGCAGCCGTTGGTAAGTCGCGAAGACCGCGTAGTCGATCTTGCGCTGCATGACGGACAAGTGATTGTACGGACTTTCCGTGATGCGCCGAAGTTTCGCCTGCTGACCGGGCCGCTGGAAGACTTCAGTCTGGAGACCGCCGAGGCGCTCGTCCCGGATACCGATCAGGTCCTCACCGGCATGGCGCTTACGGCCGATGCGCTGTACTTCTCGCGGCGCGAAGGCAACGTCGAGAGGCTTTATCGTATGCCGCCGGCAGGCGGGGAGATCACGGAGGTCGAACTGCCGGTGCTGGGCGCCTTCGCGCTCAGCGCGGATACCGAATTGCCCGGCCTGCTGGTGTCGCTGCAAAGCTGGACGCGCGCACGCCAGATCTATGCCGTGTCACCGGACGGCAGCGTCACCAACACGGGACTGCAGCCTGCCGGCCCGTTCGATGCGCCCGAGGACCTGGTCACCACGGAGGTGATGGTCCCCAGTCACGACGGCGTCGAGGTGCCGATGTCGATTCTGCACCGGCGCGATGTCGAACTCGACGGCAGCCAGCCCACGCTGCTCTACGCTTACGCAAGCTACGGCTTCACCGAGGAGCCTGCCTTCAGTCTGAATACCCTTGCCTGGCTGGAAGCCGGCGGCGTGTTTGCTGTTGCCAACCCGCGCGGCAGCGGCGTGTTCGGTCGGGACTGGCATGAGGCAGGTAAGCAGACGACCAAATCGAACAGCTGGCGGGACCTGAATGCCTGTGCCGAGTACCTGATCGACCAGGGCTGGACCAATCCAGGGCGCCTGGCCGCCTGGGGCGGAAGTGCCGGGGGGCTGCTGGTGGGGCGCGCATTGACAGAGCGTCCCGATCTCTATGCCGCCGTGGTGCCGATGGTCGGCGCTCTGGACATGGTGCGCATGGAAACCACGCCGAACGGGGTTCCCAACATCCCGGAGTTCGGCACGCGCACCAACGAACCCGGCTTCCGCGCGCTGCTGGAGATGAGCACGTATCATCAGGTACGCGACGGCGTCGCCTATCCCGCAGTGCTGCTCACCCACGGCGTCAACGATCCACGCGTGGAGGTCTGGCATACCACCAAGACCGCGGCCCGGCTGCTGGCCGCGACGGCCTCGGAGCGCCCGGTGCTCATGCGCCTGACCTACGATGCAGGGCACGGGGTCGGCAACACGCGCAGCCAGGTGCTGGACGAGCGCGCCGATGTCTACGCGTTCCTGTTCTGGCAGATGGGGGTGCCCGGCTGGGCACCGCAGAGCTGAAGGGCACAGGCCCCCCCGATGACCGAGCGTTCAGTCTCAGGTGAGTCCGGCCCGCTTGCCCGCAGCCTCGGCTGGCTGCTGGCGGCCGCCTACCTCGCGCATTCCTGGGTCACCATCGTCAAGGCCCGCACCGACCGGGCACTGCCGCTGCGCGATGAGCTGCGAGGCTGGCACTTTCTCGTCGGCGCCGTGCTGTTCGCGCTCGCGGCGTGGCGGCTGTGGGTGTGGTGGCGCAACGAGCGATCCCAGCCTCGTGACCCTGGTTTGCCGTCCGGGCTATGGCAGTGGGGGCGAACCGTCACGGTGATGAGCTGGGTTATCCTGGTCGTGACCCCGGTGCTGGGGCTGGGCTGGGGGTGGGCCGAGGGCATGCGCCTGCATCTGGGGCCGGTTCCGCTGCCGCCGCTGATTGGCGAGCACCGAGCGGTGTGGCAGTTCTCCGGGTATTTCCACTCCAGCACCGGCTTCATGCTCACCCTGTTGTCGCTGGGCATGCTGGTGGCCGCAGGCTGGGGGAAGCTGGTGAACGGCCACGGACTTGTCGCATTGCTGCCGGCGGGCCACCCGGCGTTCGTGCTGATTGCGGTGGGTTCCACGGTCTATGCGCTGGCGACATTTGGGGGCCCCGAACCCGGCGTGCC
Source organism: uncultured Woeseiaceae bacterium (assembly GCA_964384925.1). Taxonomy (GTDB): domain Bacteria; phylum Pseudomonadota; class Gammaproteobacteria; order Steroidobacterales; family PWYM01; genus PWYM01. The sequence continues at coordinate 2,864 of CAYLNP010000276.1, forward strand.
GGCACTGAGCATCTTCGCCGCCATCGTGGTTGCCGTGTGGCTGCTTGGCAGCTTCATCCATCGCGGACGATCAGCCCCCGCAGTGCCTGCGCAGACACCCCGCTGGACCCGCCGCAAGGCGCTGCCGCCCGGACTGGTACCCCCGCCGCTGCAGCAAGGCGATGGGACGGGGGTCACCGGGCCCGGCGCACTGGCGCGGGTGCTTTCCCCGCTCATTGCACTGGTCCTCATCGGCGTGGCAGCGCTGGCGCCCTATCAGCAGTTTCGTGTTACGCCGTGGCCGCGTGGCGAGGTCGTGGCCGCACCAGATCAGCGCGTGTGGCATGACGAGGCGGTGGTACAGGTGGAGGTGCTTCCAGATACGCCGTTCGAGCGGCAAGTTCACGAAGACCTCTACAAGTGGTGCACTTTCTGCCATACGGTCGAGCGCGGCGATC
>CAYLNP010000277.1:0-3299 GCA_964384925.1 uncultured Woeseiaceae bacterium
GGTACATCACCGACATGTGATCACCCTTCATGTAAGGCGGTACGCCGGTAAGCATCTCGTAGAGAATGACACCAAGGCTGTAGATGTCGGCACGCTCGTCGACCTTCTTTCCAAGAATCTGTTCGGGCGCCATGTACTTCGGCGAGCCGATCACATAGCCGGTCTTGGTCAGCTGCGTATCCCCGCTGGAGGCGGCGGCGGCCACGCCGAAGTCGACGATCTTGAGCAGACCCTGATCGTTGATGAGGATATTGGCCGGCTTGAGGTCGCGATGGATGATGCCCTGCTGGTGCGCCACCGCCATGCCGGTGGCGATATCGCAGCCGAAGCCCAAGGCCTTCTGCACATCCATTGGCTGCTGATTGATGACCTCTCCGCCCAGCGTATGCGAGGGGAAGAACTCCATCGAGATGGCATAGTTGCCGGCGATGTACACGAAGTCGTAGATGCGGATGACGTTCTTGTGCGTGATCTTTCGCGAATAGCGAAGCTCGTGCACGAAGCGCTTCATCATCTCCTCGTCGGAGGCGACGTTGGGGTTCAGGAACTTCAGAATCAGGCGTTCCTCGACCACGGTGTCTTCGACGAGCACCACGGTTCCGAAGGCCCCCTTGCCGATCTTCTCGATGTAGCGATAACGCCCCTCGATGATGTCGCCGGTTTTCAGGGCATTGATGTCGAGCGCTTCGCCGAGCGCGGCGCTGGGCAGCGACGAGGGCAGCGGCGCACCGCTGGCCAGGGGGTTTTCCTCCAGCAGCGTCTGGGCGCCGGTGCCGGCGATGCGGTAACTGCCGCTGAGCGAGTCTGCGGCGCGCGCGATGCTGCCGCTCGCGGTGGTCGTGGAGCCCTGCAGACGCGACTGCATGTCCTGAATCAGCTTGCCCGCCAGGCGATTGACCGTGACGTCCGAGGTGGCCTGACCGGCGTGCAGGATGAGCGTGCGCACCGACTCTGCCTGACGCTCGCCGGCAAGCTGCGCCAGCGCGGTCATGGCACCCATCTTGATCGCCTTCTCGTCGCGCTTGAGCAGCGGCGTGAGCTTGGGGACGACGGAGGTGTCGCCGAGCTTGCCCAGCGCCCGCAGGGCCGCGGGGATGCTCTTGGGCTCGCTGTCGAGCATGGCCAGCAGGGCCGGCACGGCCTCACGGCTGCCGATGTCGCCGAGCGCGTCGGCGGCGCGTTCGCGGACCCACCAGTCGGTGTCGCCGGTCGCCTTCATCAGTGAGCGCACGGCGCGTTCGTCTTTCGTGGCGTTGAGGATCTCGATTGCGGCGCGCCGAATGCTCTCATCCTCATCGTTGACCAGGCGCAGGACCGCGTCGATGACCCGCGGTCCGCCGATCTTGGCCAGCGCGTCGGAGGCGCGCGATCGCACCCACCAGTCTTCGTCCTTCACGGCATCGAGCAGTGATTTGACGCTGTTGGCGTCACACAGCTCGTTGAGCACTTCCACGGCAGCACGCCGCGCGTACTCGGATTCATCCTTCAGGGGGCCGACCAGGTGCTTGATGGTGTCGGGGTGTGCCAGGCGCACGATCAGATCGACTGCCTGGTTGACGACGTCGATATCCGCGTCCATCAGCAGGCGGCACAGGCGCGAGATGTCCAGGGCATCGCCGTGCTCGGCCAGGGCCTCGAGCGCGGCCTTGCGCACCAGCTTCTGCGGGTCGTCGAGCTGACGCTGCAGGGCCAGACTCACCTCGCGTGTCTTGAACTCGCCGAGGATGCGGATGATGTGCACGCGCACACCCGGGTCCTTGCCGTCGAGTCGGGCGATGAGCTCGGGGACGAGGTCGGCGTCTGCGGCACTGCCGATGAGCTTGAACATGGCGGTGCGCTCGGCGGGCTCGAGCTCGTAGGCGTAGCGCAAGACTTCGCGCAGGTTGAGGCGCTGCTTGTGGACGCCCATCACTTCCAGCAATGCGGGCTTGGACGTGGTTTCCTCGCCGAGCAGTTCGAGCAGTCTGTTGGGGTTGAAGTTCTGGCTCGACGACAGGGCCCAGGCCGTTCCGGACACGGCACGCGGACTTGAGTCGGCCAGCCCCTTGGCGACCTGCGCGAATGTCCGGTCAGATATCAGTCCGGTCAGGACTTCGACAAACTCGACGGTCTGCCGGCGGTCGGCATGGCCAAGCGCCTCGATGATCTGCGGAATGGCGCCTGGCCCGATGCGCCTGAGCTTGTCCAGCGCCTTGCGCGCCGCGGGCGATCCCGGGTCCCCCGCGCCCTGGATCTGGGCAATGAGGCGATCAGCCTTGAGCGCGCTGAGAAAATTCATGGCGATTGACCGTCATCCCGCATGACTGTGTGGTGTGGCGTTGCATGCACGCCACGTGCGCAGGGGGCTGCCTGGCTCGAGTCTGAAGACCATCGCGGGATTATGCCATATGGGCCCTCGGGCAATGTGCGACACATCGCAGCTTGCGCGTCCGGCCTGCGGAGGCGATGCGCTACAATCCGCGGCTGGTACCAGGGATGGTGGCGGTCATGGGTCTACCGGACAAGGCGGGGGTTGAAGCGGCGGTCGGCGCGCTCGTGCTGCCGTGGTTCGACTGTCCGCTGAGCACCGCCGCCACGCGCCTGGAAGTGGCGCTTGTCGACGAGACCATCCAGATCGTGCTTGCACTGGGCCTGCCGCTGGGATCGCGTCAGGCCGAGATCCGCGATCTGCTGATCGAACAGCTGCGCGCCGCAGGCGTCAGCGCGCCGGTCGATCTGCGCTTGCAGTGGACGGTGGCTCGTCATGCGGTGCAGGGCAATCTGAAACCCGCAGACGGCGTGCGCAACATTGTCGCCGTGGCCTCCGGCAAGGGCGGCGTCGGCAAATCCACGACAGCCGTCAATCTGGCGCTTGCGCTGGCAGCCGAAGGTGCGCGTGTGGGGCTGCTCGATGCCGACATCTACGGACCCAGCGTGCCGCGCATGCTCGGACTCAGCGGCGAACGCCCGGTCACGCCCGATGGCGCGCATTTCGACCCACTCAGCGCGCACGGTATCCACGCCATGTCGATCGGGTTTCTGGTCGACGACGCGCAGCCGATGGTATGGCGCGGGCCGATGGTGACCTCCGCCCTCAACCAGATGCTCGGCCAGACGCTCTGGGGCGAACTCGACTACCTGCTGGTGGACATGCCGCCCGGCACGGGTGACATCCAGTTGACGCTGGCGCAGCGCGTGCCGGTCAGCGGCGCGGTGATCGTCACCACGCCGCAGGACATTGCGCTGTCCGATGCCCGCAAGGGACTGCAGATGTTCCGCAAGGTCAATGTCAACGTACTGGGCATCATCGAGAACATGAG
>CAYLNP010000278.1:0-3285 GCA_964384925.1 uncultured Woeseiaceae bacterium
CTCCAGCGTCACCAGCTCTTCGGCGACATCCAGCATCTGGCGCAGGCCACCGGCCGAGCGCCCGTCGACGACGTACTTGCCGTTGACCACCAGCATCGGCACGCCGGTGACGCGGTAGCGGCGTGCCAGTTGTTCGGCGCGCTGCACCTTGCTCTGTACGTTGAACGAGCTCCAGCTGCGATCGAAATCTGCTTCGGCGACCCCCTGGCCGGCAAAGAAATCACGGATTCGGGCTTCGCTGTCCAGCGGGTTACGGCGCTCGTGGAACTCCCGGAACACCGCCATATGCACATCATCGAGAACGCCAAGATCCTCAGCGGTGTAGAAGGCGCGGGCATGCAGCAGCAACAGCGGATTCCAGGTGGCCGGGATGCTGACGACGCTGACGCCGTCCGGCGCCTTGCTCTTCCAGTCCTGCACGAAGGGCTCGAACTCGTAGCAGTGGGGGCAGCCGTACCAGAACACCTCTGCGACCTCGACCGTCTCCGGGCCACTGGAGGTCGGCTGGGCAGGCGAAAGACGCTGATAGTGGCGACCTTCGCGGAAGCGCGCCTCGCTCGCCGCGGCAGGCGTACCCGACTGCGCAAGGCGGATGACGCCCGGCCCGCTGGCGGCTGCCGGACCCGGATCATCGACCATCTCCTCGGCGACCAGCGTGCCCTGCTCGTCGGTGGTGAGATCCGCGGGCGAATCTGCCGGGTCTTCCTCTACGACCTGGATACTGTCGTCGCTGGCCATGGAGTCGGCCGGCGTGTCGGCGAGCATCGCCTCCTCGCTGATCTCCGCGCCAGGTTGCTCGACCTGCGCCGGCGCTGGCGACTCGGCACAGCCGGCGAGAAACAGCACAAATCCTGCGAATAGAATAGTTCTCATGACGCCCCTGTGGATCGTGGCCTGGTGCGGTTACTGGTGTGTTAGGTCCGCTCGTGGCGTGCGAGTTCCCCGCCCGCGCTATTGCAGGCCCTGCATGTAGGCGGCGACGGCCTGCTTTTCGTCGTCGGTCATGCGCCCGGCAATGCTGCGCATCATCTGCCCGAGCACCCCGCCATCCGATTGCCGCGAACCCTCGGCGTAGTGCGTCAGGGTGTCGTAGAGATAGCGCGCGTGCTGGCCGCTGACACGCGGATAACCCGACGTGGGATTGCCCAGACCGCGCGGACCATGGCAGGCGATACACGCCGAAACGCCGGTCTGAGGGTTGCCACCGCGGTAGAGCCGCTCGCCGAGACTCAAGTCGCCGGCACCGGCGGTCAGCGGCTTGAGCGTCTGCTGCGCATAGTAGGCGGCGAGGTCGAGCTTGTCCTGATCCGACAGCGTCATGGCCTGGCCGACCATCAGCACGTTGTTGCGTTCGCCGTTCTTGTAGGCGTACAGCTGACGGACAGAGTAGCCGGCATGCTGGCTGGCCAGCGACGGCCACTCGGGATTCACGCTGTTGCCGTCGGCGCCATGGCAGGCGGCACACGTCATGGACTTGGCCTGCCCGGCCTGTGGATCGCCCTGCCCCGGCGCCTGCGCCCGTGCGCCGCTGCTTGCGAGCAGCCCGGTGAATATCAGGGCCAGCATCGTCGTTGCGAGGCCACGGTGTCGTGTGGCCTCCAGATCGAACCGTTTCACGAACATGTCAGAAGTTGCTCCCGAGATCCTTGAGCAGGTGCCGTACTGCACCCGTACCGGCCAGCGTCCATTCATGCAATTCCGGCCGGGGATTGTACATTAATCATTCGCGGAAAATCTTCCCGGCCCTGCGGGTAGAATCCTTATATATGTCCGCCTATCCCGACGCCTGCTTCCTGCACAGCGCCCATAACCCGGCGCAGTTTCTGCCTGACCATGGCATGGAGGTGGCCTTCGCCGGGCGCTCGAACGCGGGCAAGTCCAGCGCGATCAATGTCATCGTCGGGCGCAAGCAGTTTGCCCGCGTCAGCCGCACGCCCGGTCGAACCCAGCTGATCAATTTCTTCTCGCTCGATGATGCCGTGCCCGGGGGGCGGCGTCTCGTCGATCTGCCGGGCTACGGCTTCGCGAAGGTCCCCGAGAGCATTCAGCGACACTGGCAGGGACTGATGCAGGCGTATTTCGACCAGCGTCGCTCGTTGACCGGTGTGATCGTCGTCGTCGACGTGCGCAGGGGGCTGCTCGACTACGATCTGCAGATGCTCGAGTGGGCAGCGCATGCCGATTGTGCTGCCCATGTGCTGCTGACCAAGGCCGACAAGCTCAGTCGGGGCGCCGGCAGCGCCGCCGAGCACGCAGCGCGTCGCGCGCTCTCGGGGCGGGCCAGCGTGAAGCTTTTCTCGGCGCTGTCCCGGCAGGGCGTCGACGAGGCGCGTATCGCCCTGGAAGGCCTGATGCCGCCCCCCGAAGCGATACTCGCCGCCCCGGCACAGGACTGACCGGCGCGAACGGGCACAGGCTTGCAAAGCCAGGTGCCTTGACGCAGTGTGGACCGGACCCGCAGGGGCGGGGCAAAAAAAGGCCCCGGAGCGTACTGGCATCGCGTTACGACGCCGCTCCGGGGCACAAGACCCGGCATGGGGTGCCGGGTCGATCAGCCCGCACAAGGGAGGATCGCGGGCCACGAGTGCAGGGGTGGCACTCAGAGAGTGGGACACCTGCACTTGGGCGTGAGTTCCCACGCCGTGCGAGTGTCGTGCCGGGCGAATTATCCCGACAGTTTGGGGGGCTTGAAATGTTGAGTTTGCGGTGGCTGACATCCCTGATATGGCTGCTGGCAGTGCCCGCGTGGGCCGGGCTGTCCGTGAGCTCACCGCAGGATTCCCAGCCCGTGGCGGAGGGGACCTTGGTGCTGGTGGCGGGTGCGTCAGGGGAGACCGGCCAGCAAATCGTGCGCAGGCTCCTCGCCGAGGGCTACCAGGTACGACCGCTGACGACCAACGCATTTCAGGCGCGCGAACGCACAGGGCTGGACATCCCCTGGGTGGAGCTCGACGTACGTAACGAAGCGCAGGTCGCCAGTGCAATGCGCGGCGTCGACTACGTGATCAGCGCGATCGGGTCGCGCGACTGGCGAGGCCCAAACAGTCCCCGCTACGTCGACTACGGCGGCGTTCGCAATCTGGTTGACGCGGCGCGCCACGCGGGCGTGCAGCATTTCGTGCTGATCTCCTCAGCGGCCGCGGGTCCGCATCGCGATCACAGCGAGAGTCCTCGACTGGGGTACGTGCTGTACTGGAAAACGCGGGGCGAAGCTTACCTGCGCGCCAGCGGCCTCGATTACACCGTCATCGGGCCGGGCGGACTGGTGAACGGCCCGGCCGGGCG
>CAYLNP010000279.1:0-3267 GCA_964384925.1 uncultured Woeseiaceae bacterium
GTGCATCACGAACCTCGCCGAAGTGCGTGTCGCGAAGCAGGGTTCGCAGCAACGAGGTCTTGCCGGTATTGGTATGACCGACCACGGCCACCTTCAGTGCATCATCGGCCATCGGAGGTCTCCGCGCCGACGGCTGAATCCAGTGCTGCATGCAGATCCGCGAGCAACGCCTCCCCAGCGCCGCCGGTGGATTCGAACACGACGCGATCCACACCTGCTGAATCCGCCATCGCGCGCCAGCTGTGCTGGCGTTGCGCGACATCGATGCCCTGTGCCAAGGCACGATCGGTCTCACCGACCAGCAGCCACACGGCGGCATCCGTCGCGCCGCGCAGCGATTGCAGGACCGCTTGGGTGTGTCGGTCTGGTGTGCGCAGCAGCGAGCTCACCACCACCAGCACGCCCGGGCGCGGCTCGCGCGCCGTGAGCTGTGCGAGCAGATCGTGACGCTGCTCGCGCGCATCGGCCGTCCCGAGCCAGCCGATCTTCGCATCCACCTGGTGCTGCAGCGCCACGGCGTGATCGTCCGACAGCGCAAGGCCGACCAGCAGCACGGGGCCGAGGGCAGCACTGCGTCTGGGCCCGGTGTCGGCGATACGCGCCGAGGGGTCGCTGCGTTCGGGGTCCACCACGCCCAGAGCGCGCGTGCCCGGTACCAGGCGGGGCGCCAGCCGCGCGAACCCCGGCAGCTGCACATCCAGGCGCAGCCGATTGAGTGCGGCGCCCAGCCGAAGCGCACACAGCCCTGCCAGCAGCATGCGCGGCAGAACGCCGTAGAGCACCAGCGACCAGATCAGCAATGCCGACCAGGCGCGCCGCCCTTCACCCAGGGTGTCGCCGCCGAGACGGCTTGCGCGGATCAACGCCTCATCGGGAACCGCCAGCCCGATCGCCGCAGGCAACGCTGCCAGCCATCCGATCAGCGCCACGAACTGCGCCTCATCCAGCAGCGTCGTACCCCAGGCGAAGTCGTACTGGCGCAGCGACATCGTCCACACGCTCATCAGCACCGCGCCCACACCGAATGCTGCCCACAGCAGGTGGGTGAGCAGCCCGGCCGACCAGCGCGCGATGCCCTCACGGCCCAGCGCCGCAAGCACGGCAAGCACAGCGAGCCTGCGCACGCGGTCTGGCTGCACGCGGCGCAGCGCACTGCCGGCCACATCCAGCACGCTGCGCCCCAGCACACCGCCGCGCGCGCCAGGTCGAAGCAACGTGAACACCATCCACAGCAGCAGCATGAGCAGCTGGAAGCCCAGCAGGCTGCCCAGGACCCACAGGATATTCAGCGCGCCTCGACCATCGCCCGCCGAGGCACCGAACACGACACCTGCAGCGGCAACCCCGGAGACCATCGCAAGGACCTGAGCGATCAGCAGGACCGAAACCAGGCGCCCGCGCATCTCCGCGACGGCGGTACTGAGCTCTCCGCCAAGGCGTGTTGCGCGCGCCCGTGCCAGCACCCGCTGCTCGAGGTCGCCGCCGGCGGCACGGCCGGCCTGCCAGGCATGACGTTCGTCGATCGGTGCACCGCCTTCCTCGTCCAGTCGCACGGCCTCGGCGATGGCCCACCCGGTCAGGCCCGACGGCGCCCTGGCTTCGCTTTTCGTGGGTGAAGGCATCAAAGTCGAATCCTGCAGCTATCGCGGCGGCAAGGCGGACGTCCGCGCTGCGCGAGTCAGGGGCTGCAGATCAACGCCGCCCCAGCAGCGAGCCGAGCAGGCCGCGGGAGATTTCCCGACCGATGGTCGTACCAATGGTACGCACAGTGGACTTCACGAAAGCCTCGCCCACGCCCTGGCGGTTGCTGGCCCGCTTTGCCGCAGGCTTCGCGGCCGACTTGCTCGCTGCCTTTTCGGCCGCTTTTGCCTCGGCAGCCCTTGCCTGTTCCTCGGCGGCCTGCACCGTCGCCTGGGCTGCAATCTCGGCCTGCTTCTTCAGCATTTCGTAGGCCGATTCACGATCCACGAGCGTATCGTAGCGCGCGCCGACCGGGCTGCGGCTTCGCACCTGCGCGCGCTCCTCGGGTGACAGCGGACCCATCCGGCAGCGCGGGGGCGACACCAGGGTGTGCTGCACCGGCTGCGGGATGCCACGGTCGCCCAGTGTGGACACCAGCGCCTCGCCCACGCCCAGTGTGGTGATGGTTTCCACAACGTCGAGCCCTGGATTGGGCACGAAGGTCTCGGCAGCGGCGCGTATGGCTTTCTGATCACGCGGGGTGAACGCACGCAGCGCGTGCTGGACCCGATTGCCGAGCTGTCCGAGGATCTCGTCGGGAACGTCGTCGGGGTTCTGCGAGCAGAAGTACACGCCCACCCCCTTCGAGCGGATCAGGCGCACGACCTGCTCGACGCGCTGGCGCAGCGCCGGCGGGCAATCGCTGAACAGCAGGTGGGCTTCATCGAAGAAGAACACCAGTTTCGGGCGGTCTGCATCACCGACTTCGGGCAGGCGCTCGAAGAGCTCCGAAAGCAGCCACAGCAGGAAGCTGGAGTAGAGTCGCGGCTGCATCATCAGCCGCTCGGCCGCGAGGATGTTGATGATGCCGCGCCCGGACAGGTCCTGACGCATCAGGTCTTCCAGGGCGAGGCTAGGCTCGGCGAAGAAGTGGCCCGCACCGTCATTTTCCAGGCGCAGCAGCGAGCGCTGGATGGCACCAAGACTGGCTGCGTTCACAAGGCCGTACTGCTGGCTGACCGCCGCGCGATTCTCGGCCACATGGTTGAGCAGGGCCCGCAGGTCCTTGAGGTCGAGCAGCAGCAGGCCCGCATCATCTGCCGCCCGGAACACCACGCTGAGCACGCCTTCCTGCGTGTCGTTGAGCATGAGCATGCGCGCCAGCAGCGTAGGCCCGATCTCGCTGATAGTGGCGCGCACCGGGTGACCGAGCTCGCCCCAGAGATCCCAGAACACCACCGGACTGCCCTGCTGGGAATAATCCTCGATACCGATGGTCTTGATACGCTCATCGATGCGCGCGTGCGGCGTCCCCGCCGCGGCCAGACCCGCGATGTCGCCCTTCGCATCGGCGATGAAGCTCGGTACGCCCATGCGCGAAAAGCCCTCGGCAAGCATCATCAGCGTGACTGTCTTGCCGGTGCCCGTGGCCCCCGCGACAAGGCCGTGGCGGTTCGCATAGCGCCCCTGCAGCCAGACCTGGCTTTCGCCCTTACCGACCAGAATGTCGTTCATTCGCAGCCCTTTCGCGTTGCAGCGCAATTGCGTGGCATCTTACATGCCGACGTATACTTTGTGACCCCGCAG
>CAYLNP010000280.1:0-3266 GCA_964384925.1 uncultured Woeseiaceae bacterium
CGGTGGCCGCTACGTACCCGAGACCCTGGTGCCGGCGCTGGAGCGGCTCACCAAGGGCATGCATCAGCACCTGAAGGACCCGGTCTTTCTCGGACGTTTTCACGACGAGCTGGAGACGTGGGTCGGCCGGCCCACCGCGCTGACACATGCGCCCAACCTCGGGCGGGCCTGGGGCGCGCAGGTGTGGCTCAAGCGCGAGGATCTCGCCCATACCGGCGCGCACAAGATCAACAACGCGATCGGTCAGGCGTTGCTGGCGAAGATGCTCGGCGCAAAGCGCGTCATTGCCGAGACCGGCGCAGGCCAGCACGGCGTGGCCTCGGCCGCAGCCTGCGCGCGCCTGGGCCTGCCGTGCACGGTGTACATGGGTGCCGTGGACGTGGAACGTCAGGCGCCAAACGTCGATCGCATGCGCAGGCTCGGGGCCACGGTGCACGCGGTGCAGTCCGGCGATCGCACGCTGCGCGCGGCTATCGACGAGGCCCTGCGCGAGTGGGTGTCCGACCCGGAGGGCACCTACTATCTGCTCGGCTCGGTGGTGGGACCCCATCCCTATCCGTATCTTGTGCGCGAGATGCACGCGGTGATCGGCCGCGAGGCACGCCAGCAGATGCTCAAGGTCGAAGGCGCGCTGCCCGATGCGGTGTTTGCCTGCGTGGGCGGCGGCTCGAATGCGATCGGGCTGTTCTACCCGATGGTGGCCGACAGCGGCGTACAGCTGATCGGCGTGGAGGCCGGCGGGTCGGGGATGGGGCTGGGCCAGCATTCAGCCACGCTGTCGCGGGGGCGGCCCGGCGTGCTGCAGGGCACCTACACCCTGCTGCTGCAGGATGATGACGGCCAGGTCCAGGGCACGCACTCGATTTCGGCCGGTCTGGATTACCCGGGCGTGGGGCCGGAACATGCACTGCTGCAGCAGATCGGGCGTGTGCGCTACATCGCCGCCAGCGATGCTGAGGCGCTGGATGCCCTCAACGAATGCTGCGCGCTGGAAGGCATTCTGCCTGCGCTTGAAACCGCGCACGCCTTCGCCGGTGCCCGCGCCTGGGCCCGCGAAAATACCGGCAGACGCCTGCTCATCGGGCTGTCCGGGCGCGGCGACAAGGACATGCCCACCCTTTCCAAGCATCCGCTGGAGGCCCGCGATGCAGCCGTATGAGCGCATCACCGCCGCCATCCGCAAGCGCGCCGAGGGTGGCGAGCCTGCGCTGGTGGCCTTCCTCACGGCCGGCTATCCGACCGCGGAAGGCTTTCTGCCGGCGCTCGAAGTCATCGCGCAGTCCGCCGACGTCGTCGAGATCGGCGTGCCGTTCAGTGACCCGATGGCCGACGGCATGACCATCCAGCGTGCCAGCCAGGCGGCCATCGAGAACGGTGTGAGTCTGCGCTGGATATTCGCCCGGCTGGCCCAACGTGACGCGGCCGCCAGCGCACCGCTGCTGCTGATGAGCTATCTCAATCCCCTGCTGAACTTCGGCTACGAGGCGCTGGCCCGCCGCTCTGCGCAGGTCGGTGTCTGCGGCTACATCGTGCCCGACCTGCCGCTGGAGGAATGCGCGCCGCTGCGCGAAGCCCTCGAACGCGAGGGCGTGGGCCTGGTGCAGATGGTCACGCCGGCAACCCCGACGCGGCGAATGCGCCTGCTGTGCGAGGCCAGCCGAGGCTTCGTCTATGCCGTGACCATGACGGGCATCACCGGCGGCGCACGCGGGCTGCCGGCCGGCGTGGCCGACTATCTCGACCGCGTTCGCGAGGTCTCGCCGATCCCGGTGTGTGCCGGCTTCGGTATCCGCGAAGCCGCGCAGGTCAGCATGATCGGCGCGCACGCCGAAGGTGCCGTGGTCGGCTCGGCGCTGATCGAAGTGCTCGAGCAGGGCGCCGACCCCGGCGCCTTCCTGCGCGGGCTTCGCGGCCAGGACGCGTGAAGAAGGTCTACAGCCACGAGTCCATTGTCACGATCAATCACCTGCGCAATCTGCTCGAGGCGCAGGGGGTGGCCGCGATCGTGCGCAACGATCGCCTGCTCGGTGTGCTCGGTGAAGTGCCCTTCATGGAATGCTGGCCGCAGCTGTGGGTGCTCGACAATCTTCAGGCCGACCATGCGAAGCACCTGATCACCGCGGCCTTGTCCGAGCCCGCCGGTGGCTTCGCCGACTGGAGCTGCAGCAGCTGCGGCGAGCGTATCGAGGGCCAGTTCGCGGTGTGCTGGCAATGTGGTGCGGAGCTGCCCGAGCGCTGAGACCCTCGCCCGGCCACATGAATTTGCCATCCCGCTTGGCTACCATGGGCGCGCAGACACGCCACCCTCCCAGGCTGCCGATGCGCAGCCCTGCGCACTTCCTGGAGTCTTGATGCCCGATACTGCCACGCCCGGACCCGCTGACCTCGCGCCCGCCGATGCCGCCAACGTATCGGCCGATGCACCGGCTCGGCTGATCGACGCCGATACCGTCGCTGAGTACCTGGCCTGGATGGACCGGCTGCCATGGGCGCAGACGCTGACCGTTGCAGCCCTGGTGCTGTTCGTCGCCTGGCTTGCGTATCTCGTCGCCAAAGTGTCGGTGCTTCGCGTGGTCAACCTGCTCACCCGTCGAGTACCGACCTGGTGGGCCGGGGTCATCAACGAGAATCTGGTGTTTCAGCGCCTGGTGCCCGTGATCCCGGTGATCGTCATCAACCGCGGCGTGCTGCTGGTGCCGCAGCTGCCGGCGCTGGCCGTGGATTTCGTGCAGCGGCTGATGCTTGCGACCATGGCGGTGATCATCGCCCGCGCGCTGGGCGCGATGATCAACGCCGTGCACGACATCTATCAGCGTTATCCGCTCGCCCAGGGCCGCCCGATCAAGGGCTACGTGCAGGTGGTCAAGCTGATCATCTACCTGCTGGCGGGCTTCATGGTCATCGCCGCGCTGGCGAACCAGTCGCCGTGGTTTTTCATCAGCGGTCTGGGTGCGATGACCGCAATCCTGATGCTGATCTTCCGCGACACGATTTTGTCGTTCGTGGCCGGCATCCAGCTCGTCAACAACGATCTGGTGCGCGTTGGCGACTGGATCGAGATGCCGCAGTTCGACGCCGACGGCGACGTCGTGGATATCGCGCTCAATGTCGTGAAGGTGCAGAACTGGGACCGTACGGTGACGGTGATCCCCACGCACAAGTTCCTCGAACATTCCTTCAGGAACTGGCGCGGCATGTTCGATTCCGGCGGTCGGCGCATCAAGCGCACCGTGCACCTGGATCTCAATACGGTCCGCTTCCTGACC